>CAXEZH010000267.1:0-12577 GCA_964000695.1 uncultured Mycolicibacterium sp. | reverse complement strand
GGGCCACCAGCTGCCCGCCGCCGCGGCACAACTTCACCGAGCTGCCCCGTATCCGTTCGGAGCGCCCGGCGTTCGAGCTGCACTATCCGCACATGGTCGAGCGGATGCGCCGTGAGGCCTACATCGGCCGCTCCCACGGCCCCGGTGGCGGTGACGTCACCCGGGTTGAGAGCGAAAACGTCCGCAGCTGAGGCTCAATCAGGTGCACCGGTGAGATCCCGGGTCGCCGGACCTTCGAGCAACGTCCCGTCCGGCGCGAAGCGGGAACCATGCAACGGGCACTCCCACGCCTGATCGGCGTCGTTCCAATTGACGATGCCGCCGAGGTGAGGGCACACCGGTGAGACCCGGTGCTCGACGCCGTCGACAACGCTGCGCGCCTCCAGATTCCACGGTGGCCCACTGACCACGCCCCCGCTCTCGGGGGTCCGGTTGCCGATCCTGGTCACCGGGGTGACCCAGCCTCGAGCCATGTACAGCCCGACCTCGGCGTTGATCTGCATGGCCTTGGGGATGCCGGACAACTCATGCGGGCTCCAGCTCGCGAAGGCCTGCGCCCAGTCCATCCGCCCGCCGAGAATGCGGCTGGTCAACGCCAAGGCGGCGGCGGTGCCGTTGGTCATCCCCCACTTGTCGAAGCCCGTTGCCACGAAGATCGTGTCGTTGCCAGGCAGGATGGGTCCTACGTAGGGCAATTCGTCGATCGGGCTGTAGTCCTGGGCCGACCAGAAGTGCGTCTGAACCGCTCCCGGGAAGTGCAGCTTGGCCCACGCGTCGAGTTCCTGCACCGACGACGCCGGGCCCTTCTGCTGTCCCACCGGATGACCCGCGCCGCCGACGATCAACCGATCACCGTCGGCCGTGGGTGCGTACCGCAGCGAGCGGGTCGGCGAATCGGCGGAGATGTACATGCCACGGGTGATGTCCCCGGGCACCTGGTAGGCCAGACAGTACGAGCGCTGCGGTTTGAGCCGGGCGAAGAAGCCACCGCGGTCGAGGATCGGGATGCCCGTGGCCAGCACGCACTGCCCGGCGGAAACCTCGAACTCGTCACCGGCAGAGGTGCGCACGTGCATCGCCAGTCCCTGTCCTCGACCGGTCACCTTCTGCACCCGCACACCCTGCGCCAGCCGTCCGCCATGTTCCTCGAGCTCGACGATCAGGCTGTCCAGCAACGGCATCGGATCGAACTGCGCCTGGTCGCGCAGTCGGACGCCACCGTGAAACGGGAATGGCACGTCAGCGTCGTCGACCCAGTCGACGTCGAGTCCGGCCGCCCGGCAGGCTTCGAGCTCTTCGCGCGCCGACGGAACACCTTCGGCGGACTGCGCATAGGTGAGCGCGTCTTCGCGTTGCACGGACAATCCATGCTCCGCGCAGCGCTGCACCAGCCATTCCATCCCCTCGCGGTTGCCGTCGACGTACTGGCGCCCGACCTTGGGGCCGTGTTTTCCGACGATCTTGGACAGTTTGGTGTGCTGCAGCAGACTGATCTTCGCGGTGGTGTTGCCGGTCGCGCCCGCACCGACGGTCAGCGCCTCGAGCACCAGGACGTCCTTGCCGGCGCGTGCCAACAGCACGGCAGTGATCAGCCCGGTCAACCCCGCGCCGACCACGACGATGTCTGCCGAGCGCTTGTCTTCGTCCAACGGTTCCGGCGGTGACGCTCCCTCGGCACGGTCGGCCAACCACAAAGAAGTCATTGTCTCGCAGTACCCCTGGGTGCAGACACCAAACGGGCCGAGGTACCTCCTCGAGGTGGCGTCAACCTCTGTGGACGGGTCATATCCGGCCAGCACAGTGCTACCCGGGCCGGGCTCACGAAAACGCCTTCTGCACAGCTTTTCGCAGCGTGGATGCCTTGTGGCAATCGCATCCTCACCTCCGAGCGGCGACGCGCTCGCCAGACCGTAGGCTTTCGCCTCATGCCCCTGAACGACGTGGACCATCGGCTGAGCCCGCCGCCCTCGGACGGCTACGTCTACCGGACCGCGTGGCGGGTGGCCACAGGTGACATCGGCGCCGATCTGGAGCTCAGGCTCGATTCGGTGGCGCGATACCTGCAGGAAGTGGGTGCAGAGAACCTGGTGGACGCCGGCGAGGCCGAGCAGCATCCCCACTGGCTCGTGCAGCGCACCGTGATCGACGTGATCGAGCCGGTGAAGTTCCCCAACGAGGTGTCGTTCAGCCGGTGGTGCTCGGCGTTGTCACTCCGGTGGTGCACGATGCGGGTCGACCTGGATGGCAGCGACGGCGGTCATATCGAGACCGAGGGCTTCTGGATAGCGATGAACGCCAAAACCCTGACGCCGCAGCGGGCTACTGACACCCTGCTGGAACGGTTCGGATCCACGACCAACGAGCACCGGCTCAAATGGCGACCATGGCTGCAGAACCCGGATCAGACCGACGACACGATGCCGTTTCCCTTGCGGCGCACGGATATCGATCTGTTCGAACACGTCACCAACACCGCCTACTGGCACGCGATCCACGAGCTGGCGCCGCTGGCGCCCGACCTCGTCGATCCCCCCTATCGGGCGGTGATCGAGTATCGCCGGCCGATCAAATACGGCGAGGATGTGACCCTTCGCTGGACCCGGCGCGGTCCGGAGGCCACGGCGGACATGCAGATCGCGCTGACCGTGGATGACGAGGTCCGAGCGGCGGCGCTGCTTCGAAAGTTGTGACTACCCGATTCGCCTGGCGCGGCCGACGCTCCACCGGCATGCGGACGTGTACGGGTTGATCAAGGGCGCCAGCAGCAAGCAAATCACACGTGCATAACTGAAACCACTTGTCGTCGCTCAGTACGACTTCTCATCCATGGCCATAAACAGCACTGCCACGGCTAACAGTGCGCCAATCAGAATGATGTAAGTCATGAACGTCTCCGGCTTCGTTGTGCTCAAGGTGTGAACAGCGAACTCCACCATATCGACGGTTGACGCCGATGGCAATAAGCCGATCAGCGCAATGCGCAAATTTCTACAGATTTGGCAAAGTGACATCGGCCGATGGCAAACATCCGTCCGTCCATCCTGTAGCACGTCTTCGCAGTTCAGAGGCTTGATGCATCCCATTCTCGCCCCTGTCGCAACTGTTACCAGACCGAAATGTGTGATTACAGTTATCTTGTGCACTATTAAACTGTGCACCACTGCCGCCGCGGTGGTTCAGCTCTGCGCACACACCACTGAAATCGCAGCTCACGCACCAGAGCGGACCGAATTCTGTCGGTACGCTGAGTGCCATGGAAGGCGCCCTGCTCATCTTGATCTTGTTGGTCGTGGCTGCGATCGGCGTTGCGGTCTATGCGTCGTCGAAGGCGTCGAGCCGACGCACCGCCACCTCGCTTGCTGACGCCCAGGCCGACGCCCGCCGCGTCATCGAGCGGCTCGGTGGTCAGGTGTTTGCGCTCTCGGCCACAGATGGAGCTGCCAAGCAGGCACTCGCCGACGCCTCCGAGCGGTACACCGCGGCGTCGTCACAGATGGAGCAGGCCACCACGCCCCGCCAGGCCCAACTGGCGAAGGAAAGCGCGATGGAAGGCCTCTACTACGTCCGCGCCGCGCGAACTGCGATGGGAATGGATCCCGGACCGGAGCTCGAGTCGCTGTCGGGTCAGCGCACGGCCGGCACCGTCACCGAGGACCGCCGCATCGCCTTCGAGGGCCGCGAGATCGAGGCCTCACCCGCGCCCTCGGAGCGCACTCCGAACTACTACCCGGGCGGTCGGGTGGCCGGGCGTCCCGTGCCCGCGGGATGGTATTCGGAGCCGTGGTGGAAGCCGGCGCTGGTCGCCGGCGCCTGGGGTGTGGGATCTGCGCTGCTGTTCAGCAGCTTGTTCTCCGGCATGGCCGGGGTGGGCTACGGCGCGCAAGGGTTCGAGAACGGCTACGGCGAAGGCTTCCAGGACGGCATGGCGGCTGGTCAGGACGGCGGCGGTTTCGACGGTGGCGACGGCGGGGACTTCGGCGGCGGCGACTGGGGCGGCGGCGGAGACTTCGGCGGCGGAGATTTCGGCGGGTTCGAGTTCTGAGCGCGCTCCCTCATCCGGGGCCCTGGCAGGTGGGACACCAGAACAGGTTTCGGCCCTCCAGCTCGGTGGTCCGAATCGGGTCGCCGCACACCCGACACGGTTCACCGGCCCGCCGATAGACGTAGGTGCGTGGGCGGCCCTTGCGATAGGACGGTGCACCGAGGTCGTGCTCGGCGCGCACGACGACGATCTTGCCGCGGCGCACGCCGATCTTCATCAGAGCGACCAGATCGGTCCACATCGCCTCGAATTCGGTTGCGCTGATGGTGGTGCCGGGCCTCATCGGGTCGACGCGATGACGAAACAGCAGCTCGCTGCGATACACATTGCCGACGCCCGCGATGACCGTCTGGTCCATCAGCAGAGCACCGATACTCCTGCGGGACTTGCTGATCCGTCGCCACGCCAATTCCGGATCGGCATCACTGCGCAATGGGTCGGGGCCCAATTTCGCGACCACGTCAGCGATGTCCGGCTCCTCGATCACCTCGCAGACCGTCGGTCCGCGCAGATCGGTGCCGTAGTCAGCGCCGATGATCCGCATCCGCACCTGCCCGACCGCGTCGGGCTCGATTCCGTTGGCGGGCACCGGCCACTCGGTGAACGCGCCGTAGAGACCGAGGTGCACATGCACGACGCGGCCGCCCTGGTAGTGATGGAAAAGGTGCTTACCCCAAGCGCTGGCCTTGGCAAACGCGCGCCCGCTGACCGCAGCTGCCCCTTCGACGAAGCGACCCTGCGGACTGGTCACCGTGACCGGCATGCGCCCATACCTGCGCTGGTGCTGGCGAGCCAGCCGATGCAGTGTGTGACCCTCGGGCATGAGGCCGAAAACAGTGTTACGAGGTCAGGCGCCGGGGACCGGTGGCGCGACGTGTGTCTTCTCGTAGTCGGCGAGAATGTCGATCCGTCGTTGATGGCGGGGCGCCTCCGACCACGCGGTGGTCACGAATGCGTCGACGATCGCGAGCGCTTCCTCGGTGGTGTGCATGCGCCCGCCGATGCCGATGAGTTGGGCGTTGTTGTGCTCCCGCGCCAGCGACGCGGTTTCGGTGCTCCACGCCAGTGCGCAGCGGGCGCCGGGCACCTTGTTCGCGGCGATCTGCTCACCGTTGCCTGAACCGCCGAGCACAATGCCCAGACTGCCGGGGTCGGCGACGGTCTTCTCCGCGGCCGCGATGCAGAAGGCCGGGTAGTCGTCATCGGCGTCGTAGCTGAACGCTCCGCAGTCGACGGGCTCGTGGCCCGTCGACCTCAAATGCTCGATGATGGCCTGCTTGAGCTCGTATCCGGCGTGGTCCGCCCCGAGGTAGACGCGCATGGCGCTTACCCTACTGCCCCACCTTTCTCCGCAACCGTGCGTATCGGCACACCGGCCTTTCTCCACGAGCGCGCGTGTCGGCACGGCGGCGCGCCGCACCAGCTGGCGACCTCGGTGCTAGGCGACCGTGATGGCGTCGAGGCGCTCTTTGATGAAGTCTGCCGACGTGACCGGCGGCAGGCCTGCCACCCGGCCTATCGGCGGCTGCAAGGGAGTGATCAGCGCATCGTGGTTGGCCTCGTAGAAGTAGATCAACGAAACCAGATCCTCCTCGGGGGCATCGGGCTGCGGCGGCAACACCCGATGCCGGCCCGACGGCCAGCGCCGCCCACTCCAGTACTCCAACAGGTCACCGATGTTGACGGTCAACGCAGCCGGGTCGTAGGGCGCATCCTGCCAGCCACCGGTGTCGGAATACACCTGCAGCCCACCCGCGCCGGGTTCACGGTCGAGGATCGTCACCGTGCCGAAGTCGGTGTGCGGACCGATCCGGAACTGTCCCGGTTGCGGCTCCCCCACCACACTCACCGGCGGGTAGTGGTTGATGTTCATCGTCCACGTCGGCATGCTCGCCAGTTCGCGGAACACGTTGCGCGGGAGCTGCAGCGCGTGGCAGAACAGCGCCAGCAGGTCATCGGACACCGCGCGCATCGCCGCCGTGTACCTCGTCACCAGGGACTGCAGGCGCGGCACCTCGGCCGGCCACACGTTCGGCGCGAACCAGATCCGGTCGACGTCCGCGTCGCCGGTGGCGGTTTCGGCGCCCAGACTGAAACTCTCCTTCAAATCCGGAGGTGTCTCGGTCCCCTCCGAGTAGGCGTTGGCCTCGGCGCCGGGCGCAAGCCAACCGTGCCCTCCTACACGCACCGCATACGCCGCCTTGACCTCCTCGGCGAGAGCGAAGAAGTCCCGCGCGGCCTCTCGCACCCCGGCGGTCAGGGACGGGTCTACGCCGTGCCCGGTGACGAGGACGAAGCCCGCACGCTGCAGGCCGGCGTCGACGTCCGCGGCCACCGCGTCGGCACTGCTCCCGCCGCTGCGCCAGCGGGAAAGATCCACCGTGGCAATGTCACTCACCGATATCCTCCGCCCACAGGTCCGGGTTGGCAGCGATGAACTCCCCCATCATCGTCACGCAGCGCTCGTCGTCGAGTACGGAGACCGCTACACCGTGCTCGGCCAACCAGTCGTGGCCACCGGTGAACGTGCGGCTCTCACCGATGACCACCGCCCCGATGTTGAACTGGCGCACCAGCCCGCTGCAGTACCAGCAGGGCGACAAGGTGGTCACCATGACGGTCGAGCGGTAGCCGCGCTGCCGACCCGCGTTGCGGAAAGCGTCGGTCTCGGCGTGCAGCGACGGGTCATCGAGCTGCACCCGCTGGTTGTGGCCGCTGCCCAGCAGCGTCCCGTCGGCTGCGAACAGCGCAGCTCCGATCGGGATGCCGCCCTCGGACAACCCTTTCCGGGCCTCCTCGAGCGCGACGTCGAGCATCTGGGTGTGCGAGGTCATACCGTCTGCGCTGCCAGCTTTTTGCGACACAGCACAATGTAGCCCGCCGCAGCCAAGACAAAGCCGACGAAGAACGTGATGTCACCGAGTTGAGGCACGGCGGTCGCGATCACCCCGACGAGCTTCTCCTGATTGGCGAACAACGCGACGGAAGCCACCAACCCGAAGACGAACGCGGCCAGCCCTCCCCAGTTCGTGTAGGACCGGTCATAGAGCAGGTGGGCGACCGGTTGGTCCCGCCGCAGGTACTGGTCGGCGAACACCACCCCGAGCCACGGTCCCACCCAGTACGCGATGATCAACAGAAACGCCTCATAGCTGTGCGCGGCGTCGGGTAGCGCCCACCACGCCACCAGGAAGCCCGCCACCCCGAAGAACACCGTCACCAGCGCGCGGGCGACGTGAGCGGGCAGCCGGATGCCGATGGTCACGAACGCCATGGCCCCGGAGTACACGTTGATCGCGTTGGCCGCGATCGCGCCGACGGCGATCGCCAACAGCGTCGCCTTCGCCAACGGCGAGGCCAGCTCTGCGGTGAACGACCCGGTGGGGTCTGCCAGCGACGCCGCACCGGTGGTCACCGAGGCCGCACCGACCACCTCCAGCACGACACATGCCGTGAACAGCCCTGCCGCGGCGAAGAACCCGGTGCGGCGCGGTGACACCGACGCCGGTAGGTAGCGCGTGAAATCGGCGGCGTACGGCGTCCACCCCGCCGCGTAACCGAAGGAGGTGCCGACGGTGAGCAGGAAGCCGCCCAGCCCGCCCACCCCGTCGGCGGCCGGCGCAGCGTTGCCGAGGTCGGCATGCGCGAAGATGGCGACCGACGCGGCGAGGAAGATCACCGCCAGCACCGGGAACGAGAACCGCTCGAACGCCTGAACCAGGTTGTGCCCGAAGAACGCCAACACCGTCTGCGCAGCCACGATGATGACCAGTCCGACCAGCGGCGCGAAACCGAACAGCGTCGACAACGCGAAGGCGCCGCTGACGCTGTTGGTGGCGAACCACCCGACCCCGGCGGTGATCGACATCAACACCGCGGGCACCGCGTTGCCTCTGAACCCGAAAGCCAAACGCGCCATGACCATCTGGGGCACCCCGTGCAGCGGCCCGCGGGCGGAGAGCAGGAAATGCGCGACGGCGCCCAGGCCGGTCCCGACCACGATGCCGGCGACCGCCTGCCAGAACGTCATACCGAAGGCCAGCACCGCCAGCATGCCGACGAAGATGGTCGCGAATTCGAGGTTCGGCGACGTCCACGTCCAGAACAACTGGCTCGGCCGGCCGTGCCGGTCCGCCTCGGCGATGTGTTCGTTGCCGCCCGGCTCCACCGCGACGACGCGGTCGCCGTAGGTACCTTCGGTCGTCGGCTCAGCCAGGCTCACCGGACAACGGTCAGGCCGAAACTGCCGCCGCGCAAGTCGAGTCAACCTGTCGGAAACAATCGGGCAGCGACCGCGCCCGGCGGCGGGGCCTCAGTCGAACGTGGGGGGCTCGGTACGGGTGCGCTTGAGCTCCCAGAAGTGGGGGTAGGCGGCGAAGATCACCGACGCGTCCCACAGCCTGCCCGCCTCTTCGCCACGCGGGATGCGCGACAGAACGGGACCGAAGAACGCCACCCCGTTGACGTGGATCGTCGGGGTGCCCACGTCCTCCCCGACGGCATCCATGCCGGCGTGGTGGCTGTCGCGCAGGTCCTTATCGTAGAACTCCGAGGTCGCCGCCTCGGCGAGTTCGGCGGGCAGGCCGACCTCGTCCAGCGATTCCTTGATGACCTGCTCGAAGTCCTTGTTGTCCTGGTTGTGGATGCGGGTGCCCATGGCGGTGTACAGCGGTCCGAGCACGTCGGCCCCTTTGGCCTGCTCCGCGGCGATCGCGACGCGAACCGGGCCCCAGGCCTTCTTCATCATCTCCTGGTACTCGTCGGGCAGGTCGCGGCCTTCGTTGAGCACCGCCAGGCTCATGACGTGGAAGTTCACGTCGATGTCGCGAACCTTCTCCACCTCGAGGATCCACCGGGAGGTGATCCAGCACCAGGGGCACAGCGGGTCGAACCAGAAATCGGCGCGGGACTTCCCGGACATATCGGTCATTGCGGTCCTCTCGTCGGTGGTGACGCGTCAGAACAGACTTCCGTACGGCATAACCGAGGAGGGCCGTCCGCTCTTCCCGGGTTGAGGCTAGTGTTGACGGGCGTGGCCCTTCCCAATCTGACCCGCGACCAGGCAGCCGAGCGCGCCGCTCTCATCACCGTGGACAGCTATCGCATCTCCCTGGATCTGACCGACGGTGCCGGAAAGCCGGGCGAGAAGACCTTCCGCTCGACCACCACTGTGGAGTTCGAGGCGCTCGCCGGCGCCGACACCTACATCGACCTCGCCGCCGAGACCATCCACAGCGCGACGCTCAACGGCGCGGCCATCGACGTCTCGGGTTATGACGAATCCGCCGGCATCGCACTGACCGGCCTGGCCGCCCACAACGTCCTGGTCGTCGACGCGGACTGCCGCTACTCGCACACCGGCGAAGGTCTGCACCGGTTCGTCGACCCGGTCGACGACGAGGTGTACCTCTACTCGCAGTTCGAAACCGCTGACGCAAAGCGGATGTTCGCGTGCTTCGACCAGCCCGACCTCAAAGCGGCCTTCGATGTCACGGTCACCGCGCCGGCGCACTGGGAGGTGATCTCCAATGGCGCGACATTCGAGGTCGCCAACGACGGCGCGGCCAAGAAGCACACCTTCAAGGCCACTCCCCGCATGAGCACCTATCTGGTGGCGCTGATCGCCGGGCCCTACGCCCGCTGGGACGACGTGTACTCCGATGACCACAGCGACATCCCGCTGGGGCTCTTCTGCCGCAAGTCACTGGCCGGCTACATGGACGCCGAGCGGCTCTTCACCGAGACCAAGCAGGGCTTCGGCTTCTACCATGCCAACTTCGGTACGCCCTATGCGTTCGGAAAGTACGACCAGCTGTTCGTGCCCGAGTTCAATGCAGGAGCGATGGAGAACGCCGGCGCCGTGACGTTCCTGGAGGACTACGTCTTCCGGTCGAAGGTGACCCGCGCTTCCTATGAGCGGCGCGCCGAGACGGTGCTGCACGAGATGGCGCACATGTGGTTCGGCGACCTGGTCACGATGGCGTGGTGGGACGACCTGTGGCTCAACGAGTCCTTTGCGACCTTCGCCTCGGTGCTGTGCCAGGCCGAGGCCACCGAATACACCCAGGCGTGGACGACGTTCGCCAACGTCGAGAAGTCGTGGGCGTACCGCCAGGATCAGCTGCCCTCGACGCATCCCGTCGCAGCGGACATCCCCGACCTGCACGCTGTCGAGGTCAACTTCGACGGCATCACCTACGCCAAGGGCGCCAGCGTGCTCAAACAGCTGGTGGCCTACGTCGGTCTGGACGCCTTCCTGGCCGGGTTGCGCGATTACTTCCGCGACCACGCCTTCGGCAACGCCACCTTCGGCGATCTGTTGGGGGCGTTGGAGAAATCGTCGGGCCGTGACCTCTCGGGGTGGGGCCGACAGTGGCTCAAGACCACCGGGTTGAACACCATCCGACCGGATTTCGACGTCGACGGCGACGGCAACTTCACCCGCTTCACGATCGCCCAGGGCGGCGCCAAGCCGGGCGCCGGGGAGACCCGGGTCCACCGACTGGCCGTCGGCATCTACGACGAGGACGCGTCGGGCAAGTTGGTCCGGGTGCGTCGCGAGGAGCTCGACGTCGACGGACCGTCCACCGATGTCCCTGCCCTCCAGGGTGTTTCGCGCGGCAAGATGATCCTGGTCAACGATGACGACCTGACGTATTGCTCGCTGCGCCTGGACCCGGAGTCGATGCAGACGGTGCTGACGCGCATCGCAGACATCGCCGAGCCACTGCCGCGCACACTGGCGTGGTCGGCCGCCTGGGAGATGACGCGCGACGCCGAGTTGCGCGCCCGCGATTTCGTCACGCTGGTGATGAGCGGGCTGCACGCCGAGTCCGAAGTCGGTGTCGCGCAACGACTTATTCTGCAGGCCCAGACGGCTCTGGGCTCCTACGCCGACCCCGGCTGGGCGGCCGAGAACGGCTGGCCCGCGTTCGGTGACGCGCTGCTGGATCTGGCCCGCGAGTCGGCACCGGGTTCGGACCATCAGCTGGCTTTCGTCAATGCGCTGTGCACCTCGGTGCTCTCACCGAACCACGTGGCGGTACTGGCGACGCTGTTGGACAACGAACCCGCCGCAGTGAACCTCGCAGGCCTGGTCATCGACACCGACCTGCGCTGGCGCATCGTGACCGCGCTGGCCCGCGCCGGGGAGATCGACGCCGACGGCAGCGAGACCCCGATGATCGACGCCGAGGCCGAGACCGACCGCACCGCTGCGGGCCGCCGGCATGCGGCGGCGGCGTCGGCGGCCCGGCCGCAGGAAGCGGTCAAACAGGCCGCGTGGGAGCAGGTGGTCGAGGACGACACGCTGGCCAACATCACCGCCCGCGCGATCATCGGCGGACTCGTGCAGCCCGGCCAGGCCGACCTGCTCGCTCCGTTCCGGGACCGGTATTTCGGCACGATCTCCAGCGTGTGGGAGCGACGCTCCAGCGAGGTGGCCCAGACCGTGGTGGTCGGGCTCTACCCGTCGTGGGACATCAGCCAGGAGGCACTGGACGCCGCCGATGCGTTCCTCTCCGATCCCGAGGTGCCGCCGGCGCTGCGCCGGTTGGTCCTGGAAGGCCGGGCCGGCGTCGAGCGCTCCCTGCGGGCCCGCGGATTCGACGTCACCTAAACGCGCGCGTCTGCCCGGCGACACGCCGGTCGCGGCGGTGCATCAACGCGCGCTCGGCAGTGTCGACTGCGCTTATGCTCCCGCCATGCCGGCCAACAACACCCGCCGGGCGCGCGCCGCACGACGACGCAAGCGCCGGGTGGCCGCCGTCCTCAACGACCTCACCGACGACCAGTGGAGCGCCATCAAGGCCGCCTGGAACGGATGCGCGTACTGCGGCAAGGCCGGCGCAGCCCTGCAGCGCGATTGCGTGATGGCCATTTCCCGCGGCGGGCGCTACACGATCGACAACGTCGTCCCCGCCTGCGCGGCGTGCAACGCCAGCAAGTGCAACGACGAGGTGACCGGCTGGCTACGCCGCAAGCGCCTCGACGAGCGGCTGTTCCTGGAGCGCTACGTGCGCATCAGGGCAGAACTCGTGGCCCGGGTATCTGGGGAGTAGCGCTGCGCGACGGACCGGGTCATGTGCGGGGCGGCTTGCCGGAAGTCCGTACCGCGCAGCGCCGGTCGTGACAACCCTTCACCCTGATCGCCGAACGCGCGGACAACCGTCAGAGGTCCTCACCGCTGGGCCGAGGGCATGTTCGGGCAGAGTTCACCTAGGGCGTGTGCTGCGTCGTTGATGTGCGTGAACACCACGAGCATCTCGTCTGGCATGCCCGGAGACTCCACCGCTGCGTTCTGTCGAGCGGTCGCGAGCCGATCTGCCGCGGCGGCCCACTCGCTCAGATGCTGCTTGATCTCGGGTGCCGTCACAGAATCGGCCGCAGCCTGCACCATCGCCGCCATCTGCAGGTACTGCTGGTCGACGAACTCGTCAGTCGGCCCGACAGCCCCTTGCGCCGGAGTCACGCTTGCTACTGTCGCCTGCCACTGACGGGTTGTCTGCGCGACGACCACGCAGTCTGCCGTTCTGT
>CAXEZH010000266.1:0-5205 GCA_964000695.1 uncultured Mycolicibacterium sp. | reverse complement strand
GGTGCGCGCCTGCGGCCCGATCCGGCGGGCAGACCGCTTCTCGTCGTCACAGGACCACTGGCCCAGTCGCACCGGTCCGGCCGTCGGCGCGTATTCGTCGACGAACTCGTCGAACGTCTTGCTGGCGGCATGCTCCCGCAGCGCACGCGGCATCAGATGGTCGATATGTGTGGCGAAGGGCATCCCAGCGCGTGGCGACGCACTGGCTGGAGAAGCGATCAGAGAATTCACGGTGCCGGCCTTCGGAAGAGGAAGTGACCGACGAAGTAGCGACGACCCACAGCGAGGGGTCGGTCAGGATCAGACCCCGCTGCGGGTTGCTACTACGAGTCGACTCGGCACGGCTGAGATGCTACACCCCCGGGTGGCGGTGAGCGCAAACACATATTGCCGACGGGCTGACTGCGGGATCGGGTTGTCACAATGTGCCGGTGTCCTGGTCGCAAGCGGTGCTGCTGTTCGCGGCCGGAATTCTCGGTGGATTGACCGGAAGCATCGCCGGTCTCGCGTCGGTCGCCACCTACCCTGCGCTGCTCGCCGTCGGGCTGCCGCCGATCACCACCAATGTCACGAACACCGTGGCGCTGGTGTTCAACGGGGTCGGCTCGGTGGTGGGCTCGCGACCCGAACTGGCGGGGCAGGGCACGGCTTTGCGTCGCATGCTGCCGGTGGCGGCGCTGGGCGGTGTCGTCGGTGCGGCGCTGCTGCTGTCCACTCCGGCCGAGGGCTTCGAACGGCTCGTGCCGCTGTTGCTGGGGTTCGCCGCCGTGGCGATCCTGATCCCGGTACGGCCCACGCGTTATTCGCGGGTGTCCAACCACAACCGGCACACGGTGCAGGTCGCGGCCCAGGCGATGGCGATCTTCGCGATCTGTATCTACGGTGGCTACTTCGGCGCCGCCGCGGGCGTGCTGCTGCTGGCCTTGTTACTCCGGGTCGGCGACGAGCGACTGGCCCACGCCAACGCCGCCAAGAACGTCATCCTCGGCGTCGCCAACGGCGTGGCCGCGGTCATCTTCGCCGTGATCGCACCGGTGCAGTGGGGCGCGGTGGCCGCGCTGGGCCTCGGCTGCCTGCTCGGTGCGCGCCTCGGTCCGATCATCGTGCGCCACGCACCGGTGCGGCCGATGCGGTTCGCCATCGGGCTGGCCGGACTCGCGCTGGCGATCAAGCTGGGGTGGGACGCCTACCGGTGACGGTCGCAAGCCGGTTCACAAGAACGGGTTGTCGTCCCGTGTCACCCGGGTGCCCAGCTCGATCAGGTTGACCGCCGAGGCGTGCAGGCGCTCGCCGGCTTCGGAGCTGGCCTGGCCGGCGAGGTAGCGCGACCACGTGCCCTCGATGACGATGGCCAGCTTGAAACACGCCATCGCCAGGTACCAGTCCAGCCGATCGGTCGGACGCCCGCCCGCGTCCCGGTAGGCCTCGAGCAACTCCGCACGGGTCGCCAGACCGCCCAGCGCACCCAGTTCGGCGCCGGCGTCGATCGGGTTGGGGCCTTGCGGCCAGCAGATCAGAATCCAGCCCAGGTCCAGCAGCGGGTCCCCGACCGTGCACATCTCCCAATCGATGAACGCCGCGAGCTCGGGCACCTCCCGGCGCAGCAGCACGTTGTTCAGGTGAGCGTCGCCGTGCATGATCCCGGGCTCGGCGTCCGGGGGCCGGTTGGCCTCCAGCCATTCGGCCAGCGGATGCACCGACGGGAACGACTCGGGTTCGTAGCGCTCGTGGCGGTAGCTCTCCAACAACCGCATGAACTGCGGAACCTGGCGCGCCAGAAAGGATCCCGGGCGTTTGAGCTCGGCGAGAGGACGGTCCTGCCACGCCGCCCGGCCCAGCCGGGCCAGACTGGCCGCGTAGGACAAACCGACGCGATGTCGCATGCCGGCATCCCGCACGTACGCGGCGTCGACGTCGGTGCCCGGGTTGAACCCGTCGACGGCCTCCATCAGGTAGAACACCACTCCGAGCACGTCGAGGTCCTCGCAGCCGGCGATCAGCTCCGGATGCGGCACATCGGACCCGGCCAACGTGCTCAGTACCGCGATCTCGCGGCGCATCGTGTTGTCGCTGGTCGGGCGGGGATGCTCGGGCGGGCGGCGTAGCACCATCGGCTGGCCGTCGATCCGGAGTCGCACGACGATGTTCTGCGAGCCACCGGTCAGCGGCTCGACATCGGTCACCGATCTGCCGATCCCGGTCCGTTGTACCCAGCGCTGCAATGCTTCCTGGTCGGTCTCGGTGAGCATCACGTCAACGGGCATCCCGTCATCCTGCCAGCGAATTCAGCGTGGGTGGCCCCGATCAGAACACGTCGACGAGCGACGCCGCCCCCGCCGAATCACCCTTTTACTTGGGGGCGAAGCGCTGTCCCGCGTCCAGCCGCAGACACTGTCCGTTGAGCATCGGGTTCTCCACGATCGCCAGCGCGAGCTTGGCGTACTCCTCGGGCTTGCCGAGCCGTTTGGGGAACGCCGCATCCTTTGTCAGCATCGACACGTACTCATCCGGGATGCCCTCGGTCAGCCCGGTGGCGAACAGACTCGGCGCGATCGCCAGCGCGCGGATACCCAGGCTTCCCATGTCACGGGCCATGGTCAGGCACATTCCGGCGATCGCCGCCTTCGAGGCGGTGTAGGCGACCTGCCCGATCTGACCCTCGAACGCCGCGATGGACGCGGTGTTGATGATGACGCCGCGCTCCTCGGCCGCCTCATCGACGGGATCGTTCTTCGACATGTGCCACGCAGCGAGCCGGCTCACATTGAAGGTGCCGATGAGGTTGAGGTCGATGCTCTTGCGGAACGAGTCGAGACTGTGCGGGCCGTCCTTCTTGAGGGTGCGCTCGGCGATCCCGCCGCCGGCGGTGGTGACCGCGATGTGCAGGCCACCGAGGGCGTCGACGGCTGCGTTGAGCACGGTTTCGGTGCCCTCGAAGTCGGTGACGTCGACCTCGTGGAAACTGCCACCGATCTCGGCGGCGACGTCCTTGCCGTTGGACTGGGGACGGTCCAGCACGGCGACGGCCGCGCCACGCTTGGCCAGCGCCTCCGCGGTCGCTCGACCGAACCCGGACGCGCCCCCGACGACGACGGCCTTCTTGCCCTCAATCTCCATCTAGCTCCCTTTCCGTGACTCTCCCAGGACTGTTCCAGGGCTTATCTGGACTTTCCAAACTGTGGTCGAACTGTAAAGCAACCTAGCGGATGACATAGTTCGGTAAGGCTTTCGGGTACGTCCCGGCGGTAGCTTGGCGACATGAGCGAAGACGGCCCGCGCGCGGCGGGCGGCATCGCCGCAGCAGCTGTCGCCGTCGGTGTCGCGCAACTGCTCGGTGCCGCGTTCGGCCCCGAGGCCGATGTGCGTACCGCGGTCGGATCTGCGTTCATCGAGCTGACGCCAGGCCCGGTCAAGGAGTGGGCGATACAGCTGTTCGGCACCGCGAACAAGCTGGTTCTGTCGGTGGCCATCCTGGTGGTGATCGCGCTGCTCGCCGCGGTCGCCGGTCTCGTCGAACGCAAGCGCCGCCCGATCGGCAGCGCGATGATCGCGATCGCCGGTGTGGTCGGGTGCGCCGCGGTGCTCAGCCGCGCGCAGGGCTCCGCGGTGGACGTCATCCCGACCGTGGTCGGCGCCTTGTGCGGCATCGGAACTCTGCGGCTGCTGATCTCGGACCGGTTGGCCACCACCGGCGGAGCCGGTGAGAGTGGTGAAGCCGGCGGAGCAGGTGAGTCCGGGCCTCCCGACCGCGCGAAACGCCGGTCGCTGCTCACGCTGGGCCTGATCGGCGCTGGGGTCGCCAGCGGCGTCGCCGGGGCCGTCATCACCCGGCTGACCTCGTCGGTGGCCGGTGATCGACAGCAGTTCGCGCTGCCCGAGGTGGACGTGCCTGCTCCCCCGATTCCGCCGACGGTGCAACCGAAGAACGTCAACCTGCCGTCGTTCGTCACCGCGAACCCCGACTTCTACCGCATCGACACCGCGCTGACGGTGCCGCAGCTCAGCCGCGAGCAGTGGGAGCTCAGAATTCACGGCATGGTCGATCGTGAGATGACCTTCCGCTGGGGCGACCTCGATCGCTTCGAAGCCGTCGAACAGGCCGTCACGCTGACCTGCGTCTCCAATCCGGTCGGCGGCGAACTGATTTCGAATGCGGTGTGGACGGGTTACCGGGTGCGCGATCTGCTTGCCGAAGCCGGTGTCCGCGGCGACGCCGACATGGTGCTCTCCCGGTCGATCGACGGTTGGACGGCCGGCACCCCGGTCGACGCTCTCACCGGCGAGAAGGCGATGCTCGCCGTCGCGATGAACGGCGAGCCGCTTCCCGTCGAGCACGGCTACCCGGCCCGCCTCGTCGTGCCCGGCCTCTACGGCTACGTGTCGGCCACCAAGTGGGTGATCGACATGGAGGTCACCCGTTTCGACCGCGCCGAGGCGTACTGGACGCGTCTGGGCTGGTCGGCCCGCGGTCCGATCAAGACCGAATCCCGCATCGACGTCCCACGCAGCGGCCAGGACGTACCCGCGGGCCCGGTGACGTTCGGCGGTGTCGCGTGGGCGCAGGACCGCGGGGTGCGCGCCGTCGAGGTCCGGGTCGACGGCCCGGACGGGGAGGGCCGATGGCAGCAGGCGACGCTCGGTGCCGCCTACTCCGACGAGACGTGGCGGCTGTGGAGCCTCGACTGGGAGGCGCGGCAGCCGGGACCGCACACGATCACCGTGCGCGCCACCGACAACACCGGTTACACACAGACCTCCGAACGGGCCGATCCGGTCCCCGACGGCGCGACGGGCTGGCATTCCGTCGATTTCGCCGTGACGTGACGCTGTCGGTGCGGCATGTCAGGCTGACGCCGTGTTGCTGGTAGAGGTTGCCCGCGCCTCCGCGGACGTCGCCGGGACGTCGGCTCGGCTGGCCAAGGTCGCGCGCATCGCCGATCTGCTGCGGCTCGCCGGGCCCGGGCCCCGCGAGGTCGCCGTCATCGTGTCGTGGTTGTCCGGTGAGCTGACCCAACGCCAGATCGGTGTCGGCTGGGCCGCTCTGCGCTCCGTCCCGGAACCCGCGACGGAGCCGGTGCTGGATGTGCTCGACGTCGACGAGCGGTTCGGCACGATCGGTGCGACCGCCGGGAAGGGCTCCCAGGCCCGCCGCGCCGAACTGCTGGCCGAACTGTTCGGTGCGGCCACCGATGTGGAACAGACGTT
>CAXEZH010000265.1:0-5826 GCA_964000695.1 uncultured Mycolicibacterium sp. | reverse complement strand
GGTCCCAAGGGTTGGGCTGTTCGCCCATTAAAGCGGCACGCGAGCTGGGTTTAGAACGTCGTGAGACAGTTCGGTCTCTATCCGCCGCGCGCGTCAGAAGCTTGAGGAAACCTGTCCCTAGTACGAGAGGACCGGGACGGACGAACCTCTGGTACACCAGTTGTCCCACCAGGGGCACCGCTGGATAGCCACGTTCGGACAGGATAACCGCTGAAAGCATCTAAGCGGGAAACCCCCTCCAAGACCAGGCTTCTCACCCTTTTAGAGGGATAAGGCCCCCCGCAGACCACGGGATCGATAGACCAGACCTACACACCTAGCAATAGGCGCAGGGAACTGGCACTAACCGGCCGAAAACTTACAACAACAACAAAACCTCGCAACCACACCACACGGTCAAACAACCAATGACCACACCCCACCACCAAAACACGGGGCCCACACACCTCCCCCCACAAAAAAAGGGGGGCACTCAAAAACGAGTGAATACAGTTACGGCGGTCCATAGCGGCAGGGAAACGCCCGGACCCATCCCGAACCCGGAAGCTAAGCCTGCCAGCGCCGATGATACTACCCACCCGGGTGGAAAAGTAGGACACCGCCGAACACACCTTAAAACCGGTGCCCCCCAACACAGTTGGGGGGCACCGGCATTCGTGCACTCAAAAGCGTCGGAGGCCTCGGCCACCGGGCGTTGGGCGGCGGCGAGCAGATCATGGGATTTGCGCATGCGCTTCTAAGCGTGCCTTCAAGGTCCGCAGGCCCACTCGTGCCCGCCGACGCATCAACAGCCCGGCAAGCGGAATCGCGGAACGACTTAGCCACGCCGATTGCACTCGGCTGAACATGCGCCAATGAATGACACACGAGCCGGCTGCGGCGTCGCAGAACTCCATCTCCATACGGGGTAGCAACAGTGCAAGGTCCCCTTCGGTGACGATCCGTCGCGGTTCATCGACGTCGACGACCCGCAATCCCACCTCACGAGTTCCGCGCAACGGTACGGTGACCTGCTCCGAATATTGCTTGTCGATCGTCGTGAATGCCAGTTGATCGCGTGCCACGATGGCAATGACACCCGGAAACCATTCGCCGAAGTTCTCCAGGTCGGCGGCGTAGGCAAACGCTTTCGCGCGGGGACAGTCGACACGGATAGTGGCGGCGGCCAGTAGATGCATGGTCACTCTCCTCGTGTGTGATCGGTCGCCGAACACTAAGGTGTAGACCACGGTCTACAGTCAAGGCGGAACGCGCATGCAGATCGCTGAACTCGAAGCGAGAACCGGACTCGGTCGCCACGCGCTGCGGTATTACGAGCGTCGCGGCTTGCTGGGGACGGTGCCCCGCATCCGCGGAAACTACCGCGACTATCCCGAGAAGCTCGTTGGTGAGATCAGACTGCTCCGCAGCATGCAGTCGATGGGTTTCTCCCTGGACGAGATCCGCAGTGTGCTCGACGGTGTACGTGCCCGCGACATCAACTGCGCGGACGGCGCGCGGCTGGTGGCCGAACAGCGCGAGCGCATCGACAAGCAGATCAGTGGCCTGCGGGAAGTCAGTCGACTCCTGGCGCGAGAGCAAAAACGTCTGGAGGCCAATGCCCGTCGCCACGGAGTGGCACTTCGGTAGAGCGCCTGGTTACCAGGCGCGCCCGAGTCTCTGCGACGTGCTGCGTCGCGGTGCTAATCGAACAACGTCGGTAGCGCCGACGCGTGACTGCGCTCCAGTCCGAGCAACGTCTTCTTCCGCTCCATGCCCCCGCCGTACCCGGTGAGGCTGCCGTTGGCCCCGATGACCCGGTGACAGGGCACAATGATGCCAATCGGGTTGTGCCCGTTGGCCAAGCCGACCGCGCGGAACGCCCCGGGCGCCTCGATCTGTCGCGCGATCTCTCCGTATGAGCGGGTTTCACCGTAGGGAATGGTCATCAGCGCCTCCCAGACCCGGCGTTGAAACGCTGTACCGACCATATCCAGGGAGAGTTCGAAGTGTTGGCGTTCGCCGCGGAAGTACTCCTCGAGTTGGGTCACCGCATCGCCGAACGCCTCGTCGTCGCGCAGCCAGCCCGACCGGTCCGGTTCATACGTCTGATCCGTCATGCGCAGGTGACGCAGACGGCCGCCGTTTCCCGCCAGCGTCAGCGTCCCGACCGGGCTGTCCATGGTCCGGTACCGTACGTCGTCGCTCATCACTTCTCCTTCGGCGGCCACTGATTGACCGCGTGATCGAGGGCTGTCCAAAGATGTTGTGTCGCATAGGATCGCCAGGGGCGCCAGGCCCTGGCGTGTTCGCTCAGCGGTTTGGGCGCCGACGGTAGGCCAATGTGCCCAGCGGCGGCGGCCACGCCCAGATCGGTGGCCGGGAAAGCGTCCGGGTCGCCCAGTCCCCGCATGGCGATCATCTCTGAGGTCCACTGGCCGATGCCGGGCAGCGCCAACAGCTGCTGACGCGCGGCCTGCCAGTCGCATCCCGAGTCGAGGACCACCTCTGCGGTGCTCAACGCGGCGATCAACCCCGTCAGGGTGCGCTGCCGCGAGGCCGGGAACGCCAGGTGGCGGCGGTCGATATCGGAAAGCTGGGCTACCGAAGGGAACAGGTGCGTCAGCCCGCCAGCCGAGTCACTGACGGAGTCGCCATACGCGCTCACGAGTCTCGCGGCGTGGGTGCGTGCGGCGGCGGTGGACACTTGCTGGCCGAGCACCACCCGCACGGCGAGTTCGTGCTCGTCGACAGTGCGCGGGATGCGCTGCCCGGGTGCCTTGGTCACAAGAGGCGCCAGGTGATCGTCGGCGCCGAGGGCTTCGACGACCGCCTCCGGATCGGCGTCCAGGTCGAGCAGCCGCCGGCAGCGGGCGATGGCGGCCGACACATCGCGAAACTCGTCGACCACCAGCCGGCACCGCACGTGATCCGGGTGAGGCGTGAGGCCCACGACAGCGCTTCCGTGCGGAAGCCGCATCGTCCGGCGATAGGTGCCGTCCCGGACCTCTTCGACCCCGGGCACCGCGGTGGCGGCCAGATGCCCGAACAACCCTTCGTAGGCGAACGGTGTCCGCACCGGCAGCCGCAGCGACATGGCTCCGGCGCCTGCGAGGGCGTCGCCACCGTCGCGGGCGCGGGCGCGCCGACGCAGCATGGTCGGGGACATGTCGCACACCGTGCGCACCGTGTCATTGAATTGGCGGATGCTGGAGAAGCCGGCCGCGAATGCCACATCGCTGATGGGCATCTCGGTCGTCTCGATGAGAACCCGCGCGATCTGCGTGCGTTGCGCTCGGGCCAGCGCGAGCGGAGTGGCTCCCAGCTCGGCCTGCGTGAGGCGCTCGAGCTGGCGTGCGGTATATCCGAGCCGGGCGGCCAGTCCGGCGACGCCTTCGCGGTCGACGACGCCGTCGGCGATCAACCGCATGGTCCGCGCGACGACATCGCCACGCACATTCCACTCCGGAGATCCGGGCGAGGCGTCGGGTCGGCACCTCTTACACGCGCGGAAGCCGCCCCGCTGCGCCGCCGCCGCTGTGGGGTAGAAGCGCATGTTGCGGGCCAGCGGCGGCCGCACCGGACAGCTGGGGCGGCAGTAGATTCCGGTAGAGAGCACCGCGATGACGAACCACCCGTCGAACCGCGCGTCCTTGGCCTGCACGGCCCGGTAGCAGCGGTCGAAGTCGGTGTGCATGTCACCGACAATGGCACGTCGGCGCCGCGAGCACTAGCGGAAAAACGACATGGAACTGCCCTGCGATGTCAGGGCTCTGGGTAGCCTCGGCCCGGCGTCAGGACCGGTTCAGCGGCACCGAGATCAACCGGCTTCCGAGCGCCTTCACACGGTCGGGTAGGACCCGGTTCACCGTACCCATCGCCTTGCTCATCAGCGAGCCGGCCATCACCTTCTGATCGCCGCGCTGCATCGCCCGATAACCCTCGTCGGCGACCCGCGCCGGGTCGTCCTTGGGTGCTTTCCCCACCGGGGTGTTGTCCAGGCCGGCGCGGTGGAAGAAGTTCGTCCCGGTGGGACCGGGCATCAGCGCGGTCACCGTGACATCGCTGCCCTGCAGTTCGTCGTGGATCGCCTCGGCCAGGGACTGCACGTAGGACTTCGTGGCGTTGTACACGTTCTGATAGGAGCCCGGCATCATCGACGCGACCGACGACGTGAGCAGGACCTTTCCGCTGCCCCGCTCGACCATGTCGCGAAGCACCAGTTTGGTCAGGTGGGTGGTCGAGCGCACATTCAGGTCGATCACCGACAGATCGTGCTCGAGATCGCTGTCGACAAACTTTCCGCTGGTGCCGACGCCGGCGTTGATCGCCGCCGCATCGAGGGCATGGCGCCCCTCGGTCGCCCGCTCATAGAGCTCCGTGACGCCCTCGGGGCTGCGAAGATCGACCTTCACCGGCCGCACGTGGGCACCGTTGTGCGAGAGCTTGCCCGCCGCCGTGGTGATCCCGTCGTCCTCGGCGGCGATGACGAGGTCGTAACCATCGTCGGCGAAGCGCTTGGCCAGCTCGAATCCGATGCCGCTGGACGCGCCGGTCACAAGCGCGAGTTTCTTGGTTTCAGCCATTCCGGGCGGCTACCCACGACACCGTCGGCGAAACCGTGTCGGGAGGCCCACTCGGGCGGGTGGGCCAGCGCCGTCAGGTGCCGGTGGCCGTGCGAAACAGTTTGGAGTAGATGCCGTTCTCCGGGTGGAAGAATCTCGGACCCACAACGTCCCATCCACCCAGATCCTCGACGGTCCACACCCGGTCCGGTTCGGGAAAGCGCGGGTCGGCCACACCGGCGACCTTGGTGGTGGGACGGAAGCCGTTGTCGGCCCAGACCTGCTGTCCGCGAGCCGAATACATGTACGCCACGAGTGCTCGTGCGGTCGGCTTCTGGAGTCCGGCGTAGGTCAGTGCGACCGGGAAGTCCATGCGCAGTGTCTGACGAGGCACGACGGTCTCCACGGCGTATCCATCACGCTGAAGTGTCCTCGCAGCGGCTTCGGACAGCAGCAGCACATCGCCGCGCCCGTCGAGGAAATTCTCGCGGGCCTCCCACACCGAGGTCGGTCCGAGGACGATGTGCTCCAGGATCAGCCGCCGCACGTAATCTCGCCCCGCTTCGGGGTCGGCGCCACCGTTGCTCCCGGCCGCATAGGCCGCCAGCAGGGCCGTCCGTCCGGACCCCTCGGTGGCCGGGTTGGGCGTCACGACTTCCAGTCCGGGCTGCATCAGGTCCGCCCAGTCGTGGATGTCGCGGGGGTTGCCGGCGCGCACCACCATCGTCACGATCGACGCGACCGGGACGCCTCCGGTGCGGCCGTTGTTCCAATCGGTCGGCACGAAATCGTCCCGCACCAGTTCCCTCATGTTCCAGGCGTCGGAAATGTGGAGGATGTCGACGTCCTCGCCATGCTGCAGAACGTCCTCGATGGTGCCGAAGGCCCCGTACACAGCCTGCGCCCCGGGCCAGCCCGGCTGGCCGGCGAAGTCGTCCAACGTGGTGTTCCAGGCCGGCATGGTCGTCCGGAACGCGCCGATCCGCACCGCATCCGGCCCCACGGCCTCCCCGGGCGGAGAGACAATGTCCTGAGCGCATCCACCGGTCAGCGCGGCGACGACGGCAATCGCGGCGAGACGAACCCACCAGCGGGCGGCAGCGCGCATGGGGAACCCTCCTGGTCTGAAACTCCCTGGAACAGCGCTGAGTCTAATACGCCCGGGGGCATGATTTCCGGCACGGACGGGTCAAGAGTTCCTCAATTGTCTGTGTCGAAAGCCCTGGACAGGACGGCTCGGCTCCGCCTCGGGTGTTGTCTGCTCGGCTCCGCCTCGGGTGTT
>CAXEZH010000264.1:0-48638 GCA_964000695.1 uncultured Mycolicibacterium sp. | reverse complement strand
CGCATCGGTTTGTCCCCGCCCAGCCCGATCGCGAGCTCGAGCAGTTCGGCCGCGGCGGCCGGGGCGCCACGCTCGCGGGCACTCTCTGCGGCGGCGTCGAGCGCCGCGAGGGTTGCCTCGTCGGAGGTGGTGGCGGCCAGCGCGAGGTGGCGGGCGCGCAGCTCCGGTGCCTGCTCGACGGCGGCCAGGGCGCGGTGCGCCGCACGCCGACGGGCCGGCGTGGCCTCGGCGTAGGTGCCGCGGGCCAGCAGCGGATGGGTGAAGCCGACGCGGTTGCCGTCGATGGCGACCACACCGTCGGTCTCGACGTCCTCGAGTAGCTCGACGATGCGCCCGGCCGTCGTACCGGCCGCTCGGGCCAGCAGATCCACCGTCGCGGCAGACACGCAGGACAGCGTCAGGAGCACGTCGGCGGTGTCACCGCGGTAGCGGCCGGTCCGTTCGCGTACCACCTCGGCCAACGTGGGGGGCAGCGCGGGCTGGGTGGCGGGCTCCCGGTTGCCGTCGAGCACGCGGGCCAGCTCGATCGCGTAGAACGGATTGCCGCCGCTGATCTCGGCGATACGGACCAGTTCAGCGCGTGGGAAGCCGTGCCCGAACCGGTCGACCAACACGCTGTGCAACGCCCCGATCGACAACGGCTGCAGGCGCATCCGCGTCACGTCGTCGGGCAGCGACAGGTCCAGCCATGCCGTGGCGGTCAGCGCGTCGGTGTCGCGGCGCTCGGTGGCCAGCACGCCGACGCGGCCCCGCAGCCGGCGGGTGGCGAATGCCAGCACCGCTCTGCTCGACGGGTCCAGCCACTGGGTGTCGTCGATGGCCAGGACGGTCGGCGCGGTCGCGGCCGCCGCTTCGACGAGTGTGGCGAACGCGGCCGCGGTCACCCGTTGGTCGGTCACGGGTCCGTCGCCCCCGGCGCGGAACAGCACCCGGTCGATCGCGAGCCGCTGCAGATCGGGCAGCTGCGCGATGACCGCGGCGTCCACGTCGGCAAGCAGGTCCGCCACCGCCGCATAGGCCAGCACCGACTCGGCCTGGCCGACACGTGCCGTCAGAACCCGGAACCCGCTCTGCCGGACCGCGGTGATGGCGGCCAGCCAGGCCGTCGTTTTGCCGATACCGGCCTCACCGTCGAAAACCAGTGCGGCCGGACCACGTTGCACCGCCGTCACGAAATCGGTGACCGCCTGGTGGTGCGGTTGATGTCCCGCCCCCTGGCTGGTCACCGCAGCATCATTGCAGCCTGCGGTGCGGTCTGCTTCCTGTACGGCGAAACTGTTTGCCGAAATCGCCGCGCCCGGCGCGGTTGTGTCCGAGCGTGATAGAACGACGAAGACTGGTGCAGTGGGTCGCCGAGACCGAGAGCCGCGACGTGGCCTACAACGTGCGCGTGCTGGCCGGGCGTACGGCGGGGAGTTGATCGGAACACCGTCCATTCGGAGGTCCGAGTTGACCTCCCGAGTGCAACTCGACCACGCGGCAGCGCGTGACGACCCGACGGGCAGGTGATGGGCTCGGCCCTGATGCGACAACGTCGTTCGCATGCGTGACTGCGGCCACGGCCCGCCTGGGGGCGCTGGTGCAGCCCGAGCGGCGCGTACGCCCCGCTGTGTGATCTAGTTCACACAGCGGTAGCATGGACACCCAGCTGACGCCCACCGAGACCCTGCACCCAGATCGGAGCGACATGAACTCCGTCGTCCTCGCCGTGGTCGGCGTGGCCATGATGGTCCTCGGGTACGTGCTGTACTCGAAATTCCTGGCCCGCCGTGTCTACAAGCTCCAGGACTCCTTCGTCACCCCCGCCCATGAGCTCGGTGACGGCGTGGACTACGTGCCCACCAACAAGTACGTGCTGTGGGGCCACCACTTCACCTCCGTGGCGGGGGCGGCACCCATCGTGGGGCCCGCGATCGCCGTCATCTGGGGGTGGGTGCCGGCCTTCCTCTGGGTGACCATCGGCACCGTCTTCTTCGCCGGCGTCCACGACCTCGGCGCCCTGTGGGCCTCCAGCCGGCACAAGGGCAAGTCCATCGGATCGCTGTCCGGGCAGTACATCGGCCACCGCGGGCGCAACCTGTTCCTCGTCGTGATCTTCCTGGTCCTGCTCATGGTCAACGCCGCGTTCGCCGTGGTCATATCCGGGCTCCTCGTCAACACGCCCACCGCGGTGATCCCCACCTGGGGCGCCATCGTCGTCGCGCTGCTCATCGGTCAGGCGATCTACCGGCTCAAGTGGAGCCTGCCGCTCGTGTCCGTCATCGGCGTCGTGGCCCTCTACGCCCTGATCCTGGTCGGCGACCGCGTCCCGGTGGTGCTGCCGGAGACGGTCCTCGGACTGTCGGCCAACGCGTTCTGGATCGTGGTGCTCTTCCTCTACGCCGGCGTGGCCTCGGTACTCCCCGTCTGGTTGTTACTGCAGCCGCGCGACTACATCAACGGTCTGCAGCTGTTCATCGCCCTGGGCATCCTCTACGGGGCGGTGCTGATCTCCGCTCCGACCGTGGTGGCGCCCGCGTTCAACGACTCCCTGCCCGAAGGCACGCCCAGCATCGTGCCGCTGCTGTTCGTCACCATCGCGTGCGGTGCGATCTCCGGGTTCCACGGGATCGTGGCCTCGGGCACGTCCTCCAAGCAGCTGGACAAGGAGCCGGACGCCCGCTTCGTCGGCTACTTCGGCGCGGTCGGCGAGGGGCTCCTCGCGCTGGGCGCGATCATCGCGACCACCGCCGGGTTCCGGACCATCGCCGACTGGGAGGCCGTCTACTCCGCGTTCGGCCAGGGCGGGGTGGCCGCGTTCATCGACGGCGGCGCCGCCATCGTCAACCAGGGCCTTGGCATCCCCGCCGGGCTCAGCGCCACCATCCTGGCGACCATGGCCATCCTCTTCGCGGCCACCACCATGGACACCGGCATCCGCCTGCAGCGGTTCGTGGTGCAGGAGGCGGCCCACATCGTCGGCTTCTCCCTCAACAAGGCCCTGGCCACCGTGATCGTCCTCGCCGTAGCCATGGGCCTCACCTTCGGCGCAGGCGGGGACGGGTCGGGCGGAATGCTCATCTGGCCGCTGTTCGGCACCACCAACCAGCTGCTGGCCGGCCTCACCCTGTCGATCATCGCGGTGATCCTGCTGCGCAAGGGCCGCCCCGTGCTCCCGGTGCTGGTCCCGTTGGTGTTCCTGCTCGTGATGTCGGTCTACGCCCTGATCGTCCAGATGGGTGAGTTCTGGGCAACCGAGAACTGGTTGCTGCTCGTGCTCGACGTCATCATCCTCATCGCCGCGGTCTGGGTCATCTTCGAGTCCGCGATCGTGATGTCCCGCGCGAGGAAGAGCCCGCCCGAGCTCGACGAGGACGCCATGGAGGGCGCGGCGCCGGGGAAGCGGTCCTCCCGGTGAGCCGGTGACGGTCCGCTACCGGCTGCGCTGCCTGCAGGCCCGACTCGGTGCGGGTTTGCACGAGTTCTACGTGGCGCCGTACCGGCGCACCTTCGCCCGTGCCCAGCGCGACGAGGAGGACCTGTTCATGATGCTCGTCCTCTCCGAGGCGCTGGGCGTGCCCAACCCCGCCAGCTACTACACCGTGGAGCTGCTGCCCGTGGTCTACGACCGGTTCCACGACTGGCACCGGCGGATGGGTATGGAACGCTCGCCTCTGGAACACGTCTCGTGCTGCTAGAGCTCGCCGCCGCCCGCCGGGTCCTGTTCGTCGGCGGCAAGGGCGGTGTCGGCAAGACCGCGGTCGCCTCCGCCACCGCCCTGGCCCAGGCCCGCGCCGGCCGGCGGGTGCTGGTCGTCTCGACCGACCCGGCCCACAACCTCGGACACCTGTGGGAGCGCCCGATCGGGGACCGGATCACCCCGCTCGCCCGCAACCTCGGCGGCCCCGAAGGCGGCTCCCCGGGCGGCGTCCTCGACGGCCTCGAGGTGGACCCGGCCGCCACGGCCGATGCGCACCTCGCCGCTGTCGGCGCCACGATCCGCCGGCTCATGCCCGAGCACCTCGCGGCCGAGGTCGACAAGCACATGGAACTTGCCCGCGACTCGCCGGGCACGCACGAGTCGGCGGTGCTGGAGCGGATCGCCGAACTCGTTGACACGGGCCCAGCCGATTACCACCTGATCGTCTTCGACACCGCGCCGTCCGGGCACACCGCCCGGCTCATGGCGTTGCCCGAGATCATGTCCGCCTGGACGGAGGGACTGCTGCGGCGCCGCGGTAGGGCGGAGAAGTTCGGGTCCGCCCTGCGGGGCCTCGAGGACCGCGATGCCGGGGGCGAGAGCATCGTAGGTACCGACAGACCCCGGGACCCCCGCGAGGAGCGCGACCTGGAGATCAGGCGCGTCCTGCTGCGCCGCCGCACGCGGTTCGAGGTGCTACGGGAGACCCTGGTGGACGCCGAGCGCTGCAGCTTCGTCATCGTCCTCGCGGCTGAGCGGCTGCCCGTCCTCGAGACCATCGAGCTGCACGAGCAGCTGATCGGCGCCGGCGTGCATGTGGGGGCGCTCGTGGTCAACAAGCGCTCGCCCGCCGACGCAGGAAACTTCCTCGCCGAGCGCCGCGCCCTGGAGGAGGTGCACGTCGTCGCCCTGCGCCGCGCTCTCCCGAACGTCCCGCTGCTGCAGATCCCTCTGCTGCCGGGGGAGGTCGTGGGCCAGGAGGCGCTCGAACGATTCGGGGACGCGCTCGCCCAGGCGGATCCCGAGACCGTGACAGCCTGGCGTGGATGACCTTCACCGCAGAAGAACATCCGGAAAATGGGCGGTGGTCGGGGTCGTCGGCGCGGTTCGCGAAGGGCCCGACGCGCCCGGCTGACCGACGCGCCCGGCTGGTTGACCGCACCGTGGCGCTGGTTCGAGGCATCGTCGGCCGGGAATTAATCGGACCACAGTCCGGTTGACTCGGGCATGCCTGCCATCACCGCCGATACGCTCACCCTGCCCCGCGTCGCCGGGCCCGCCCCGTCCGACACCGACCGCGCTGTGCGCTCGGTGACCACCGGCCCCCGCGGCTATGAAGGGGAGGGCTTCCCCGTCGTGCGGGCCTTCGCCGGGGTCAGCGCCCGTGACCTGGACCCGTTCGTGCACATGGATCAGATGGGCGAGGTCGAATACCAGCCCGGTGAACCGCGGGGGACCGACTGGCACCCGCACCGCGGCTTCGAGACCGTCACCTACATGATCGACGGCCGCTTCGCTCACCAGGACTCCCATGGCGGTGGCGGTCTGATCACCGACGGCGCCACGCAGTGGATGACCGCCGGTTCGGGCATCCTGCACATCGAGACCCCGCCGGCTGAACTGGTGGACAGCGGCGGCCTCTTCCACGGCGTCCAGCTGTGGGTGAACCTGCCCAGCAAGGACAAGTTCGCCGCGCCGCGCTACCAGGCGATCGAGGGCGGGCAGGTCCGGCTGCTGTCCTCCGAGGACGGCGGCGCGCTGGTCCGGGTCATCGCCGGGGACATCGACGGCAAGGCCGGACCCGGCATGACGCATACGCCGATCACGCTGGCGCACGCCACCATCGAGCCCGGTGCGCGGCTGAACCTGCCGTGGAACCGCGACTTCAACGCACTGGTCTACGTGTTGTCCGGGCGGGGCTCGGTCGGACCGGTCGCGCACCCGATCCAGCAGGGGCAACTCGCGGTGCTCGGCCCCGGCGACCGCATCACCGTCACCGCCGACGCCGGCCAGGACGGCAACCGTCCCGCGTTGGAGGTGCTGCTGCTGGGCGGCAAGCCGATCCGCGAACCCGTCTTCCAGTACGGCCCGTTCGTGATGAACTCCAAGGCCGAACTCATCCAGGCGATGGAGGACTTCAACGCGGGCCGGTTCGGTGCGATCCCGCCGGACGCCCTGATGCCGCACCGGCCGCTGCGGTGACTCCGTCACCGGGTGGGCATCGAGCGCGCCGAGAGTGAATCTCTTGCGAATCTGCCGCCTGGATCTCGCACAGGGTTCACACTCGGCGACTGCTCAGGCCCCGGGTGGCGGCCTCAGGGCGGCCATCGCCGGGAGGCTACCGTCGTTGCGCTCTCGTGGCGGTGTCCGAGGGCTCGGTGAGCGGGTAGATCAGCTCCAACTCCCCGAGCGCCGCGGCCACCGTCAGCAGCGGAAGCGCCGCCGACACCCCCAAGTCGTCGTCGGGTACCTCTGAGCGCAACGCCAGCACGAAGTCGTCACCGATCGGTGACCAGTCCTGATCCGGGTCGAAGCGCCCGGCCAGCCGGTCGCTGATCGCGTCCACGTGGAACTCCAGCACCTTGCGGACGTTCGGGTACGCCCCCAACGGCGGCGGGGTGGGGATGTCGGCGATCAGGTCGGCCGCGGCGCGCAACCGGATCGCCCGGTTGAACGACCGCACCACCGGCGCACGGAAGTCGGTCTCGCCGCTGCTCTCGGACAGATATTGGCGCACGGCGTCGTCGATCACCCGGGAGGCGGCCAGGGCGTTGTGGCTGAGCGTCGCCACCTCGTCGCGGCGCTCCTCGAACGCTCCGCGGGTGATGCGCAGCACCGCCACCTGCAGGTACCGGCCGAAGATGCCGCGCGCCGAATCGATGGCCCGGGTCACCGAGGCGGTGGCGCCGCGCGGCCACAGCAGCACCGACACCGCCACCCCGACGAGTGCGCCGACGACGACGTCCTCCACCCGGATCAGACCCACCTCCCAACCGGTCGGCACGATCAGGTTGAAGAAGATCAGCACCATCATCGTGAAGGCGGCCTGCGCCGCGGTGAACGACGCGATCTCGGGCACGTACGCCGACCCGAACACCACCAGCGGCATCAGCAGCCACAGCACCGGCGGATCCACGCCGACCAGGTTGATCAGCAGGGCACCGAGCAGGAAACCGATACCCGTGCCGATCACCGCGCGCCACACCCGGGTGCCGGTGGTCAGCGCACTCGAGCGCAGCACCGACAGGGCACCCAGCACCACCCAGAAGCCATGTTCCACGGGAAACACGTGCGTGACGGCGACGGCCAGCGCCAGCCCCAGCCCGGTGCGCAGGCTGTTGCGCACCGCCACCGCCCGGCTGGTGACGAACCCGGACGCGATCTGGGCGGCCACCTTCGTCTCGGGCAGCAGTCGTTCCGACGCCCCGGTCGGCGGTAGCCGCAGGCCCAGCGCGCGCGCCCACACCGGGCGGGCGTCGGCTGCCGCCGCGGCGGCGATGATCCGCCCGGTCGCGCCGATCGTCGCCGCGATGGTCCGCCGGCGCAGCAGCTCGCGGCCCAGCCGCACAGCGTGGTCGTCGTCGACGGCGCCCAGAATGGTCTGCAGGTCCTCGCGGTAGCGGCCGCGCGCCACGGTGCGCAGGTCGGTCAGGGCTTCCTCGAGTGCGGCGCGCCCGGCGTCCCGGTCCACCGACCGGGGCTGCTGCAGGACGGCCGCCGCGCACCGCAGCACCCGCACCGCCGGGGCCCGCATGTCCGCCAGGGCCGCCCCCGCGCGCTGCCCGGTCCGGTCGGACACCCACTCGAGATCGTCGACGACGCGGACCAGCGCCCGGCTGCCGGCGGTCAGACCGACGGGTCGAAAGTCCGCGCCCAGGAAGGTCTCCCGCAGCCGGTCCATCGCGCGGGTGACGTCCTCGGCGGTGGCCGCTCCGTCCAGCCGGTCGGCCAGCGTGCGGCAGGCCCGGGCCGCGCGGCGGCGCAACTGGCCGTGGTGACGCGGGGGCAGGAAGACCAGCGCGGCGGGCACACACACCGCCAGCGCGATCGTCCAGCCCAGCAGCCGTTCCTCGACCGGACCCACCGGGGTGCACGCCGGCAGCACGAACGTCAGCAGCGTGGCGCGCTGACCGGCGGCGATCGTCTCGCTGAACACCCCGCAGAACGTGACCACGACACCGAGTACGAACATCGTCACGACGGCGGGCACCGGATACGGCGCCACCAGCGTTCCGAGCGTGATCATCACGTACCCGTTGAGTGCCAGCCCGGTGTAGGCAAGTGCGCGGTTGTTCGCGTTGCCCGGGAAATCGCTGAACACCAGCAGCGCGACCGACCCGAAGATCGTGAACAGCGGTGTCTGTGAATTGCCTGCCACGACGAAGCCGACCGCCCCCGCCAGCGGCACCACCAGCGCCGCGCGCAGGGCGCGCCGGAGCGCGTCACCGTCGGGATCGCGCCGCTGGATCCGCTGCGCGATGCGGTCGCGCAGGGCGGCTGGCCGGAGGGAGCGCACGGCCGACGTCAGCGCGCCATCAGTGCGCGAGCACCTTGATGGCGATGACGAGGAGGCCGACGGCGACCAGTGACAGAACCGTCAGAGTTTGCTGCCACCAGGGCAGTGCGGTCTTGCGGACCGCCAGCAGCGCAATCACGCCGAGCTCGACGACCAGGATCCACTTGGCGATCCACACTGTGGTGTCGGTGTCGAGCAGACCCAGGCCGGCGGTCGCCAGCGCGCCCAGCGGCAGCACGCTGGCCTCGAGGATCTGCCCCGACGCCTGCAGCATCCGCCAACCCTCGACCCCACGCGGGGCGTGGCCGTAGACGCTCAGATGCGCGACGAAGTCCGACAGCAGGCTGGCCAGCCACAACCCGCCCATCGTCACCGCCACGTCGAGCATGCGGTCCCAGCCACTGGTCTCGTCGCCGGTGTAGCGGGTGAGCACCGCCAGCGTCGCCAGGCAGGAGATGGCCCCGTAGAGGCGCTCGCGCAGCATGGCCACCACATGGGTGTCGGGGACGGTCGGCTCGGCATCCCCCGCGGCTACTGCCGGCGCGTCGTCCCCGGCCCGGCCGGTGGCCTCAGTCATCGGTGAGCACCGTGGCGAAGCAGCCGGAGTCCAGGGCGTCGAGCAGTTGTTCGACGATCCACGCCAGCCCCGGCGCGTCCACCGGCAGCATGGTCTGCTCGTAACCGACCAGCAGGTAGACCGCCCACGCCGCGAACAGGTGCGCCTGCCGGGGCACATGCAGGATTTCCAGCGCGCTGACATACAGCGCGTCGAACCGCTGCTGATCCACGGCTGCCTGCACCGTGCGCACCTCCGGATCGATGGCGGCCCATACCCTGATGGCCGCCTCGGCGCTGTGCGGCAACAGCAACCCTGCCCGGATCAGACTGTCGATGCGCTGCCGGGGGTCCGGCTCGGTCTGCACCGCCTCGACGACTTTCACGGTCAATCCTTCCTGCCAGTGCGCCACCAGCTGCCGGGTGAAAACCGGCCAGCTGGCGAAGTAGTGATAGAAGGATCCCGTGGTGACGCCCAGTCGTTGGCACACTTCGGCCAATTTCAGTCCGCCGTAACCCAGGTCGGAAAGCACTTCGAGCCCGGTATCGAAAAATGACTCTCGCGACGTGACGCCCCCCATGCGGTAGCACGATAGTTGGGTGCGCTGCGGGAGCGCCGTGTGCGCGCGTGGCAACACAGCGGCCAAATGTTTGCCCGATTGTCACGGTTGGGCCGCTGACAGACACTGCGTGGGAAACTGCCAGGTGACGTGTGGCACAATTTGACCGTGCCGTATACGGCTAGTCGAGGTCCAGGTCGCCCGCCCGCAGCGAAGGCTGCTGAGACGCGCGAGCGCATTGTGCGTGCTGCTCGTGAAGTTTTCAGCGAACTTGGCTATGACGCTGCGACATTCCAGGCCATCGCGGTCCGCGCTGACCTCACCCGTCCTGCCATCAATCACTACTTCGCCAGCAAACGAGTCCTGTGGGCCGAGGTGGTTCGGCAGACCGACGAGGCGGTTGTTAGCGCGGGGATCGCGCGGGCGCAGGAGCAGACCGGGTTGATCGGGCGGCTGTCGGCGTTCCTGTCGGTTGCGACGCAGTCCGACGTCGAGGACCGCGCTGCGGCGGCATTCCTGGTGACCTCGGTGCTGGAGACGCAACGACACCCCGAGTTGGTCAGCGAGGAACACGATCCGCTGCGTAACTCCCGCGCCTTCGTCACGTGGGCGGTCAACGATGCGATCGCCCGTGGCGAGCTCAGCGACGACACCGATGTCGACCATCTGGTGGAGATGCTGGTCGCGGTGGTGTGGGGCATGGGCTTCTACGCCGGCTTCGTCGGCGATCGCTCGGAGCTCGGCGCGGTGGTGCACAAGCTCGAACTGCTGCTGGCCAACAAACTCTGGAATCTCAGCGAGTAGATCGCTCGTCACCGGGCGTGCAGGACAGCCGGGCGTGCAGGAGCTGGTGTGTGCGGCTCAGCTGTGGTGTGCAGCACACCAGCGGGATCCACGACACTCTGTTAGATAGACTCGCGAAGTAATTCTTCTTGAGACGGAGCTGTCATGAGTTCACTGCGCACCGACAACGACACCTGGGACATCGCCTCCAGCGTCGGCGCGACCGCCGTCATGGTCGCCGCGGCGCGGGCCGCGGAAACTGCGCGCGACGACGCCCTGATCAACGACCCCTACGCCAAGATCCTGGTCGCCGACGCGGGGACCGGGGCGTGGGAATACATGCTCGACGACGACTTCATCGCCAAGGTCGCCGAAGCCGACGCCGAGCTGGCGCCGCTGTTCGAGCACATGGGCAACTACCAGGCGGTGCGCACCCACTTTTTCGACGACTTCTTCGCCCGCGCGGTCGAGGCCGGAATCCGCCAGGTCGTCATCCTGGCCGCCGGCCTGGACTCCCGGGCGTTCCGGCTGCCGTGGCCGGCCGGTACCACGGTGTACGAGATCGACCAGCCCAAGGTGCTCGAGTACAAGTCCGCCACGCTGGCCGCCCACCGCGTCCAGCCCAGCGCCGACCGCCGCGAAGTTCCCATCGACCTGCGCCAGGACTGGCCGGCCGCGCTGCGCGACGCCGGTTTCGACCCCGCGGCGCCGACCGCCTGGCTGGCCGAGGGACTGCTGATGTATCTGCCCGCCGACGCCCAGGACCGGCTCTTCGCCCAGGTCACCGAGCTGAGTGCGCCGGGCAGCCGGGTGGCCGCCGAATCCATGGGCATGCACGCCGAAGACCGCCGCGAACGGATGCGGGAACGGTTCGCCGCGCTCACCGCGCAGTTCGGCATCGACGAGCCGATGGACATCGCCGAACTGACCTACGAGGACCCGGACCGCGCCGAGGTGGCCGACTGGTTGTCCGCGCACGGCTGGCGCGCGCAGCGGGTCGAGTCGAAAGACGAGATGCGTCGCCTGAACCGGCTCGTCGAGATCGTCGATGCGGACGAGGATTCGTTCTCGGCGTTCACCACCGCCGAGCGGGTCTGACCTCCGCATCACGGCACGACTACCCCCGTCGGGGGTCGCATCCCGCCCCATCGGGCGCTGTTCACCAACCGGGTGGTTGGTTAGGATTCGGGTATTCCACAGGCCAGGAGGACCCACCATGACCACCGAATCCGTCGCGCCCGTCGAGGTGTCCAGTACGACGACCGACATTCCGGCAACGGTGCGCCGCCTACGGCAGACCTTCGCCACCGGGCGCACCCGCAGCGTGGAATGGCGTAAGGGCCAGCTGCGCGCGCTGGAGCGGCTGATGACCGAGAACGAGACGGCGATCGCCGACGCGCTCGACAAGGACCTGGGCCGCTCACCTTTCGAGGCGTGGTTGGCCGACGTGGCCAGCACCGCCGGAGAGGCCACCTTCGCCGCCAAGAACGTCGGCAAGTGGATGAAGCGTCGGCACCGGCTGCTCGAGATGTCCCAGCTGCCCGGCCGGGGCTGGGTGGAACACGAACCGTACGGCACCGTGCTGATCATCGGCGCGTGGAACTTCCCGTTCGCGCTCACCCTCGGCCCGGCCGTCGGGGCCATCGCCGCGGGCAACACCGTGGTGCTCAAGCCCTCCGAGGTCGCCCCGGCGTCGGCGGCGCTGATGGCCGAGCTGGTGCCGCGCTACCTCGACAAGGACGCCATCGCCGTCATCGAGGGTGACGGCGCGGTCAGCCAGGAGCTCATCGCCCAGGGCTTCGACCACCTGCTGTTCACCGGCGGCACCGAGATCGGCCGCAAGGTCTACGAGAGCGCCGCGGCGCATCTGACCCCGGTGACGCTGGAGCTCGGCGGCAAGAGCCCGGTGATCGTGTCTGCCGACGCCGACGTCGAGGTCGCCGCCAAGCGCATCGCCTGGACCAAGCTGATCAACTCCGGGCAGATCTGCATCGCCCCGGACTACGTGATCGCCGAGGCGCCCATCCGCGACCAGCTGGTCGACCGGATCCGCGCGGCCGTGCAGGAATTCGAGGCCGGCAACGCCGCGGGCAAGAAGGTCGTCAACGAACGCCACTTCAACCGGCTGACCACCGCGCTGGCCGCCACCAAGGGGCAGATCGCCGTCGGCGGCGGCTCCGATCCCGCGGGGCTGAAGATCCAGCCCACGGTGGTGGTGGACCCGGATCCGGCCGAACCTTTGATGACCGACGAGATCTTCGGCCCCATTCTGCCGATCGTGACCGTGCAATCCCTCACCGAGGCAATCGATTTCGTCAACGCCCGACCCAAGCCGCTGGCGGCCTACCTGTTCACCAAGACCAAGGCGGTGCGCGAGCGCGTGATCAGGGAGGTGCCCGCCGGCGGAATGGTCATCAACCACCTGCTGTTCCACTTCGCCACCCACAAGCTGCCGTTCGGCGGCGTGGGGCCGTCCGGGCTGGGCGCCTACCACGGCAAGTTCGGGTTCGAGGAGTTCAGCCACCGCAAGTCGGTCATGACCAAACCAACCCGACCCGACATCGCCGCCTTCATCTACCCCCCGTATACAGAGAAGGCGTGGAAGCTGGCGCGCAAGCTCTTCTGACCCGCGCCGGCTCGGACCTTTTCAGAGAGGAAGATCAGTGCCAGGAGTGCAGGATCGTGTCATCGTCGTCACGGGCGCCGGCGGCGGACTGGGGCGCGAGTACGCGCTGACGCTCGCCAAGGAGGGCGCCAGCGTCGTCGTCAACGACCTCGGTGGCGCGCGGGACGGCACGGGCGCCGGCCACAACATGGCCGACGAGGTGGTCAAGGAGATCAAGGACGCCGGCGGTCGCGCGGTCGCGAACTACGACTCCGTCGCCGAGCCCGAGGGCGCGGCGAACATCATCAAGACCGCCGTCGACGAGTTCGGCAAGGTCGACGGTGTGGTCAGCAACGCCGGCATCCTGCGCGACGGCACCTTCCACAAAATGGAGTTCGCCAACTGGGACGCAGTGCTCAAGGTGCACCTCTACGGCGGATACAACGTGATCCGTGCGGCGTGGCCGCACTTCCGCGAGAACGGTTTCGGCCGCGTCGTGGTCGCCACCTCGACCAGCGGGCTGTTCGGCAACTTCGGGCAGGCCAACTACGGGGCCGCCAAGCTCGGCCTGGTCGGACTGATCAACACGCTGGCCCAGGAAGGCGCCAAGTACGACATCAAGGCCAACGCCGTCGCCCCGATCGCGGCCACCCGCATGACGCAGGACATCCTGCCGCCCGAGGTGTTCGAGAAGCTCACCCCCGAGTACGTCGCCCCCGTGGTGGCCTACCTGTGCACCGAGGAGATGCCCGAGACGGCGTCGGTGTTCATCGTCGGCGGCGGCAAGGTCCAGCGGGTCGCGCTGTTCCAGAACAGCGGCGTCACGTTCACCGAGGTGCCTTCGGTGGACGACATCGCCGGTCGGTGGGACGAGATCGCAGACCTGTCGGCGGCCGAGCGCGCCACCTTCAGCCTGGGCTGATACCTGCATGAAAGCGCTTGTCGCGCAGGAGCTGTCAGGACCGGCCGGGTTGGTCTACACCGACGTCCCGGATCCGGCGAACCCGGACCAGGTGATCATCGACGTCGGTGCGGCCGGCGTGTGTTTCCCGGACCTGCTGCTCCTGCGCGGTGAGTACCAGATGCGCCTCGATCCACCCTTCGTGCCCGGCATGGAGGTCGCCGGCGTAGTACGGTCCGCCCCGCAGAGTTCCGGTTTCACGGCCGGCCAACGGGTTTCGGCGTTCACGATGCTCGGTGGCTACGCCGAGCAGGTCGGCGTCGCGCCCGACGCGGTGGTACCCACTCCCGCCGACATCGACGACGCGTCGGCGGCCTCGCTGCTGGGGAACTACTACACCATGCAGTTCGCGCTGCAGCGCCGCGGCGCGCTGCACCCCGGCGAGACGGTGCTGGTGCTGGGCTCCGCCGGCGGGGTCGGCACCGCTGCCGTGCAGATCGCCAAAGCGATGGGCGCCAACGTCATCGCGATGGTGCACCGGCCCGGGGCTGTCGATTTCGTGGAGTCGCTCGGCGCCGACGCGGTGCTCCCGCTGACCGACGGCTGGCGCGACGCCGTGCTGGCCCACACCGGCGGACGCGGGGTGGACATGGTCGTCGACCCGGTCGGCGGCCCCGCCTTCGACGACGCGATCCGGGTGCTGGCCACCGAGGGCCGGCTGCTGGTCATCGGGTTCGCCGCCGGCGGCATCCCCACCGTGAAGGTCAACCGGCTGCTGTTGCGCAACGTCGGGGTCCTCGGCGTCGGCTGGGGAGAGTTCGTCAACCGAACTCCGGGCGCGCAGGCCGAGGTGGGCGCGGCGCTCGGGAAGCTTGTCGAGGCCGGGTTGCGACCACCGCCGCCGGTGCGGTGCCCGCTGGCGGAGGGCGCCGCGGCGCTGCAGCGGCTGGCCGACGGCGCCGTGCACGGAAAGCTTGTGCTGCAGCCGTGACGAGCCCCCGGGTGCTCGCCTTCGACGTGTTCGGCACCGTCGTCGACTGGCACTCCAGCGTCACCCGCGAACTCGCGGCGTTCGGTGAGCGCCACGGTGTGCACGCCGACTGGGCCCGCTTCGCCACCGACTGGCGGGCGGGTTACGTGCCGGCGATGGATCGGGTCCGCCACGGCGAGCGGCCCTGGACCCGGCTGGACACGCTGCACCGCGAACGTCTGCTCGAGTTGCTCGACGCGGCCGGCATCAGCGCCGGGGATGCCGACATCGACCATCTCAACCGGGCGTGGCACCGCCTCGATCCGTGGCCCGACGCGGTCGCCGGACTCACCCGGCTCAAGAGCACGTTCACGATCACCACGTTGTCCAACGGCAACGTCTCACTGCTGACCGACATGGCCAAGCACGCCCGTCTGCCGTGGGACTGCGTGCTGTCGGCCGAGCTGTTCGGCCACTACAAACCCGACCCCGAGGCATACCTCGGTTGCGCCGACCTGCTCGACGTGTCACCCGGCGAGGTGATGCTCGTCGCGGCGCACCCCGCCGACCTGCGCGCCGCCCGCGCCGTCGGGCTAGGCACCGGGTTCGTCTACCGACCCGCCGAACAGGGCCCGGGACGAATCGCGCGACGGCCCCCCGACGGCGAATTCGATGTCCACGCAGAGGATTTCCTCGACCTCGCCGACCAGCTGGGCTGTCCGCCGGGCGAGTAGCGTGGACGGCGTGACTGCGACACTCCCGCCCGCGCTGGCCGCGGCGCAGAAGCTGCTGGCCGACCCGCCCGCCGACCCGGACATCAGCCGGGGCTACCTGGACCTGCTGGGCGCCCAGATCACCGACGTACCCGAGAACACCGGCCTGATCCAGGCGTTGTGGGCGTCGCCGATCGGGTCACTGCTCTACGACAACGCCCAAACCGTCGCCCGGCGCCTCCTGACCGCCTGGCACCAGCCCACCGAATGGCTCGACCTGCCGTCCGGCGGCGTCGCCCTCGACGTCGGCTGCGGGCCCGGCAATGTCACCGCCGCGCTGGGCCGCGCCGTCGGGCCCGCCGGGCTGGCGCTCGGCGTGGACATCTCCGAACCGATGCTGGCCCGCGCGGCGTCCGCCGAGGCCGGACCCAACGTCGGATTCCTGCGGGCAGACGCACAACGGCTCCCCCTGCGCGACGCGTCGGTCGATGCCGTCACGTCCATCGCGATGCTGCAGTTGATCCCCGACCCGGCCACCGCGATCGCCGAGATGGTGCGGGTGCTGCGGCCGGGCCGGCGCATCGCGGTGATGGTGCCCACCGCGGGGCGCGCCGCCAGCCTGATCCGGCTGCTGCCCAACGGCGGCGCCCACGCGTTCGGCGACGACGAACTCGCCGACACCTTCGAGAGCCTCGGACTGAGCAGCGTGCGCGCCAAGAACACCGGCACCATCCAGTGGGTGCGCGGCGTCAAGGCCGCATGACCCACCGTCGCCGCCCGGCTGAGCCAGTAGGCTCGCGGCCGTGAGCACCGGCGGCCTCGCCCTCGTCGCGCTGGCGATCGCCGTCGGCCTGGTCGGCATCATCGTGCCGATCCTGCCCGGCGGGCTGCTGGTGATCGGAGCCATCGGCGTGTGGGCGTTCGTCGAGGGCAACGCGATCGCCTGGGTGACCTTCGCCGTCGCGGCCGCGGTGTACCTCGCCGCCGAGGTCATCAAATACACCTGGCCGGTCAAGCGGATGCGGCAGGCTCAGGTGCGCACCTCGGTACTGGTTGCCGGGGCGCTGGCCGGCATCGTCGGCTTCTTCGTCATCCCGGTGATCGGACTCGTGATCGGCTTCGTCGCCGGCGTATTCGCCGCGGAGGTCGTGCTGCGCCCCGACCTGCGACGGGCCTGGGCCTCGACCGTGCACGCCCTCCAGGGGGTCGCGCTGTCGGTCGGCGTCGAGCTGGCCGGTGCCCTGCTGGCGACGATGGTCTGGGTGATCGGCGTCGTGCTGACGGTCTGACGGGTCAGTCGCGCAACGCGGCGCGCAGCCGTGCCAGGTCCTGGTCGGTGACACCGGCGGCCTCCAGGAAGCCGCGAAGCGAGCCGAACTCGTCGTCCAGCGTGCGCCGTGCCATATCGAGATACTGTTCGCGCACCCCGAGCACCGCGTCGGTCAGCCGGGCCTCGGCCAGTTCGAGGATCTCGGGCGCTTCCGCGGCGCGCTCCCGGATCGTGGCCAGGATGCTCTCCCGCAGCTGGGGCACCGCGACGTTGCTCTGCAGATAGTCGGCCATGATCGCGTCGCGGTCCACCCCGGCGGCCTCCAGCACCACCGCGGTGGTGAACCCGGTGCGGTCCTTGCCCGCGAAACAATGGGCGAGCACCCGGCGGTCCGAGCCGAGCAGCTGCACCACGCGATAGACGGCCGTGCGCGCCAGCGGGGCGGCGGCGATGCGTCCGTACTCCTCGGTCATGTACTGGGCGGCGGCGTCCGCGACGGACATACCCTCGGGTTTGTCGGTCATCATCCGCTGGAAGGCGTGCTCGTGCGGCGCCTCCCCATCGGTGGCGGCGGTCTCGACGAACGGCAGGTGGTGGATGTCCACCCCCGGCGGCACCAGTCCGGCGCCGTGGCGCTCCAGCTCGCGCAGCGTGCGCAGGTCCGCGACGTCGGTGACGCCGTAGGCGGTCAGGGCGCTGCGGCCGGCCTCGTCGAGCTTGGACAGCTCGCTCGCCCGGAAGAACCGGCCGGGTGCGATCCCGGTGTGCTCGGCGACGTCACGGAAGTTCCAGGCCCCCGACAGTTCCTGGCCGCTCGAGACCCGACCGTTCGCCACTAGTTCGTCACCGCCGCCGGACCTGATTGGCGGCTCGCCGCCGTGCAGGCCGCCGCCAGAGCGGACTTCTCCCGCCCCAGCTCCGCTCGCGCGATCGTGCGCATGTGCACCTCGTCGGGCCCGTCGAACAGCCGCATCGCCCGGTGCCAGCTGTACAGCCGCGCCAGCGGCACGTCGTCGGACACCCCCGCCCCGCCGTGCACCTGGATGGCCCGATCGATGACGTCACACGCCATCTGCGGCGCGACGGCCTTGATCTGGGCCACCAGCAGCTGCGCGTCCTTGCTCTTGTTGCCGTGCTGGTCGATGGTCCATGCCGCCTTGTGGCACAGCAGCCGGGTCTGTTCGATCTCGTTGCGGGACTTGGCAATCGCCTCGCGGACCACGCCCTGCTCCGAGAGCGGCTTACCGAACGCGATCCGGTTCTGCACCCGGTCGACCATCAGCGCCAACGCCCGCTCGGCGGCGCCGATCGCCCGCATGCAGTGGTGGATGCGGCCGGGGCCCAACCGCGCCTGGGCGATCGCGAATCCGCTGCCCTCCTCGTCGAGCAGGTTCGACACCGGCACGCGCACGTTCTCGAACACGATCTCGCAATGGCCGTGCTGATCCTGCCAACCGAACACCGGCAACGAGCGTTGGATGTCCACACCCGGGGTTTCCACGGGCACCAGAATCATCGACTGCTGACGGTGGCTGGGGCCGTCGGGATTGGTGCGACCCATGACGATCAGGATCTTGCAGCGCGGGTCCGCCGCCCCGGTGATCCACCACTTGCGGCCGTTGATGACGTAGTCATCGCCGTCGCGCTCAATAGTTGTTTCGATGTTGCGGGCATCGCTGGAGGCCACCGCGGGCTCGGTCATCGCGAAGGCACTGCGGATCTCGCCCGCCAACAGCGGTTCCAGCCACTGCGCGCGCTGCTCCTCGGTGGCGAACAGGTGCAGAGTCTCCATGTTGCCGGTGTCCGGCGCCGCGCAGTTGGTGACCTCGGGGGCGATCTCCATGCTCCAGCCGGTCAGCTCCGCCAGCGGGGCGTACTCCAGGTTGGACAGCCCCGACTCGTCCGGCAGGAACAGGTTCCACAGGCCCCGCTCCTTGGCCAGCGCCTTGAGCTCCTCCACGACCGGCGGCACGGTGTGGTCGTCGGGGCCCGCCTCAGCGCGGTAGCGGTGATAGGCCTCCTCGGCCGGGAAGACGAACTCGGTCATGAAGTCGGTCAACCGCCGGTGGTAGTCGGCCGCCTTGGCTGACATCGCGAAGTCCATGACCGCCACGATATGACACCTGAAAAAGCGCCATCCTGCGAGTAGTCGTCTCGCGGGGCAACGTCCAGCCAACCCTCAGCGTAGGGAGCCCGCGGACGGGTTACCCGACAATAGGGGCTCGGCGAGGCCGGCGCTGACGACACGGACCGAGAACGAAAGCGGAGAACACATGTGGCCTGCATCGTGGACCAACGGCTACCAGAACGCGCCCGCCCAACACCTCGACCAGGTGCGCACGCTCCACCTGGCCGAGGGCACGTTGATGGCGCTGCTCCGCTGCCGCGACAAGGCCGCGATGGACGACCTCGTCGAGGCTGCTCGTAGCGCATGCCTGTCGCCGTACGCCGTGGCCGCCGCGCTGGTGTCGGTCATCGCCGGGGACAGCGCCCCCGACTCCGAGGACCCGGCCCACGTTCTGGTCCGACAGCGCTGGGGCGCGCTGCTCGGGCTGTGACACTCTGCGGTCAGTACCGCAGCGTGTCCGACGGTATGCACCCGTACGTCTGCCGGTACATCGCCGCGAACCGACCGGTGTGCGCGAACCCCCAGCGGGCAGCGACCTGCTGCACGGTGGTTTCGGTGGGGTCGGCGTCGACCAGCTCGTGGTGCGCGTGGTCGAGGCGCACCCGTCGCAGGTACGCCATCGGCGTCATCTCCAGATGCCGCTTGAACATGTACTGCAGCGCGCGGGGAGTGATGTGCACGCAGGCGGCGACGTCGGACAACACGATCGGCGAATCGGCGTTCTCCTCGATGAATGCGATCGCGCGCTTCAGTAGCAGCGGCCGGGTGTCGGTCTCGTTCAGCGCGGCGCCGTCGGAGTCGGACGCCGTGGTGGGGAAGGCCGACAGGACCGCGCCCGCGAGCATCGCCGCGGTCGTCGAGGCCACCAGCCTGGTGACGGGAGTCCCGTCGGACGCCAGAGAGCGGACATAGTCGAGAGTGGCGCGGACGTGCCGCTCGGCCTCCTGGGACACCGGTCGGTGCCCGAGCAGCTGCACCCGTTCGCCGTCCAGGCCGGCCAGCCGGTCGAGCAGATCGACGTCGAAAAGCGTCAGGTCGTAACTGGCGTTGCACACCCGACCGGAGTACGGCAACTCAGGCTGACAGAACAACGCCACCTCGCCGGGAGCGAGCACGTCGCGTCTGCGGCCGGGGACATCCTCCTCGATCGTGCCGGTGTGAACCTGGGTCAGGCAGATGCGGTGCATCGGCGCCGCGTCGTAGGTCATGTGGAACCGGACGTCCAGCCGATCCATGTTGATGGGGCCGTACCGCTGCCGCTCGACGTGCGTCGACGGTGAGTCCCCCCGATCAGGCGTGATCGTCGTCTTCGAGTAGGCGCGGGTGAGGAAGTCCTGGGTGGCAGCCAGATCGTCACTGTCGAACACAAGGCCGGCCGTAGAACCGGTCTGATGTCGGCGGGAACCCCCGGAACAGGTTCCGGACCGCCGTCGTTGATCGGCCGGCGCACCCTCCAGCAACACCGACGCATAGTCATCGAACATCACAAACCCCGCATCCGCGGCGGCGTGGTGGGGCGCTCGGCTTGACCCCTGGCTGTGACGAGCCTACCCATCGCGCGGCGGTCTCAATCGAGGTCGCGAAGGGGCCATTCGCTCTGCGGGGCCACCTGATAGTCCGATAAGCGAAAACATCGCGATCCGGAAAGCGAAGTACCTCGTCAGCGTTTCGTGAATGGTCTTGACGCCGAATGTATTCGGACGGCTGCGGCGTTGTGGCGTGGATGGCGCGATGGCCTACCGTTGGGAGAACGGCCTGCCGCCTGACATAGTTGGCGCAGGTCAGCTGGGCGCCCGGACATCTGGCCGGTGACTTAGGACGTCGCGGTGAACAGATCGGGCGCCTACGAGAGGGGCCGACGTGCCCAATGACCACAAAGATTCGGCAGAGACGACATCGCCGGTGACGGATTCGCTGCCAGAATCGATCGACAAACAGCACATCACGTGGCACGGCGAGCGGCGCCACCTCTACGAGGTCGCCGAAATGGTCGACAGCATGCAGCGGCGCGGCGAAGACCAGTTCGAAGCGGTGATGCGGGAGATCACCGCGACGACCGTAGAGTCCGTTCCCGGCGCTCAGTACGCCTGTGTCACGACGGTCGAAGACAATCGCACGGTCTCTTCGCTGGCCGCGACGCACCAGTACCCCATCATGCTCGACGACGTGCAGCGCGACGTCGACGAAGGCCCCTGCCTGTCGGCGGCGTGGGAGCACGACATGGTGGCGATCGAAGATCTCAGCACCGAAACACGCTGGCCCCGGTTACCGGGATGCCGCGCTGCCGCTGACGCCAATCCGGTCGATTCTGTCGTTCCGGTTGTTCAGCGACGGGAAGGGCTTGGCCGCGCTCAACCTTTATGCCGAAGGTGCCCACAAGTTCGACGAGGAGTCGGTCGAGCTCGGCCTGATCTTCGCCGCCCACACCTCGGTGGCGTGGAACACGATGCGCCGCACGGAGCAGTTCCGCAGCGCCCTGGCCAGCCGGGACCTCATCGGTCAGGCCAAGGGGATCCTGATGGAACGGCTCGCCATCGACACATTCGCCGCATTCGACCTGCTGCGGCGGCTGTCCCAGGAATCCAACGTCAAGCTCATCGACATCGCCGAGAAGGTCGTCGCCGACCGCCGCACCAAGGACTGAGCGGCCCACCGCCGCACGACCGAGCGGCCCTCCCGGAGTCCGGGAGGGCCGCTCGGCGCGTCAGGAGTTCGGTGCCGGCCGAAGCTCAGTGCCGCCAGAAGTTGTTGTGGCTGTGGTGACGCTCGGTCCACGGGTGCAGCTGCTGGCCGTTGTGGGCCTTGTCGTTGGCCCGGGTATCGGGGGTGGTGACGATCGAGTGGCTGCCGTTGGTGTGCGTCGTGGTGGTCGCGGCGGCGGCCGGGCCGGCCAGGCCGAGGGCGGCACCGCCGATGACGCCGGCGGACAGCAGGGGCAGGACCAGGGCGCGGGTGATGTTCTTCATGATGAGTTCTCCTGTGTGAGTTGACTTTTCGGTTCTCCCGCCGGTGTGTTTCGGCGATGACATAAGAATGCCGCCTCGCAGCGCCGGTGTCTGTCGGCCCACCGGTGGATGCGGCGGTGGAATCCGGCGTCCACCGATCGGGGGATGGCGCGGCACTGCTGTGGGAGGCTGTGCGCGTGGGGAGCGGAGAACGGGTGCAGGTGGTGGTCGGTGACGACCATCCGATGTTCCGCGACGGCGTGGTGCGGGCACTGCAGTCCAGCGGGTCGATCGACGTGATCGCTGAGGCCGACGACGGAGTGGAGGCCCTGGCGGCGATCCGCGAGCATCGCCCGCAGGTGGCGCTGCTGGATTATCGGATGCCCGGCATGGACGGCGCGGCGGTCGCCGCCGCGGTGCGCCGCGACGAGCTGCCCACCCGCGTGCTGCTGATCTCGGCGCACGACGAGCCCGCCATCGTGTACCAGGCGCTGCAGGACGGCGCCGCCGGATTCCTGCCCAAGGAGTCCTCCCGCGGTGAACTGGTCGCCGCCGTGCTGGACTGCGCCAAGGGCCGCGACGTCATCGCCCCGAGTGCCGCCGCCGGGCTGGCGGCCGAGATCCGCAAGCGCTCGGTGCCCGACGGTCCGGTCCTCAGCCCGCGAGAGCGGGAGGTGCTGACCCTCATTGCGGCCGGCCGCAGCATCCCGGCGATGGCCAAGGAGTTGTTCCTGGCTCCGTCGACGGTCAAGACGCATGTCCAACGGCTGTACGAGAAGCTGGGTGTCAGTGACCGCGGCGCCGCGGTCGCCGAAGCCATGCGCCGCAAACTGCTGGACTGACGTGACGAGTTCCCGGCAACGGCTGCGCTCCTACCGCGACTTCCTGGCCGCCGAACCGGTCCGCGTGTCGGCGGTGTTGCGGTTGCCGCTGATCGTGCTGATCGCGGTGCTGGTCTGGTTCTGGGAGGTCGACCATTGGCTACCCCAGCTGTACGCGGTGATCCTCGGTGTCTACGCGGCGGTCGCGGTGGTCTGGCTGCTGGCGGTGCTGCGCGGCCCGGTGCCGCGGTGGGCGGCCTGGGCGTCGACGGCGGTCGACCTGCTGGTGATCCTGCTGCTGTGTGTGGTGTCCGGGGGAGCGACCGCGGCGCTGCTGCCGGTGTTCTTCCTGCTGCCGATCTCGGTGGCGTTCCAGGACCGGCCCGGTCTGACCGCCGTCATCGGGTCGATCACCGCCGCCGGCTATTTGACCGTGTGGATCTTCTACTCCAAACGCGACGACACCATGGGGCTGCCCAACATGGTGTACACCCACTTCGGTTTCATCGTGTGGATGGCGGTGGCCACCACGGCGCTGAGCTTCGTGCTGGCCCGGCGGGCGGCCCGGCTGACCGCGCTGCAGGAGGTTCGCACCCAGCTGGTGTCGGAGGCGATGCAGTCCGACGAGCGGCACAACCGCGAGGTCGCCGAACACCTGCACGACGGTCCGCTGCAGACCCTGCTGGCCGCGCGCCTCGAGCTCGACGAAGCCCGGGACCGAATCTCCGACCCGGCGCTGGACCACGTCTACGCGGCCCTGCAGGACACCGCGGCGGGGCTGCGGGCCACCGTCACCGAGCTGCACCCCCAGGTCCTGGCGCAACTCGGATTGACCGCGGCGGTGCGGGAGTTGCTGCGGCAGTACCAGTCGCGGCACGACATCGACGTCATCGCCGATCTCGACGACGTCGGCAAACCGCAGTCGCAGTCCCTGCTGTACCGGGCCGCGCGAGAGCTGTTGACCAACGTGGCCAAGCACGCCCGTGCGAGCACCGTCTGGGTGGACGTGCACCGCGACGGCGACCGGGTGGTACTCAGTGTTCGCGACGACGGCAGCGGCTTCGATCCGCAACAGGTCGGCAATTCGGTGGCCGAGGGCCACATCGGCCTCGGCTCGCTGCTCGCCCGGTTCGACGCGATGGGGGGCGCCATGCGCATCGACTCCACGGCCGGCTCCGGCACCCGGATCACCGCGGTGTCGCCGCCCGAGCACCCAGGCGGCGCTTGACGCCCGTCAACCACGCTCGGTGACTGTGGCGATGGTCACACCGGTATCCGTCGGCGTGCGGGCGGCGGTCGATGCGATTTCTGCGTGACTGCCTCCTCCGATACCGGCGATCCCACATACTTTTGGGCCAACGGCCAAGCCGTCTCGGTCGCTGAACTGTGCCGATGGGGCCGAAACGGAATCGGCTCTCGACGTTTGCACCCGCTATGGTGTCTGATCACACATCGCGCCCCACGTTGACGCGGGCTCGCCACCCAGGGAACCGAACAACCCCGAACAACACGGAAGAGATCAACGTCGCCATGACAGAAGTCGAATCCGGCGCCCCGCGCCCCGACGCCACGACGGTGACCGTCGGCGTGCCCGCCGAGTCGGCCGCCGATGAGCGGCGCGTCGCGCTCGTTCCCAAAGCGGTCGCCGGGCTGACCAAGAGCGGAGTCAGCGTCGTCGTGCAATCCGGCGCCGGCGACGCGGCGCTGCTGCCCGACGACCTCTACACCGAAGCCGGCGCCACCATCGGTGACCCGTGGGCCGCCGACATCGTCGTCAAGGTCGCCCCGCCCAGCGCCGAGGAGATCGCCAAGCTGCGTTCGGGCCAGACCCTGATCGGATTCCTGGCGCCCCGCAACGCCGACAACCAGATCGGTGCGCTCAAGTCGGCCGGCGTGCAGGCCTTCGCCGTGGAAGCCATTCCCCGGATCTCCCGCGCGCAGGTGATGGACGCGCTGTCGTCGCAGGCCAACGTCGCCGGCTACAAATCGGTGCTGCTGGCCGCCTCGGAGTCGACCCGGTTCTTCCCGATGCTGACCACCGCGGCCGGCACCGTGAAACCGGCGACCGTGCTGGTGCTCGGCGTCGGGGTGGCCGGCCTGCAGGCGCTGGCGACCGCCAAACGTCTCGGCGCCCGCACCACCGGCTACGACGTGCGCCCCGAGGTGGCCGATCAGGTCCGTTCGGTGGGCGCCCAATGGCTGGACCTGGGCATCGACGCAGCAGGCGAGGGCGGGTATGCCCGCGAACTCACCGAGGACGAGCGCGCCCAGCAGCAGAAGGAACTCGAGAAGGCCATCACCGGCTTCGACGTCGTCATCACCACCGCGCTGGTGCCGGGCCGGCCCGCGCCGAGGCTGGTGACCGCCGCTGCGGTGGAAGGGATGAAGTCCGGCTCCGTGGTCGTGGACCTGGCCGGTGAGACGGGCGGCAACTGCGAGCTCACCGAGCCCGGGCAGACCGTCGTCAAACACGGCGTCACCATCGCTTCGCCGTTGAACCTGCCGGCCACCATGCCCGAGCACGCCAGCGAGCTGTATTCGAAGAACATCACCGCACTGCTGGATCTGCTGATCACCGACGGCGCACTCGCGCCGGACTTCGACGACGAAGTGATCGCCGGCGCCTGCGTCACACGCGAGGGGAACTAGCCATGTACGACCAGTTGTTGTTGAACATCGCGATCCTGGTGCTGGCCGGGTTCGTCGGGTTCGCTGTCATCTCCAAGGTGCCCAACACCTTGCACACCCCGCTGATGTCGGGCACCAACGCCATCCACGGCATCGTCGTGCTGGGTGCGCTGATCGTGCTGGGCAACCTGCCCGCCGACGCCGGCTGGGGGGTGCGCATCATCGCGTTCATCGCGTTGATCTTCGGCACGCTCAACGTGATCGGCGGCTTCCTGGTCACCGACCGCATGCTCGGCATGTTCAAGGGCAAGAAGCCTGCTCCGGCCAAGGACGGGGCAGCCCAGTGACCTACCTCGTCAATGTCCTCTACATCGTCGCGTTCGCGCTGTTCATCCTCGGCCTGTCCGGGCTGACCGGGCCCAAGACCGCGGTGCGCGGCAACTGGATCGCCGCCACCGGTATGGGCATCGCGGTGGTGGCCACGTTGATCGCGGTGCGCGACACGGCCGCGATCAACTGGATCCTGATCGTCGCCGGTCTGGCGATCGGTGTGGTGCTCGGTGTGCCGCCGGCCAAGAAGACCAAGATGACGGCGATGCCGCAGCTGGTCGCGCTGTTCAACGGCGTCGGCGGCGGCACCGTGGCGCTGATCGCCTGGGCGGAGTTCATCGAGACCGACGGCTTCTCCCACTTCCGGCCCGATCAGCAACCCACCGTCGCGCTGGTCGTCGGGTCGCTGTTCGCCGCGATCGTCGGCTCGGTGTCGTTCTGGGGTTCGCTGGTGGCGTTCCTGAAGCTGCAGGAATCGATCCCGAAGAACGTCGAGAAGGCGCTGGTCCGCTCCGCCAAGCTGTTCCAGGCCGCCAACATCGCGCTGCTGATCGTGGCGGTCGGGGTCGCGGTCTACATCGGCCTCAACGCCGCGCCCGGCAACGAGACCAGCGGCTGGTGGATCGTGGCCGTCCTGGTCGCCGCCGGCGTGATGGGCCTGTTCGTGGTGTTCCCGATCGGCGGCGCCGACATGCCGGTGGTCATCAGCCTGCTCAACGCGCTGACGGGCCTGTCGGCCGCCGCGGCCGGCCTGGCGCTGAACAACACCGCGATGATCGTCGCCGGCATGATCGTCGGTGCGTCCGGCTCGATCCTGACCAACCTGATGGCCGTCGCCATGAACCGGTCCATCCCGGCCATCGTGTTCGGCTCGTTCGGCGGCGACTCCGCGGCAGCCGCGGGACCCGGCGGCGAGCAGGGCACCGTCAAGGCCACCTCGGCCGCCGACGCCGCGATCCAGATGGCCTATGCCAACCAGGTGATCGTCGTGCCCGGTTACGGCCTGGCCGTCGCGCAGGCTCAGCATGCGGTCAAGGAGATGGGCGACATGCTGGAAAGCAAAGGCGTGGAGGTCAAGTACGCCATCCACCCGGTCGCCGGCCGGATGCCCGGACACATGAACGTGCTGCTCGCCGAGGCCGACGTCGAATACGACGCGATGAAAGAGATGGACGACATCAACGGCGAGTTCAACCGCACCGACGTCACCCTGGTCATCGGCGCCAACGACGTCACCAACCCCGCCGCGCGCAACGATCCGAGCTCACCGATCCATGGGATGCCGATCCTCAACGTCGACCAGTCCAAGTCGGTGATCGTGCTCAAGCGCTCGATGAGTTCCGGCTACGCCGGTATCGACAACCCGCTGTTCTTCGCCGACCAGACGTCCATGCTGTTCGGCGATGCGAAGAAGTCGGTGACCGAGGTGATCGAGGAGCTCAAGGCGCTCTGACCGGGCAGGTCTTCAAAGGGCTCTGACCGGGCAGGTCTCGAAACGGCACCGATCAGGCATCGAGATCTGCGCCCCCGGTGCGCGTGACGTGCTGCGCCACGCACGATGACCAACGTGAGCATGGTTGTGGAACGTGGGCTGGCGCGCTGTCCGCGATGTGTGTCGATGGCCGACTACGTCTTCATCGAGACGGTCGCCGACGACGCCTCGCCCGTGACGCGCTATGAGGTGCGGTGCCGGAAATGCGGGGAGTGTTACGGCGAAGAGAGCCAGCCGCTGACGTACCCGCCGGTGTCCGGCGCGGTCGAGCCGCCCATCGTCTGGCCGCGTGACCAGGAACCGGTTCCGCCCCGCGACTGGCGCCAGGAGCTTCGTGAGCGCGTCGACCGGGCCGGGCGCGTCACCACCCGCGTCGGCAAGGAGGCGGCGGACACCGCGGAACGGTGGGGCGGGCACGCCGCCGGGCGGATGCGTACGTGGGCCGGCACCGTCAAGGACACGCTGGAGACCACGAAGCACACCCTGGAAGAGAAGGTGGCGGCGCGTCGGCGCGGCGAGCACGAACCGGACGCGCCGGAAGAACACAGGGCGATCCCGGCAGAGCACCGGGACACCCGGGGAAAGCCCGCAGCCTCAGAGGCTGTCGGTGACGATCAGACCGGCGGGTAGGCCGGTGGCGGATAGACTCCGCGAAGGATCCAGGCGAACCAGTTGATGCCGTACTCCAACTCGTCGCTTGCGTCGTAATCCGGGTTCGGGTCCACGTCATCACCTCTCGCCTGCAGGGCTCTGGCCGAGTGTAGACCTGCCGCCCCCGCGGCGACACCGCATCCGCCTAGACTGAACCAACCAGTTAGTAGACCCGCCCCTGCCTATAGTGAGTCGCCATGTCTGAAACCGTCACGACGAACGGGATGTCCCGTCGCGAGGAGCTGTTGGCCGTGGCCACCAAGCTGTTCGCCGCGCGCGGCTACCACGGCACCCGGATGGATGACGTGGCCGACGCCGTCGGGCTGAACAAGGCCACGGTCTACCACTACTACGCCAGCAAGTCGCTGATCCTCTACGACATCTACAAGGGCGCCGCCGACTTCACCGTCGACGCTCTGCACGACGATCCGTCGGCCTCGGCGCGGGAGATGATCTACCACTTCACCCGTCGGCTGCTGGTCGGCATCGCCGGCAACATCGAGCGGGCCGCCGTGTACTTCCAGGAGGGGCCCTACATCACCGAGTGGTTCACCGAGGAGCAGGTGGCCTACATCCGGGAGAAGGAAACCCAGGTCTACGAGCACGTCCGCGACGTGATCGACCGCGGCATCGCCAGCGGCGAGCTGTACGACTGCGACTCCCACGTGCTGGCCCTGGGCTACATCGGGATGACGCTGGGTTCCTACCGGTGGCTACGGCCGCACGGGCGGCGCACCGCCCAGGAGATCGCCGTGGAGTTCAGCACCGCGCTGCTGCGCGGCCTGATCCGCGACGACGCGGTCCGGCAGAGCTCACCGCTGGGTGTCACGGTCGAGGCCGACACGCTGACCTGAAACGCGGGTACCCGGTTGTGGTGACGGTTCGCATCGGCACCTCCGGATGGTCGTACAACCACTGGGCGGGCGTGCTCTACGAGCAGGGGATCCCGGCTGCGCGACGGCTGACCCGCTATGCCGCCGAGTTCGACACCGTGGAACTGAACGGCAGCTTCTACCGCTGGCCGCGCGACGAGGGCTTCGCGCGGTGGCGCGACCAGCTCCCACCCGGTTTCACGATGGCGGTCAAGGCGGCCCGCGGGCTGACCCATGCGCGCCGGCTGCGGTCCCCGGAGGAATGGATCGAACGCCTGCACCGTGGCTGGAGCGCCCTCGGTGACCGCGCCGGGCCGCTCCTGGTCCAGCTGCATCCGGCGCTGGAGCGCGATGACGCCCGGCTCGACTATTTCCTCGGAGCGATGCCGGCGCAGATCCCCGTCGCCGTCGAGTTCCGCCACCCCTCCTGGGACGACGAACAGGTCTATCGCCTGCTGGAGAAGCACGGCGCCGCCTACGTCGTGATGAGCGGGGCGAACCTGCCCTGCGTGCTGAGGGCCACCGCCGGGTTCGTCTACGTGCGACTGCACGGCCCCGACCCGGACGCGCTCTACGGCGGCTCCTACAGCGGTGAGGATCTGCGGTGGTGGGCCGAGCGGATCCGGGAATGGCAGGCGCAGCACCGAGATGTGCTGGTGTACTTCAACAACGACCTCGGCGGGAACGCGGTGCGCAATGCACGGGAGCTGCGCGCGCAGCTGTGACGATATGCTCGCCCGATGCCGTTGGTGAGCAAGACCGTGGAGGTGGCTGCCTCCGCCGAGACGATCATGGGGATCGTCGCCGACTTCGAGGCCTACCCGCACTGGAACGAAGAGATCAAGGGATGCTGGGTGCTGGCCCGGTACCACGACGGCCGGCCCAGCCAGCTGCGGCTCGACGTCGTGGTGCAGGGTCAGGCCGGCACGTTCATCACCGCGGTGTACTACCCGGGCGAGAACCAGATCTACACGATGCTCCAGCAGGGCGACTTCTTCTCCAAGCAGGAACAGAAGTTCTCCGCGGTGCCGATCGGCGCCACGTCGCTGCTGACCGTCGACCTCGACGTCGAGACCACGATGCCGATTCCCAAGCAGATGGTGAAGAAGGCCGTCAACGACACCCTGGAGTATCTGGCGGACAACCTGAAGGCCCGCGCCGAGCAGCTCGCCGCCGGCTGACCCCGGCTCGGGTCAGTCCCAGAGCCCGATCTGGTCCAGATAGGCCAGCAGCCGGGCCAGTCCGTCGGTGAACTGACCTTCGGTCAGCGCGACCACCGTCGCGTCGTCGCGGCGGCGCAGCGCCTCGATCAGCTGCTCGTGGCTGGCCACCGCGTCCGCCGCCCAGGCCGGGTCGGTCGCGAACAGCCGCGGCGGCAGATACCGCGAGGCATGCAGCAGGAACCAGGCCAGCTTGATCCGCTCACCCGCACGGTTGAACGCCCGGTGGAACGCGAACTCGCACTGCGCGACCTGATCGGCGTCACCGGTCGCCGCGGCGGCGGCCAGTTGGGTGTTGAGTTCGACCAATTCGTCGATCTGCGCGGCGGTGATGCGGCGGGCGACGGTCGTGGCGAGTTCGCGCGCGATGGCGCTCTGGAGCCAGAAGATGTCCTCGATGTCGGCACGGCTGAGCGGGACGACGCGGTGACCGCGATGGGGCTCCAACTCGACCATGCCCTCACCGCGCAGCGTGCGCAGCGCTTCCCGCACCGGTGTGATGCTGACGCCGAGCCGCGCCGCGGTCTCGTCGAGGCGGATGAAGGTGTTCGGTCTCAGTGCGCCGGTCATGATCTCGCCGCGCAGCCGCGCCGCCACCTCGTCGGAAAGCTGCTCGCGGCGCACCGCACCCGCCGAACGGGTGCGGACGGGGGCGTACATCGGATGCAAGGCCTTTCGGGCAGATCTCGCCGGGGTGGCGATCGAGACTTGTCGCGAGCCCGCCGGGGCCATACTGTGACCGAGGCAACACCATGTTTGATCAAATATCACCGCATCGCAAGCCACCATCCCACGAAGCAGGACACGTTGACTGTTCCCGCCGGTACGCCTGAGCATCCGACCGAGCAGCCTTACCTCGCCCGTCGGCAGAACTGGACCAACCAGCTGGCCCGACATGCCCTGATGCAGCCCGATGGCACCGCGCTGCGGTATCTGGGCGTGACGACCACCTGGATCGAACTGGCGCGCCGCGTGACCGCGCTGGCCGGGGCGCTGCACCAGCGGGGCGTCGGGTTCGGGGACCGGGTGCTGATCTTGATGTTGAACCGCCCCGAGTTCGTCGAGTCGGTCCTGGCGGTCAACAAACTCGGCGCGATCGCGGTCCCGGTGAACTTCCGGATGACCCCGGCCGAGATCGCCTACCTGGTCTCGGACTGCGCCGCCGAGGTCGTCGTCACCGAGCCGGTGCTCGCGCCGGTCGCGACCGCCGTCCGAGATCTGGACCCGGCGCTGGCCACCGTGATCGTCGCCGGCGCCGCCACCGAGGACGGCGTCCTGGGATACGAGGATCTGGTCGCCGAGAACGCGCCCTGTCCGACGGTGGACATCCCCGACGACTCGCCCGCGCTGATCATGTACACCTCGGGCACCACCGGCCGGCCCAAGGGGGCGGTGCTGACTCACAACAACCTGGCCGGGCAGGCGATGACGCACCTGTTCACCAACGGCGCGGACATCAACAACGACATCGGCTTCGTCGGGGTCCCGCTGTTTCACATCGCCGGCATCGGCAACACCGTCTTCGGTCTGCTGCTCGGCCGCCCCACGGTGATCTACCCGCTGGGCGCCTTCGACCCCGGCCACCTGCTCGACGTCCTGCAGCACGAAAAGGTCACCGGAATCTTCCTGGTCCCCGCCCAGTGGCAGGCCGTGTGTGCCGAACAGCGCGCCAACCCCCGCCGGCTGCAGCTGCGCACCCTGTCCTGGGGCGCCGCGCCGGCCTCGGACACGCTGCTGCGCGACATGGCGCAGACGTTTCCCGGCGCCAAGATCCTGGCCGCGTTCGGCCAGACCGAGATGTCGCCGGTCACCTGCATGCTGTTGGGCGAGGACGCCATCCGCAAGCTGGGGTCGGTCGGCAAGGTCATCCCGACGGTGTCGGCCCGGATCGTCGACGACGACATGAATGACGTGCCCGTGGGGCAGGTGGGCGAGATCGTCTACCGCGCTCCCACCCTGATGGCCGGCTACTGGAACAAGCCCGAGGCCACCGCAGAAGCGTTCGCGGGCGGCTGGTTCCACTCCGGTGACCTGGTCCGGCAGGACGACGAGGGTTACATCTGGGTCGTCGACCGTAAAAAGGACATGATCATCTCCGGCGGCGAGAACATCTACTGCGCCGAAGTCGAGAACGTCCTGGCCGCCCACCCCGACATCGTCGAGGTGGCGGTCATCGGCCGGGCGCACCGCAAGTGGGGGGAGGTTCCCGTTGCTGTGGTCGTCGTCCGGGATTCGCTGGGATCGGCGCGGGAGTCGGCGATCAGCGTCGCCGCGCTCGAGGAATTCCTGTCGGCGAAGCTGGCCCGCTACAAGCATCCCAAGGCGGTCGAGATCGTCGAGGCGCTGCCGCGCAACCCCGCCGGCAAGGTTCTCAAGACCGAACTGAGGTCGCGGTTCGGCGCGGCAGCGAAGATTGACGTCTCCGAAAGTTCCTCTCCGACAACCGTTTCAGCCGGTGCGCGGCGGGCCTAGTCGGGAGGGGGCGGCTTTGCTTACAGATCGGTGGTCAATCGTGCCGATGCAGTACGTCGGGCTCAACCCATCGGGTACAGTCCGGTGGTCCGCCTTACTACCAGTGAGTAATAGGGCGGAGATCACACTGACCGGGTCGGGGCTGGAAGGGAGCGTGCGACAGGTGCCACCGGTGCGCTACGCCAGCCGTCGGGACGTCGCGGGGGTTGCCCGATGACGACTCAGAACCTCGGCACGTACATCCGCGAACAGACCAGACCCGGTCTGGAGGCCGTCGGCGGTTTCGTGCGCATGTGTGTGCGCGTCGGCAGGGCGCTGTGCTGCGGCCGTTCCAGTGGCGGGAGTTCATCCTGCAGAGCTGGTTCCTGATGCGGGTGGCGTTCCTGCCCACGCTGGCGGTGTCCATCCCGCTGACCGTGCTGCTGATCTTCACGCTCAACATCCTGCTCGCCGAGTTCGGCGCCGCCGACGTCTCCGGCGCCGGCGCGGCGATCGGCGCGGTGACCCAGCTGGGCCCGCTGGTGACCGTGCTCGTGGTCGCCGGGGCCGGCTCGACCGCCATCTGTGCCGACCTGGGTGCGCGCACCATCCGCGAGGAGATCGACGCGCTCGAGGTGCTCGGCATCGACCCGATCCACCGCCTCGTCGTTCCCCGCGTCATCGCCTCCACGTTCGTGGCGATCCTGCTCAACGGCGCGGTGATCACCGTCGGTCTGGTCGGTGGCTTCATCTTCGGCGTCTACCTGCAGAACGTCTCCGCCGGCGCCTACGTGTCCACGCTGACACTGATCACCGGCCTGCCCGAGGTCGTCATCTCCATCGTCAAAGCCGCCACCTTCGGCCTGATCGCCGGGCTCGTCGGCTGCTATCGCGGCCTGACGGTGGCCGGTGGCGCCAAAGGTGTGGGCACCGCCGTCAACGAGACCCTGGTGCTGTGCGTCATCGCGCTCTTCGCGGTCAACGTCGTGCTGACGACCATCGGCGTCCGATTCGGAACGGGGAGCTGACGTGTCGACATCTGCAGTCATCCGGGCCCGGTTCCCCCGCGGAGTCGCCACCGCCGAGAAGTGGGCCGGCGCGCCGGGCCGCGGACTGGAGGCGATGGGGCACATCGCGGTGTTCGTCATCACCGCGGTCGGCTCGATCGGACACGCGCTGCGCTACTACCGCCGCGAGATGCTGCGGCTGATCGCCGAGATCGGCATGGGCACCGGGGCGATGGCGGTCATCGGCGGCACGGTCGCGATCGTCGGGTTCGTCACGCTGTCAGGCTCGTCGCTGGTCGCGATCCAGGGCTTCGCCTCGCTGGGCAACATCGGGGTCGAGGCCTTCACCGGCTTCTTCGCCGCACTGATCAACGTCCGGATCGCGGCCCCGGTGGTCGCCGGCCAGGCGCTGGCCGCCACCGTCGGCGCCGGCGCCACCGCCGAGCTGGGCGCCATGCGCATCAGCGAGGAGATCGACGCGCTGGAGGTGATGGGCATCAAGTCCATCTCGTATCTGGTGTCCACCCGCATCATGGCCGGCTTCGTCGTGATCATCCCGCTCTACGCGATGGCGATCATCATGAGCTTCCTGTCCGCGCAGGTGACCACCACGGTGTTCTACGGCCAGTCGATCGGCACCTACGAGCACTACTTCCGCACGTTCCTGCGGCCCGACGACGTGTTCTGGTCCTTCGTGCAGGCGATCATCATCTCGGTCATCGTCATGCTCAACCACTGCTACTACGGCTTCTACGCCAGCGGCGGTCCGGTCGGCGTCGGTGAGGCCGTCGGCCGGTCGATGCGCGCCTCGCTGGTCGCCATCGTGTGTGTGGTCCTGTTCGCCTCGTTGGCGCTCTACGGCGTCGACCCGAACTTCAACCTGACGGTGTAGCGGCGATGACGGCTCCCATCAACAACAAACGCCAGCCCCCCTACAAGGTGGCCGGGCTCGTGCTGGCCCTGCTCTCCATCGCGGCCGTGGTCGTGGTGTATCTGCAGTTCCGCGGCGACTTCCTGCCCCGCACCCAGCTGACGATGATCTCGGCGCGCTCGGGTCTGTCGATGGATCCCGGCGCCAAGGTGACCTACAACGGCGTGCAGATCGGCCGGGTGGGACAGGTCGAACAGGTCACCGTGGACGACGAACCGCGCGCCAAGATCATCCTCGAGGTCAACCCCGAGTACCTGGACCTGATCCCGCGCAACGTCAATGCCGACATCACCGCGACCACCGTCTTCGGCAACAAGTACGTCTCCTTCACCACCCCGAAGGACCCCTCCAGCGAGCGGATCACCGCCAGCGACGTCATCGACGTGTCGTCGGTGACCACCGAGTTCAACACGCTGTTCGAGACCGTGGTCGAGGTCGCCGAGCAGGTCGACCCGATCAAGCTGAACCAGACCCTGACCGCGACCGCCGAGGCGCTCGACGGGCTCGGCGAGCGGTTCGGTGACTCGATCATCGACGGCAACCAGATCCTGGCCGAGGTCAACCCGCAGATGCCGACGATCCGGCGGGACAACCAACTCCTGGCCGACCTCGGTGAGGTGTACGCCGACGCGGCGCCCGACCTGTTCGACGGTCTGGAGAACGCCGTCACGACCGCCCGCACGTTCAACGAACAGCAGGGCGACGTCGACCAGGCGTTGATGGCCGCGGTCGGGTTCGGCAACGTCGGCGGTGACGTCCTCGAGCGCGGCGCACCCTATTTCGTGCGCACCGCCGAGGACCTGATCCCCACGACGGCGCTGCTCGACGAGTACAGCCCGTCCATCTACTGCATGATGCGCAACTACCACGACGTCGAACCCAAGATCAGCGACGCGTTCGGCGGCAACGGCTACTCACTGAAGACCAACTCGGAGGTGCTGGGTCTGGGCACGGCCAACGCCTACGTCTTCCCCGACAACCTGCCGCGGGTGAACGCCAAGGGCGGGCCGGGCGGACGGCCGGGCTGCTGGCAGCCCATCACCCGGGACCTGTGGCCGGCGCCGTTCCTGGTGCTGGACACCGGCGCGTCGATCGCCCCGTACAACCACATCGGCCTGGGCTCGCCGCTGCTCACCGAGTACGTGTGGGGGCGCCAAGTCGGGGAGCACACGATCAACCCATGAAAATCACCGGAACCGCGATCAAGCTCGGCGCCTTCTCCCTGGTGCTGCTCATGTTCACCGCGATCATCATCATCGTGTTCGGCCAGGTGCGCTTCGACCGCACCACCGGCTACTCGGCGGTGTTCTCCAGCGCCAGCGGCCTGCGCCCCGGCCAGTTCGTCCGCGCGTCCGGTGTCGAGGTCGGCAAGGTCGAAGACGTCACCCTCATCGAGGGCGGCAGCAAGGTCAAGGTCGACTTCAACGTCGACCGGTCGTTGCCGCTGTTCGACGAGTCCCGCGCATCCATCCGCTACCTGAACCTCATCGGCGACCGCTACCTGGATCTGTCCCGCGGTGACAGCAACACCAGACTGGCTGCCGGCGCGACGATCCCGATCGAGCTCACCGAACCGGCGCTGGATCTCGACGCGCTGATCGGCGGCTTCCGCCCGGTGTTCCAGTCGCTGGAACCCGAGAAGGTCAACACCATCGCCCAGTCGCTGATCACCGTGTTCCAGGGCCAGGGCGGCACGATCAACGACATCCTGGATCAGACCGCGTCGCTGACCAATGCGCTGGCCGACCGGGACCGCGCCATCGGTGACGTCATCACCAACCTCAACACCGTGCTGGACACGACGGTCAAGCATCAGCAGCAGTTCGACGAGACGATCCAGAACTTCGAGGTCCTCATCACCGGGTTGAAGAATCGTGCCGATCCGCTGGCCACCTCGGTCGCCGACATCAGTGACGCCGCCGGCACGATCGGGGACCTGTTGGCCGACAACCGGCCGCTGCTGCAGCAGACCATCAGCAAGCTCGAGGTGCTCAACCAGCCGCTGGTGGATCAGCGCGACGAGCTCAACCAGTTGCTGATCGACCTGCCGGACGCGTTGTCGGTCATCGGCCGTTCCGGTGGTCTCTACGGCGACTTCTTCAACTTCTATGCGTGCGACATCACGTTGAAGCTCAACGGATTGCAGCCCGGCGGGCCCGTGCGCAAGGTCAAGGTGTGGAGCCAGCCGACGGGTAGGTGCACGCCGAAATGAGAGTCCTCGAAGGGTCCAACCGCGTCCGCAACGGGTTGATGGGCATCCTGATCGTGATCCTCGTGATCGGGGTGGGCCAGAGTTTCGCCAGCGTGCCGATGCTGTTCGCGACGCCCACCTACTACGCGGAGTTCTCCGACACCGGCGGGCTGAACAACGGCGACAAGGTGCGCATCGCCGGCGTCGATGTCGGCACCGTGCGGTCGATGGACATCGACGGCGACAAGGTCGTCATCGGTTATGCGCTCGGCGGCACCCAGATCGGCAAGGAGAGCCGGGCGGCCATCCGCACCGACACCATCCTCGGGCGACGCAACATCGAGATCGAGCCCCGCGGCACCGAGGTGCTGCAACCCGGCGGCACGTTGCCGCTGGGCCAGACCACCACGCCGTACCAGATCTACGACGCGTTCTTCGACGTCAGCAGCAACACCTCCGGCTGGGACACCCAGACCGTCAAAGAGTCGCTCAACGTTCTCTCGGAGACCATCGACCAGACCTACCCGCACCTCAGCGCGGCGCTGGACGGGGTCGCGCGGTTCTCCGACACCATCGGCAAACGCGACGACCAGATCCAGAAACTGCTCGCCAACGCCAACAAGGTCGCCGGCGTGCTCGGCAACCGCGGCGGGCAGATCAACGAGCTGCTGGTCAACGCCCAGACGTTGCTGGCGGCGATCAACGAGCGCAACTACGCGGTGGGCCAACTGCTCGAGCGTGTGGGCACGTTCTCGACCCAGGTGCGCGGCGTCATCGACGACAACCCCAACCTCAACCGCGTCCTCGAGCAGCTGCGGGTGATCAGCGGTGTGCTCTCCGAGCGCCGCATGGACCTCTCCGACACGCTGACGTCGCTGTCGAAGTTCATCGTGTCGCTCGGTGAGGCGCTGGCGTCGGGGCCGTACTTCAAGGTGATGCTGGCCAACCTGGCGCCCTACTGGCTGCTGCAGCCCTACGTCGACGCCGCCTTCAAGAAGCGCGGCATCGATCCGGAGGAGTTCTGGGGCAACGCCGGACTGCCGGCGTTCCGCTTCCCGGATCCCAACGGCACCGGCTTCTCCAACGGCGCCCCGCCGCCCGCCCCGACCCCGCTGGAAGGCACCCCGGCCAATCCCGGGCCGGCCGTGGTCCCCGGTTCGCCGTGCTCCTACACCCCCGGCCCCGGCGGCGACCCGACCCCGGGCAACCCGCTGCCCTGCGCGGACCTGACCGTCGGGCCGTTCGGCGACAACCCGTACGGGCCGAACTACGCCGGACAGGGGCCCAACGTGGCCACGTCGGCGCCCAACGCCCACGGACCGCAGCCGTCCCCGGGTGTGCCCGCCTCGGCGATCCCCGGCCAGCTGGCCCCGACCGTTCCCGGCCAGCGGGTGCCGTTGCCGCCGGCCCCACCCGGAGCCCGCACCGTTCCGCTCGAGCCTCAGCCGTCGGCGCCGGACTTCACCCCCGGCATCGCGCCGCTACCCCCGGCTCTGGACGGGCCCCCGCCGCCACCCGGGCCGGGCCTGACGCTGCCGCCGGCCGGTGAGCCGCCGCTGCCCGGCAACCCGCCGTTCCTCCCGCCGGGATCGCAAGGCTAGGGGAGGAGAGAGATGTCGACGATTTTCAACGTCCGGAACCTCAAACTGTCCGGCCTGTCCCGCGCCTCGGTGATCCTCATCGCCGTGGTGTTGATCCTCGGGATCATCGCCGCGGTCATCGGGTGGAACCTCTACAAGAAGGCAACCACCAACTCGGTGACGGCCTACTTCACGCAGACGCTGGCCCTCTACGAAGGCGACGACGTCCAGATCATGGGCGTGCGGGTCGGGTCGATCGACAGCATCGTGCCCGACGGCGACAAGATGAAGGTCACCTTCCACTACGACGACAAGTACAAGGTGCCCGCCGACGCCACCGCGTCGATCCTGAACCCGAGCCTGGTCGCCTCCCGCACCATCCAGCTGGCGCCGCCCTACACCGGCGGCCCGGTGCTCGAAGACGGTGCCGTGCTCGGTCTGGACCGCACCCAGGTCCCCGTCGAGTACGACGACCTGCGCAATTCGATCAACCGGTTGCTGACCGATCTCGGGCCGACCCCCGAACAACCCAAGGGTCCGTTCGGCGACATCATCGAGTCGGCGGCCGACGGTTTCGCCGGCAAGGGCCAGCAGCTCAACCGCACGCTGACCAACCTGTCCGAGGCGCTGTACACGCTCAACGAGGGCCGTGGCGACTTCTTCAGCGTGATCAAGAGCCTGGCGCTGTTCGTCAACGCGCTCTACCAGAGCGACCAGCAGTTCGTCGCGCTGAACGACGACCTGGCCCAGATCACCAACGCGTTCACCAACACCGACAACGAGGTGGCGGACGCGCTGCAGGACCTCAACGAACTGCTCGACGCCACACGGGGATTCATCGACGAGAACGGTGAGGTGCTGACCACCGACATCCAGAACCTCGCCGATGTCACCACCGCGATCCTGCAGCCGCAGGCGCGCGAAGGCCTGGAGACGGCGCTGCACGCCTACCCGAACGTCGCGTCGAACCTGATGAACATCTCGTCACCGAACGCCGGTGGCATCGTGACCGTGCCGGTGATCAACAACTTCGCCAACCCGATGCAGTTCCTGTGCAGTGCGATCCAGGCGGGCAGCCGGCTGGGTTATCAGGAGTCGGCGGAGTTGTGCGCCCAGTACCTCGGGCCGATCCTCGACGCGATCAAGTTCAACTACCTGCCGTTCGGCGCCAACCAGCTGCGCACGGCGATGACACTGCCCAAGCAGATCGCCTACTCCGAGGAGCGCCTGCGCCCACCGCCCGGCTACAAGGACACGACGGTGCCCGGCATCTGGTCGCGAGACACGTTGTGGTCGCACGGCAACCACGAGCCCGGCTGGATCGTCGCGCCCGGTATGCAGGGCGTCGAGGTGCAGCCGTTCACCCAGAACATGCTCACCCCCGAGTCGCTCAACGAGTTGATGGGTGGCCCCGACATCGTCCCACCGCCGGCTCCGCCGGCGTTCGGCACCACGCGCGACGGCAACCTGCCCGGCCCGCCGAACGCGTTCGACCAGAACAACCCGTTGCCGCCGCCGTGGTACCCGCAGCCGGCCCCGCCGCCTGCACCCGCGCCGGGCGTCGTCCCGGGCAACCCGTTGGGCGCCATCGCCCCCGCAGCGCCGCCGGCGGCACCGGCGCCGGCCGCCCCGGCAGGGCCGCTGCTGCCGGCAGAGTCGGGAGGCTGACCTGTGAAACTCTCGAAAGTCAGCTGGCGCAAACTCCCCAAGCGCGTGGTGGCCCTCGGCGCCGCGGCGCTGATGCTCACCTCGTGCGGGTGGCAGGGCATCTCGAACGTGCCCCTGCCCGGCGGTCCGGGCACCGGGCCCGGCGCCAAGACGATCTACGTGCAGATACCGGACACGCTGGCGCTCAACGTGAACAGCCGCGTACGCGTGGCCGACGTCTACGTCGGCCGGGTGCGCGCCATCGAGCTGAAGAACTGGGTGCCCACGCTGACGCTGGACGTCGACCCCAGCGTGGAGCTGCCCGCCAACGCGCTGGCGAAGATCGGCCAGACCAGCCTGCTGGGTTCGCAGCACGTCCAGCTGGATCCGCCGCCGGACCCGTCCGCGCAGATGCTGAAGAGCGGCGACACGATCCCGCTGAAGAACGCGTCGGCGTTCCCCACCACCGAGCGGGTGCTGGCCAGCATCGCCACGATCCTGACCGGTGGCGGCGTGGCGAACCTGGAGACCATCCAGACCGAGGTCTTCAACGTGCTCAACGGGCGCGCCGACGAGATCCGGACGTTCCTGAACCAACTCGACACGTTCACCGACGAGCTCAACCGGCAGCGTGACGACATCACCCGGGCGATCGATTCGACCGACCGTCTGCTGGCGATCGTCGCCCAGCGCGACGAGACGCTGGACCGGGTGCTCACCGAGTTCCCGCCGCTGATCAAGTACTTCGCCGACACCCGCGACCAGTTCGCCGACGCCGTCGAGGCGGTGGGCCGGATCAGCAACGCCGCCGAAGGCATGCTCGCCCCGGCCAGCGACAACCTGAACACGAACCTGGCCAACCTCCAGCGCCCGCTGCGGGAGCTGGGCAAGTCCGGGCCGTACCTGCTGGGCGCCCTGCAGATCTTCCTGACCGCGCCGTACCCGATCGGCAACGTGGACAAGGTGATCCGCGGCGACTACATCAACACGTCGATCCTGATCGACCTGACGCTGTCGGCCATCGACAACGGCTTCCTGTCCGGAACCGGTGTGTCGGGCATGCTGCGCGCCCTCGAGCAGTCGTGGGGCCGCGACCCGAGCACGATGATCCCGGACGTGCGGTTCACCCCGAACCCGAACTCGGTGCCGGGTGGCCCGCTGATCGAAAGGGGTGAGTGACCGATGCTGACCCGGTTCATACGGCTGCAGCTGCTGCTCTTCACGGTCCTCACCGTCATCGCGTTGGCCGTGCTCGGGCTGTACTACCTGCGTCTGCCCAGCCTGGCCGGCATCGGCCAGTACACGCTCTATGCGCAGCTGCCGAGTTCGGGCGGTCTGTACGAGACGGCCAACGTGACCTATCGCGGCACCCAGATCGGCAAGGTGACCGCCGTGGAGCCGACCGAGTCGGGCGCCCGGGCCACCATGCGCATCGACGACGACTACCGCATCCCCCAAGAAGTGCGGGCGGATGTGCATTCGGTGTCGGCGATCGGTGAGCAGTACCTCGACCTGGTGCCCGACACCGATTCGGGCCCGTATCTGCAACCCGGTGCGGTGATCACCGACAGCACCGTGCCGGCGCCGGTCGGCCCGGCGCTCGATGCGGCCAACAAGGGTCTGGCCGTGCTGCCGAAGGAGAAGATCGACACCCTGCTCACCGAGACGTCGCTGGCCGTCGGCGGTCTGGGACCTGCGCTGCAGCGCCTGGTGGAGTCGACGACGAACCTCGCCGGCGGCTTCCAGGAGAACCTGCCGCAGGTCAACGACATCATCGCCAACGCGGAGCCGATCCTGCAGAGCCAGGTCGACTCCGGGGACGCGATCGGCCAGTGGTCGCGCAACCTGAACGTCATCGCCTCCCAGGCCGCGCAGCAGGACGCCGCGCTGCGCAACGGGCTGCGCAACGCCGCACCGACGCTGGATCAGGTGACGACGGTGTTCAGTGACGTCCAGGAGGCGTTACCGCAGACCCTGGCGAACCTCGCCGTGGTGTCCGACATGCTCAAGCGCTACAACAAGAACATCGAGCAGACGTTGGTGATCTACCCGCAGGGCGCGTCGCTGCTGCAGATGGGGTCGATCATGGAGGACGGCGGCCTGCTGCACTTCGGTCTGTCGATCAACCTGCCGCCGCCGTGTATGACCGGCTTCCTGCCGGCCTCGGAATGGCGTTCGCCCGCCGACACCAGCCGCGCGCCGTTGCCGTCCGGCACGTACTGCAAGATCCCGAAAGACTTCCAGGGCAATGCTGTTCGCGGTGCGCGCAACTATCCGTGCGTGGATGTGCCCGGTAAGCGCGCGGCCACCCCGGCGGAGTGCCGCAGCGACGAGCCGTACGTGCCGCTGGGCACCAACCCGTGGTACGGCGACCCGAACCAGATTCTGGCCTGCCCGGCTCCGGGCGCGCGGTGTGACCAGGGCGTCGATCCGGGCCGGGTGATCCCGGCCCCGTCGATCAACAACGGCACCAACCCGCTGCCGGCCGACAAGCTGCCGCCGCCGCAGTCGACGGCGCCGATCAGCGACCCGGTCAGCCCGCCCGGTTCGGGTACCGTCAGTTGCAGTGGACAGCAGCCCAACCCGTGCATCTACACTCCGGCGCAAGGCCCGCCCGGCACCACCGCCGCCTACAACCCCAGCAGCGGCGAGGTGGTCGGCCCGGATGGCGTCCGGTACAACGTCAGCAATTCGAGCAACCCAGGAGACGACGGATGGAAGGAGATGCTGGCACCAGCCGGCTGAACCCCACCACCGACGCCGACGCTGACAGCGCGCCGCAGGACACCCCGGCGGCAGCTGACGACGACACGGTAGTTGAAGACACGACGGTCGTTGACGACCAATCCACCGCAGACGACGCAGAAGCTGACGAATCCGCCGCCGGCGATGCCGGGGCGGAGGCGACCGCCGACCAGGATTCCGAGGTCGAAACCGAGGGCCCTGCCGCCGCCGACCCTGCGCCCGGGGACGCCGACGCCGACAGCCCCGCTGCCGACGACCCTGCAAACGAGGACGCGACGGTCGGCGCCGGCCGGCACGCGGACCGCCGCCCGACCCGGCTCGGTCGCGGCTGGCTGACCGCGGTCTGCGCGTCTTTGGTGCTGCTCGCCGGAGCCGCGGTGGCCGGCGGGTACCTGGCGTGGCGGGCCAACGAGCGCGCCGCCGAGATCGCCCAAGCCGACGCGGCCGCGCTGGCCGCCGCCAAGGACTGCGTCGCAGCCACCCAGGCGCCCGACACCGCGGCGATGACGGCCGCGCAGTCGAAGATCCTGGAGTGCTCCACCGGCGAGTTCGGCGTGCAGGCCGGCATGTACAGCAGCGTGCTCGCCGAGGCGTACCAGGCCGCCAACGCCACGGTCGTGGTCGACGACCTGCGCGCGGCGGTCGAGCGGCACAACGACGACGGCAGCATCAACGTGCTGGTGGCGATGCGGGTGAAGATCTCCAACGTCGAGGCCACCGACAACCAGGTCGGCTACCGCCTGCGGGCGACGATGGCCCTGGACGAAGGGCAGTACCGGATCGCCAACCTGGACCAGGTCACGTCGTGACCGCGGTGCTGGACACGACGCCGGAGCATTCGGAGACCGCGTCGACACCGGATTCGGTGCCGGCCTCCTGGTCCGCCCGGGTGGGCGCGCTGCTCGTCGACACCCTGCCCGGTGCCGGGGTGGTCGCGACCGCGGCGCTGCTGGCGCTGGCGACTCCGGCCGACGACGCGATGCGATGGGTGTTCACCGCCGTTGCGGGGGTGGCGCTCTTCGCGATGGCGGTCAACCGCTTGGTCCTGCCGCATGCCGTCGGATGGACGCTGGGTCGCGCCCTGTTCGGGCTGCGCGTTGCGCACCGCTCCGGGCGGCCGGTCGGGGTGGTGCGGCTGGCGGTGCGGGAGCTGGCGCACCTGCTCGACACCCTCGCGCTGGGTGTCGGCTGGCTGTGGCCGCTCTGGGACCGCCGCCGCCGGACCTTCGCCGATCTGCTGCTGCGCACCGAGGTGCACCGCGTCGTCGCACCGAACCGGGACATACGCCGGTTGGTGGCCGCAGTGCTCATCGGCGCCGCCGTCGTGTGCGCGGCGGCCGCGGGAGCGGCCTATGCCGTCGTCTACCGCCAGGAACGGGCGGTGGACGAGGCGCGTGCACAGATTGAAGAGCAGGGCCCGCGCATCGTCGAGCAGATGCTCAGTTACAGCGTGGACACGATGGACGAGGACTTCGACCGGGCGCAACAACTGACCACCGACGGCTACCGGCCGCAGCTGACCGCCCAGCAGCAGGCCCTGCGGAGCGGGCAGGCCACCAGCAACGAGTACTGGGCGGTCGCGTCGGCCGTGCTGACCAATCCGCCGGTCACACCCGACCGGGCCGCGATGCTGCTGGCGATGCAGGGGCAACGCGGCACCAACCCGGAGGACCTGCGGTTCATCACCGCCACCGTGCGCGTCGAGTTCGAGCGGTCCGCGCAAGGCCGATGGCAGGTCGCCGGCCTCACCGTGCTCAAGAAGCCGATGATGAGCGAGGCGGGGCAGTGAGTCCGCGGCGCAGGATCGACCTGAGCGTCGAGGGCAACGTCCACGATGCGGTGGGCGCCGGTTACTTCGATGTGCCACCGAGGAAGCCGCGCAGCTGGGGCCTCGCGCTGGTGGCCTCTGTATGCGCACTCGTCGTCACTGCGGCGATCGTGGGCAGCGCGCTGATGCTCGTCCGCCACGAGGCGGACCGCCGGGCCGCGCTCGAGGAAGCGGCGGCATTGGGGTACGCGCGGGAGTTCATGACGATGTACACGTCACTGGACCCGTTCAACGCCAACGCCTACGCCGACCGGGTGCTCGCCGAGGGAACCGGCGAGTTCGAGCAGAATTTCCGCGACAAGCTCAACGAGATCCTGATCCAGGTCGCACAGGCCGAACCCACCACCGGCAGCGTCCTCGAGGCCGGAGTGCAGCGGTGGAACGACGACGGCAGCGCCGACGTGCTCGTCGCGACCAAGGTGACGTCGAAGACACCGGACGGTAAGACCACGATCGAGAGCGGCAGCCGCTGGATCGCCACGACGACCAGGGAAGGACAGCAGTGGAAGATCAGCAACCTGATCCAGGTGATCTGACCGCCGATGCCGCCGAGGCGCCGAAGACCCCGGTCGGTAAGGCAGACCGTGGGAAGGCCCAGCCCGCCGCGACCGTCGACGAGACGCCGCCCGGGAACCCCGAGAAACCCGCCGAGAGCACGGAGGGCACTGACGGGGCGTCGCCCGGGATTTCCGACGAAGCGTCGTCTGCGGACACCGACGGTGAACCCGACAGTCCAGACGAGACGTCGCCCGACGCCGCGGACGACGCATCACCCACGGGCGCCGACGAGACCACCGACGGGAACCCCGACGACGTCGTGCTCGTCCCGCACCGCCCGGCGGGAAGACGGCTGACGGTGGCGGCGGTGGCTGCCGCGGCGCTGTTCGTCGGGTCAGCCGGGTTCGCCGGAGCGATGGTCCAGCCCTACCTGTCCGAGCGCGCCCTGGTAGCGACCAAGCTCGAGATCGCCCAGACCGCCGCCGAGGCCATCACGACACTGTGGACCTACACCCCCGAGGATATGGCGACGCTGGCCGACCGCGCGTCGCGCTACCTCGCCGGCGACTTCTCCGAGGAGTACACCCGCTACATCGACGCGATCGTCGAGCCCAACAAGCAGGCCCAGGTCACCAACAACACCCAGGTGGTCGGCGCCGCGGTGGAAAGCGTCTCCCCGCCCGATGCGCCCGAACAGGCCACCGCGATCGTCTACACCAACTCCGTGGCCACCAGCCCGGTCACCAAGAACATCCCGTCGCTTCGGTATCTGTCCTACCGGTTGACGATGGAGCGCGACGGCAGCCAGTGGCTGATCACCCGGATGTCGACGGTGACGTCGTTCGATCTGACCCCGCAGCTGTAACCGGGCCGTGAGCTTCGTCAAGCGCAATCCGCGGGCGCCGACGGGCTTCTTCGCCTGCGAGGCGGCCGGACTGCGCTGGTTGTCCGCCGCGGCCGACGGCGTGCCGTGCGCGCAGGTGGTGGCCGTCGACGACGCTGCCCTGACACTCGAGCGCCTGGCGGTTGGATCGCCCGACCGTGTCGCCGCCGAGGCGTTCGGCGCCCGTCTGGCTCACACGCACGACGCCGGCGCCGACGGCTTCGGGGCCGCCCCGGACAGCTGGACGGGGCCGGGGTTCTTCGGTCCGCTGCACCAACCGCTGCCGATGAGCTATGCCGCCGAGGCGAGCTGGGGCAGCTTCTACGCCGAGCGCCGGCTACGCCCGATGGCCGAGCGGGCCGCGTTGGACAGCGCCACCGCCGAGGACGTCGCCGCAGTCGCGGACCGTTGCGCCGCCGGTGATTTCGACGACGACGACCAACCCTGCCGACTGCACGGCGACCTGTGGAGCGGCAACGTCATGTGGACACCGGACGGCGTGGTGCTGATCGATCCGGCCGCCCACGGCGGGCACCGCGAATCCGACCTGGCCATGTTGGCGTTGTTCGGGTGCCCGTACCTCGACGCCGTGCTCGCGGGATATCAGCGCCACCATCCTCTGCGGTCGGGGTGGCGTGACCGCACGGGTCTGCACCAACTGTTCCCGCTGCTGGCGCATGTCGCGTTGTTCGGCGGTGGCTACCTGGCGCAGACCCGGGCCGCCGCGCGCAGCGCACTGGCGCTCAGTTGAACGCCAGCCACGCCGGTTGCGCGCGCTCACGGGAGTCGCACAGCACCGCCATCGTGTCGCAGGAGCCGCGCGGTGCGCCCGCCCCCGCCCACATCCCGCCGGTGTCGCGACGCAACACGATCGCCGAGGAGCCGCCACCGTCGAGCAGCACGGCGGTGTCGCTGCCCAGCCCGCGGAACAGATCCTGGATCTGGTCGGGGGTGTAGCTGCCGCCCTGGAAGACGTACATCTCGTCGCGGTCGCGCACATAGGCGATCGCGGTGCGCGCCGCGCTCGGCCCGGGGTCGTTGAGCTGGCCGGTGTCGCCCGGGGCGAGCAGCCCGAGGCCGGCGACGGCGACGAAGCGGGTGCCCTTGTCGATCAGCCCGGTCACCACGGGTGTCGCCGCGTCGTAGTCGTCATCGCTGCGCGGCGGTACGACGAACGGCGCCCCGGCGACCGGCAGGATCATCGTCGACAGCGCCATCCAGCGCTCGTCGCCGCCGGACAGACCCTGCTTGCCTGCGTAGGCCAGCGTGCCCGTCACCGCGACGTTGGTGCGGCCCAGGCCGCGGGTGTTGTCGACGTAGGCGCCCAGCGGCGAGCTGCAGCCGGTGGTCTTCCACGATCCGCCCTGCTGGCCGCGCACGTCGAAGAAGTTGGCATTGATCGCTATGGTGGGCTGGCCGAGGGCCTGCCAGGCTTGCAGCGGCGAGTAGATCTCGGCCGCCTGCCACAGCCCTTCGCCGGTGCGGGCGCGGGGATCGCGTTCACACCGAGCCTGATAGCCGGTGTGCGAATCGGCCAGCAGCCGCGGGGCCAACCGCTGCGAGGCGGCCTTGATGATCATCAGACGGCCGCCGTTGTTCAGCTCGTAGGAGCGACCGGACGCATCGGTCATCGGGGCCGGGAACCCGCCGCCGAAGTTGTACACCAGATACGAGCCCTGGGTGTTGGCGATCGCGGCGGCGAGCAGCTCGCGGGCGCTGGCGGCGCCGGCGACCGGAGCCGCGGCGGTGGCGGCGACGGCGGCCGTCAGCCCGGCGGCCACCGCACGGACGCCGAGCCGGCGGATGTTTGCCCCGCACCTGCGCACCGGCGGCTCCTCTCGGCGATCGGGCCGGCCTTGACGACTGGCACAACAACAGTAATCCCAGCAGAAACGGTGTCAACTTTCGTCACAGCAGCATCACAGGACCGTCGCGATTGCATCGCCGCGGCATTTGCTGAGGTCACGCACCGCGCGGCGGTGCCGAGGCCGGGAAGGCGGTGTCCGGGCGTGGATCGCACGGCTCATCGGGGTATCCGGTACCCATGGCTGCAGTTAACCGAGTCTCCCGGACCTTCGACGTCAGCCCGCCACCGCATGTCGTGGTCGACTACCTCAAGGATCTGGGCCACGCCGCACAGTGGGATCCCGGCACGCGCACCTGCGAACGCATCGACAACGGCCCGGTCGGGGAGGGCGCCTACTGGCACAACGTCTCGACGATGCTCGGGGTCACCGCCGAGACGACCTACAAGCTGTGCGAATTGACCGACCGCTCGGTCGTTTTCGTCGGTGAGAGCCGCTCGTCGACGGCGGTCGGCACCATCACCGTCGAGCCGGCCGGTGCCGGATCGACGGTCACCTATGAAGCCGAACTCGAGATGCACGGCTCAGCGAGACTGCTCAACCCGGTGATGAAGAAGGCGTTCGAAAAGCGTGCGGTCGGCACCCAGCGTCAGCTGACCGCCGTGCTGAATGCACTGGTGACCAGTTAGCTACGGCCGCGGCGGAGCCAGCCGGTAGATGGCGTCGGCGTCGTCGTCGGTGATGTACACCGCTCCGTCCGGTCCGGCCACCGCCGCCACCGGCCTGCCCCAACGGGAGCCGTCGGGATTCTGGAAGCCGCCGACGAAGGTCTGCTGAGCACCCAGCGTGCCGTCGCGCCACGGGTAGAACGACACCTCGGGCGGTCGTGGTGGCTGCCGATTCCACGAGCCGTGCACACCGATCAGTGCTCCCTGGCCATACGGCTCGGGGAGCGCGCCGTCGACGAACGTCATCCCCAGCGGCGCGGAGTGCGCGCCCATGCTCTGCTCGACCGGCGGGAGTGCCGCGCAGTCGAGCTCCTCGCCGTCGGGGTTGGTCTGGACGTCCCGGACGAACGGGAGGTCGGCCGGCCCGCCGGTGTTGTTGCAGTAGGGCCACCCCAACTCGCGGCCGGGCGTGAGCCGGGCGATCTGCTCGGGCGGGTTGTCGTCGACGTAGTCGGGCAGCACCTGGCCGTACTGCGGTCCGGGTTCGGGGAACGCCACGTTGTCCCGCCCGTTGTTCGCGGTCCAGACCGACCCGTCGGGCGCGACGGCAAGGCCGGTTCCGTTGCGCACGCCCGTCGCGAACGGCTCGGCGGGCCCGCCGCCCGGCGGCACCCGCATGATCGTCGCGCGCGGCGGGTCGGCGGTGCGGTCCTCGGCGGTGATGTTGCCCGTCGATCCGATCGAGAAATAGACGGCGCCGTCGGG
>CAXEZH010000263.1:0-4139 GCA_964000695.1 uncultured Mycolicibacterium sp. | reverse complement strand
TCTACGAGCAGATCATCGAGCAGGAGGTGGCCCGCGAGCTGTCGACGTGGCCGGTGGGCACGCCGTTCGCCACGTTGCCGTCGATGATGCGCATCACCCTGAACGCGATCCTGCGGGCGGTGTTCGGCGCCGAAGGCCCGGAGCTGGCGGCCATGCGGGAGCTCCTCCCGCCGGCGGTCCTGCTCGCGTCCCGGCTCACGGTGCTGCCCCCTGCCTTGCGTCGCGACCTCGGGCGGTGGAGCCCCTGGGGCCGGCTGGAACGGATGCGCCGAGAATGCGACGAACTCATCGGCACACTCATCCACCGCGCCAGATCCGCCCCGGACCTCGACGCACGCACCGACGTGTTGGCCATGCTGGTGGCCGCCCGAGATGACAGCGGCCAACCGATCCCCGACGACTACATCATCGACGAGCTGCAGACGCTGTTGGCCGCCGGCCATGAAACGACGGCCACCACGCTGGCGTGGGCTGTCGAGCGCCTCCGCCGCCACCCCGACGTGCTGTCCCGGCTGGTCGAGGAAGTCGACGCAGGGGGCTCGGAGCTGTTGCAGGCCACGGTGTGGGAGGTGCAACGCAGCCGGCCGGTGATTCCCGGCGTCCTGCGAGTCACGAAGGGCCGCACCCGGTTGGGCGAATGGGTCCTGCCCGCGGGGCACACCGTCATCGCCAGCATCGCGCTGTCGCACAGTTCCGCGGCGAACTACACCGACCCGTCCCGCTTCGATCCGACCCGCTTCGTCGAGACCAAACCCGACACCAGCTCATGGATTCCGTACGGAGGCGGGGTACGTCGGTGTGTGGGCGCAGCGTTCGCCAACACCGAAATGCTCATCACCCTGCGGGAGCTCCTGCGCACCTACACACTCGAACCCACGTCCGAGCCGGACGAGCGACCCCGTTCCCGAGGCATCGCCAATGCCCCGGCTGCCGGAGCGGTGGCTGTCGTGCACTCGCGAAACCCCAGAGAGCCCAGCGGCTCCTGACGATCCCGAACGAGACTGCCCTCTGACCGGTACGAGGTGGTGACACGTGAAACGGCCCTGGTTCGCCGACCTGGAACCCGCCGCGCCCCGCGAGATCCCCGGCGACTCGGTGCTCCCCGACCGCGCTCGCATGCTCGCCGAGCTGCTCGGGCCGGGGCCGGCCGGCTGGGCCGTCGAGCTGGGCGCCACGATGGCGGCCACCATCACCGCCACCATCCCCGAGCTCGCGGTGGATGCGGTCGCCGGCGAGGTTGCCAAGGGTTGCGAGGCCGTCGCCCTGGGCGCCCTGTCGGCGCTGGCGTTCGACGAGCAGGTGCCTTTCGCGGCGATGCCGGAGGTCCTCGCGGGTCCGACCGAGGTGGTGTCCCGCGGCATCGGTATCGAGCACATGCTGCGCAGCATCCACCTCGCCCACTCCACGGCGGTGGACGTCCTGCTCGACGCCGCGGAACGCGTGGTACCCGCGCCGCAGCGCTTCACCGAGATGCGGCGGATCAACGAGGCCCTGTTCGGCATCGTCAACCTCCTGACCAAGCACATGGCCGACGAGTACGCCCGCGCGCACGAGGCATGGCTGACCAGTTCCGTGGCGCTGCGCGCGGAGATCGTCGAGGATCTTCTGCGCGGAACCGCCGTCCCGATGGACCGCGCGACCCGAATCCTGGGCTACGACCTGAGCCGCTGGCACCTGGCGGTCGTCGTCTGGACCACACCGACCAACCCTGCCGAGCCACTCTCATTGAGAACCGCGGCGACTCAGACGCTCGCCGCTGCGGGGTGCACGTCCACACTCGTCCTCCCGGTGGGCGCACAGCGCGTATGGGCCTGGGGTTCGCGAACGTCCACTCCGCCGGAACCAGCAGCACCCCAGCCGCTTTCGTCACCGCCGACACCCGTAGCACCGCCGGCGCCGCCGGCACCCGTAGCACCGCCGGCGCCGCCGGCACCCGTAGCACCGCCGGCGCCGCCGGCACCGGGCGTTCGCATCGCCATCGGGACGGCGGGGGCCGGTGTCGAGGGTTTCCGGCGCAGCCACCGGCAGGCCGCTGAGGCCGCGCGGGTGGGTGCCCAGTCGACGCGTGAGGCCTCGGCGTTCTGCTATCAGGACCTCGACATCGTGGCGATGCTCACCTCCGACCTGCCCGCTGCCCGCGAGTTCGTGCACCGCGAACTGGGAGACTTGGCGGGCTGCACCGAAGCGGTGACCGCAGTGCGGCATACGCTCAAGCGCTACCTCGACTTCGACCGGAGTCTGGCCCGCACCGCGGCCGATCTCCACGTCGCGCGCAACACCGTGGCCTACCGTGTGCAACGCGCCGAGCAACTCCGCGGCCGGCCGGCGACAGTTCGCCGCCTGCACCTGCACGCGGCCCTGGTCCTCGCCGAGGAACTCGGTGACGTGGTTCTTCGGCCGGACCCATCGTTGGACTGAAGTCCATTCGGACGCTGCCTTTTCTGGACTGCGAACCAGGCACCCCGGGGTCGTGTCGCAGTTCACTGGGAAGGTGAGCCGGTCGAGCGACCGGCAGAGGCGGAGAAGTCGATGGTCGTCCATCTCGTCCGATACGAGCACAACGAGGGAGCCTCGTGGGGTGTCCTCACCGGCGGCCTCATTTCGCCTCTGCGCGGCGAGTACCCGGCCACCGCCGACCTGATCGAACACGGTAGATCCGACTGGACAGCCGCGGCTGCGCAAGCCGGTGAGGTGAGAGTGGCCGACGTCGAGTTGCTCTCCCCGGTCACCACGCCGTGCCGGGTGATGTGCCAGGGCGCCAACTACCGTCAACACGCCATCGAGTCCGGGATGGACCCCGACAACCGCGACTTCAACCTGTTCTTCGACAAGACCGACGCCGCCGTCACCGGACCATGCGCACCGGTCACCCGCCCGTCGCACGTCACCCTGCTCGACTACGAGATCGAGCTGGCGCTGGTCCTGCGCGCCACGGTCGACGCACCGACCACGATCACCCGGGAGAACCTGCACGACTACGTCTTCGGCGTCACCATCGCCAACGACCTGTCTGCACGCGACGTCCAGTTGCCGCAGGGACAGTTCCTCAAAGGCAAGAGCTACCGCGGGTTCTGCCCGCTGGGGCCCGTGCTGGCCGTTCTCGAACCCGAGGACTTCGGCCTGCTCGACGACCTCGAGCTGCGCCTGGAGGTCAACGGGTCACTGCGCCAGACCGACAACACCGCCAACCTGCTCTACAAGCCGGCCGAGACGCTCACCGAACTGAGCGAGTTCTGCAACTCCAGCCCCGGCGACGTTCTGCTGACCGGCACCCCGCACGGCATCGTCGCGGGCTCGCCGCCTGCCCTCATCCGCCGGCTCGCCACCGCACTGCTTCCCGAGGACAAGCTGTGGGCGGCGTTCGTGAAGATCAACCAGCGCAAGCCCTACCTGCAACCGGGTGACGTCGTCACCGCCTCCATCCGCAACGCCGCCGGGACTCTGGACCTGGGCACCCAGCGAAATCGCATCGTCGCCCCGACCCGCTGAGAGGAGAAGGCGAATCATGAGCGCCACACCGAGCCCGCTGCAACCGTCCGACCCGGACCGCTCCGGCACCGAGAACTCCGCTCCGGATCTCGGCCAACTCCCCGACCGACTGGTGCCCGACTTCATCGCCCACTGGGTCGTCAAGACCGCGCGCAGCGCCGAGATGATCGACTGGTACGGACACGTCTTCGGCGCCCGTGTCGTCCACGAAGACAACCAGATCGCCTTCCTGACGTGGGATCACGAGAGCCACCGGCTGGCGTTGGTGAAACTCCCACCGCCAGTGCGGTTCGCCTTCCCGCTGTCGCGCTGGCGCCGCAAGACCTACGGCATCGACCATCTCGCGTTCACGTTCACCTCGGTGGAGAAGTTGCTGCTGACCTACGAACGGCTCACGAAGGTCGGCATCAGCCCCGTCTGGTCCATCAACCACGGACCCACGACGAGCCTGTACTACGAAGATCCCGAAGGTATCCGGCTGGAGTTCCAGACAGAGAACTTCCCCACCGCGCAAGGGACCGCCGAGTACTTCACCAGTGCCGACTTTGCCGAGAACCCCATCGGTACCGACATCGACCCGGACTACCTGCTCGAGCAGCTCCGCGCGGGGGTGGACCGCGAACAGCTGCTCAGGCGTGGGGCCGGCACCC
>CAXEZH010000262.1:0-2283 GCA_964000695.1 uncultured Mycolicibacterium sp. | reverse complement strand
GGATAGCGGCTGAGCGCCAACACGCCGTGGCTGATCGCATTGCGGGTGGTCTCGTTCCCGGCCACCACCAACAGGATGAAGAACGACGCCACCTCGGCGGACGTCAGTCGTTCCCCGTCGAGTTCTGCCTGCACGAGGGCAGTGGTGAGGTCCTCGGCGGGGGAGTCTCGGCGGGCGTCGGCCAGATTCGTCGCATACGCGCCGATCGCCATTGCCACCGAAGCGAATTCATCGAAGTCGGTCGCGATGTCCGGATCACCGAAGCCGAGGATGACGTTGGTCCAGTGAAAGACGCGCTGGTGATCGGCCTCGGGGATGCCCATCATGTCGCAGATGATCTGCAGCGGCAGCGGGCCGGCGAAGTCGGCGACGATCTCGCCGCTGCCGTCGGGATGCGCGGCCACCATCTCGTCGACGAGCCGACGCGCTCGCACCCGCACCGAGTCCTCGATCAGGGCCAGCACACGCGGGGTGAACGCGCTGCGCACGATGTTGCGCAACCGGGTGTGGCGGGGATCGTCCATCGCGATCATCGATCCGAAGTACTCCGCGAGTTCCGGCGTCTGGTCCCCGACGGTGATGCCCAACGCCGAGCTGAACAACTCCGGGTGGCGGCTGGCATAGAACACGTCGTCGTGCCGGGTGACCGCCCAGTGGCCTGCAACCGGGGCGTCGTTGTCGACGACGTAGGACTCGTGAAACGACACCGGGGCTTCGCGGCGAAGGGTCGTGAACGCGCCGTCCCGATAGTCGTCGTCGAATCCCCAGAAGTCCCACGAGCCGAGATCGATCTGGGCCAACGGCACGGCCGGCGGCGCGATTCCGTTGGGGCGGACGAGAGGCCCTGCCTGCGAGTCTGGTCGCGAGTCTGTACTCGAACTCATGCAGCCCCAGCGTAGCCTCACGGCGCGGCTTCATGCCCCTTTCTGCCGTGGGTGCGGCGCTTTTCCTTCAGCCGCGCCTCATGCAGGTGACGCGCGCCGTCGGTCAGCTCGTCGCGCAACCGGCGCTCGTGGTCCCGGAACAGCGACCAGTAGGTGTCATCGAATTCCTCGACCACCTGAAAGGTCCACCGTCCCTCGATCACGTTGTGCCCGATCAGTTCCGTTTCGATGCGCTCTGCCGCGTCCACGTGGCCCGCGTCCCGCAGCGCGTCGGACGCTTCGCCCAGCAGCAGGTCGGCGTGGCCGATCAGCTGATGGAACGAGTAGAGGTGCCCTCGCGCGCGCTCGACGAACTCGAGCGCCTCGGTCACCTTGCCGACGGCATCGACGGTTCCGTTGTCTTCACCGTTGTCGCTCACGTCGGCGAAATACCCGTGCCATCACCCCACCAACCACGTCGCCAGATCCGTCAGGATGGGGTCACGGTTGCGGCGTCATGCTGGCGGTCACGTTTCCACGACCGCCTTGATCCGCTCCAGCGTCTTGCGCATGTCACGCAGGTTGCGGCGCTTTCGGAGTTGGCCGCCGAACACCGAGTACAGCGAGACCAGCGGACTGGCGCTGAGATGGAACGACTCGGTGACGTCGGTGGACCCCTGCGAGGGTGTCAGCCGGTAATGCCAATTGTTCACTGCCCGGTCGCCGACAAGGACCTCGAACCCGAATTCCCGGCCGGGTTCACAGGCCGTCACGCGGCACGTCGTCCAATACACCGGGCCGATCTCGTTGCGCCGCACATGCCCGCGGAACTTCGCGCCCAGCGCCGGGCCGGCGGCACCGTCGAGCCACTCGGCCTCGAACGTTTCCGGCGAGTACCGACCGATGTTGGCGATGTCGGTGATCACCTCCCAGATCTGCTCGGCCGAGGCTGCCATCGTCACCGTGACGGCTCCCCGCATCACCGCACTCCGTTCTGTTCCGTCCGTGGCGGAGCCGCCATCGTCACCGTCGCCGCTGTCCGCACAACCACATCACCCCGCTGCATCATGTTCTGTCCCGATCCTGGCGGTCTGCCTCACTCGATGCGGTAGACGTGCTCGGGAGTCAATTCGGTGGTGATCGCGGTCGCCAGCAATGTCCCCGGATCCTTCCCCTCGAAGGGGATGTCGGTGTTGATCAGAATGACGAGCGTGGTCTGCGCGGCGGGCAGGTACACCGCGACGGTCTGGTAGCCCGGCAGGCTGCCGTTGTGACCGATCCACCCGCCCAGATTGAACAGGCCGAGCCCATAGCCTGCCGGCGGGCTCTGCCCCGGTAACGCCACCGTCTGCAGCCGCTGCTCCTGCATCTGACGGGTCAGCAGCTTGCCGTTCGCGAGGGCCGGCGCCCAGATCCGCAG
>CAXEZH010000261.1:0-13765 GCA_964000695.1 uncultured Mycolicibacterium sp. | reverse complement strand
GCCTGCAGCGCGAAACTGGTGCGGGCGTCCTTGGCGTGCGCGATCACCGCGCCGAGCACGAACTCGGCCAGCGGCCGGTCGAACACCCCGCGTGCATTGGTCACCACGACCGCGGAATCCCTGAGTTCGTCGAACAACAACGTGTCCACACCGGCGGCGGTGATGTGGATCCACTCCAGTGTGTCGGCGTGGTTCCACACGTCGCGCACGGCGGTGGAGAAGAAGTCCCACAGCAGCAGACCCTGGGCCCCGCGCACGGCGTCGGCCAGGCCGTCGGCGTCGCAGAACCGGAAGTCGACGGGCAGGTCGTCGAGACCAGGCGGGCGGTCATCTGGTTTCGCGCACAACACCGCGACAACCGGGCGAAATCCAGGCATTGGGCACAGGTTAGGAATCAGATGGTCCGATTGTCAACAATCGACTTGCGGCGTGTGCTAAGTGGCCCCACACTGTGCCAATGAACCCGTCGCCACCTCTGCAGCAAGCCGGTATCGGCGTTGTAGTGCCCTACGATTTCGCGCTGGATCGCGAACTCTGGCGGTGGCTTCCCAATGACGTGAGCCTCCACATCACCCGACTGCCCTATGCCCCCATGCCGGCCACCATGGAGATGGCCGTGCACATCTCCGACCCCGAACACGCGGCGCAATGTGTCACCGACGTGTCGGCGGTCGGCCCGCTGGTCACCGCGTATGCCTGCACGTCGGGCAGCTTTGTCGGCGGCCCGCTGGCCGAGCAGGCCCTGGTGGAGGCGATGCTGGCGGCAGGATCGCCGCTGGCGCTGACCACCAGCGGCGCCCTGCTCTCGGCGCTGCGCTACCTCGGCTACACCCGCATCGCCACGGCCACCCCGTACACCGCCGACCTGACCGTCGGATTGACGGCGTTCCTGGGCGAGTCGGGCATCGAGGTGACCGCGGCCGCCGGGCTGGGACTGACCTCCGACATCTGGACGGTGCCGCACGACGTCACCGCCCAGCTGGTCCGGGAGACCGACACCGCCGACGCGCAGGCGGTGTTCATCAGCTGCACCAACCTGCCGACCTACGACGTGATTGCCGACCTGGAACACGAACTCGGCAAGCCGGTGCTCGCGGCCAACCAGGTCACCATGTGGCATTCGTTGAGCCTGATCGGCCGCAAGGCGGTCGGGCCGGGTCAGCAGCTCATGGAACGCTGAGCCACTACCGGGCTTCCGAACGGTCCCAGGTGGCCACCGCCCAGATGACGATGATGTCGAGTGCGATGACGACCAGCGACCAGATCGGGTAGTACGGCAGCCACAGGAACATCGCGATGATCGACAGCGACGCCATGATGATCGCCGCGATGCGCGCCCACGTGGCGCCGATGAACAGACCGATCGCGACCAGACCCACCAGGACGCCGACGACGATCTGGACCCAACCCCAGAACGTGGTGTTGACCTGATAGACGTAGGCCGGCCCGATCACGAACAGCTCGTCGGCCAATACCGCCGAAATGCCTTGGAACAGCGTCAGCAGAGCACTGACCAACAGCAGCGCACCCGCGGCGATCGTCGCGCCGGCAGCCAGGAATCGGCTCGGTGAACGGTGCTCGTCGGTGTGTTTGGTGGTGGTCATCGAACGGTCCTCCTTGTCGCTCGTGGCAGAAGCACGGGGTGTCCCCGTCTCGGGCTCTACCCGTGCGTTCCGCCGCCAAACTCAGAGACCGCGAGCCAGCAGCTCCGCCAGATGCAGTGCACGCCGCTCGGTGCCCTGCGCGATCTGGGTGCGGCAGCTGAACCCGTCGGCGACCACCGCGGTGTCCGGTGCGGCGTCGCGCACCGTCGGCAGCAGCACCCGCTCCCCCACCTGCTGGGACACCTCGTAGTGGCCGCGCTCGAAGCCGAAATTGCCCGCCAGGCCGCAGCATCCGGAGTCCGGGATGTCGGCGGCGATGCCGGCCTTGGCCATCAGCGTGCGGTCGGCGTCGAAGCCCAGCACCGCATGCTGGTGACAGTGCGTCTGCACCAGCGCCTTGGCGTCCAGCTGGGGCGGCTGCCAGCCGGAGGCGAGGACGAACTCGGCGAACGTGTGCGTGGATTCGGCGGCCTGGTGCGCCCGCGGATCGTCGGGCAGCAGTTCGTGCGCGTCGCGGCGCAGCACCGCGGTGCAGCTGGGTTCCAGCCCAACGATGGGGGTGCCCGCATCGAGGTGCGGGGCCAGCGCCGTCAGCGACGACGTCAGCCGCTTCTTCGCCGCGTTCAGCTGGCCGGTGGAAATCCACGTCAGCCCGCAGCACACCGGCTTGTCGGGCAGCACCACCTGATAGCCGGCCGCCTCGAGCACCGCGACGGCGGCCTGACCGACCTGCGGGGCAAGGTGATTGGTGAAGCTGTCCGGCCACAACAGCACCTTCCCCTTCGGGCCGGGGGTGACGGGGCGGGCGGCGAACCACGACGTGAACGTCTGCTGGGCGAACTGCGGGATCTCGCGTTCCTCGGCGATGCCGCCGAGGCGTTTGACCAGCGGTCCGCGCGCCAGCCGGTTGGCCAGCTTGGGCGCCTTGGCTGCGACCCGCGACCACAGCGGCAGCCAGCCCATCGACCAGTGCGACAGCGGCCGCGCCCACGGTCGGCCCTGGTAGTGGTGGTGGGTGAATTCGGCCTTGTAGGTGGCCATGTCGACGTTGACCGGGCAGTCCGACAGACACCCTTTGCACGACAGGCACAGATCGAGCGCGTCGCGCACCTCGGTGGAGCGCCACCCGTCGGTCACCACGTCGCCTTGGAGCATCTCCCACAGCAGGTGCGCGCGCCCGCGGGTGGAGTGCTGCTCCTCGCGGGTTGCCTGATAGCTCGGGCACATCACCCCGCCGCTGGTCTGGCGGCACTTGCCGATGCCCACGCAGCGGCGCTGGGCCTGGGCGAAGTCGCCGTGGTCGTCCGGATAGGCGAACAGCGTCAACGCCTTTCGTTGCAGCGGCGCCTGATGGCGGATGTCGGCGTCCAGCGGCGGCGGATCCACCACCACACCGGGGTTGAGCACCCGGCGCGGATCCCAGATGTCCTTCATGCCGGCCATCAGCGCCAGCCCGTCGTCGCCGTACATCCGGCCCAGCATCTCCGAGCGGGCCCGGCCGTCGCCGTGCTCCCCGGACACCGACCCGCCCAGCGACACCACCAGATCGGTGGCCTCCTCGACGAACGCCCGGTAGGCGCGGATGCCGTCCTCGGAGAGCAGATCGAAGTCGATGCGCATGTGCATGCAGCCCTCACCGAAGTGCCCGTAGGACGCCCCGGCCAGCCCGTAGCGGGCCATCAGCGCGTCCAGGCCACGCAGGTAGTCGGCCAGCCGGTGCGGCGGCACCGCGGCGTCCTCCCAGCCGCCCCAGGCCTCGGCGCCGTCGGCGCGACGGGTGGCCAGCCCGGCGGCGTCGGTGCGACACCGCCACAGCACCGCCTGCGCCGCCGGCTCGGTGACCAGCGACGCCGTGGCCGGCGACCCCGAATCCTTCAGCGCCACCAACATTTTCTCGGCGGCCATCGTCGCCGCCATCAGATCCTCGCCGCCCATCTCGACCAGCACCCAGGCCCGCCCGGCGGGCAGCCCGGCGTCGATCGCCGCGCGGCGCACCTCGCCGGGCAGCCGGTCGACGAGCTGATCGTTGATCGACTCCATCGTCAGCGGGCTGTGCGCCAGCACCGTCGGCACGCATTCGGCCGAGGCGATCGAGTCGCCGAACCCCAGCACGCACAGCACCCGCGCGGCCGGCAGCGGTGTCAGCGCCACCGTCGCGCGCAGCGTCGCAGCGAACCCGCCCTCGCTGCCGCACAGCAGCGCGGCGACGTTGTAGCCGTGTTCGGGCAGCAGCTCGTGCAGCGCGTAGCCGGAGATCTGGCGGGTGAACTGCCCGAACCGCCGCCGGATCACCGTCTCGTTCGCGTCGACGAATCCGGTGAGGTGGCGGTGCAGCTCCCCCTCCGCACCCGGCAGCGCCGTCAACGCCTGGCGGTCGCCGTGGGAGGTGAACGTGGTGCGGGTGCCGTCGGCGAGCAGCACCTCCAGCGCGCGCACGTTGTCGGCGGTGGTGCCCCACGCCACCGAATGCGCGCCGCACGCGTTGTTGGCGATCATCCCGCCGAGCGTGGCGCGGCTGGCCGAGGACGGGTCGGCGCCGAACGCCAGCTGGTGCGGTTTGGCCGCTGCCAGTAGGTGGGTGAGCACCACCCCGGGTTCGACGAGCGCGGTCCGCGCGGTGGTGTCGATGTCGAGGATGTTGTTGACGTGGCGCGACGCGTCGATCACCACGCCGCCGATCGCGTTGCCCGCCATCGAGGTACCGCCGCCGCGCATCACGACCGGGGCTTGTGCTGCCGCGGTCAGTGCGACCGCCGCGGCCAGGTCGTCGACATCTTTCGGCACCACGACCAGGTCCGGCACCACCCGGTAATTGGACGCGTCAGTGGCATACAGAGCCCGGGCGGACGCGTCGTCGTGCACCGTGCCGCGAACCTCGGAACGCAGCTGGGCCCCCAGCCGCCTGACGTCGTAGGTCGCGGGCGTTAACATTGTTGACAATCTACCTATCTGGGTGGCGGTCAGCCAAGGAGGTCCTCTATGCCAACGGTCGGTCTGCTCTACCCCGGACACAGCGCCGAAGACGATTTTCCCGCACTCGAAGAGCGGATCTCCGGTGCGGTGCGGCTGCCGGTGGTGATCACCTCGGTCGGCGAGGACGCCCACCGCGTCGACGCGCTGCTCGACATCGGCAGCGACGCCCGCCTCGCCGACGGCGCCTCCCAGCTGTCCGGCGCGCAGCCGGACGCGGTGATGTGGGCGTGCACGTCGGGCAGCTTCGTGTTCGGCCCGCAGGGCGCCCGCGCGCAGGCCGCCGCCGTCGCCGACGCCGCGGGGGTGCCGGCGTCGTCGACGTCCATCGCGTTCGTCGACGCTTTGCGCCATCTCGGGGTCCGCCGCGTCGCGGTCGCCGCGTCCTACCCCGACGACGTCGCCCAGCATTTCGTCGGCTTCCTGACCGACGGCGGCGCCGAGGTGGTGTCGATGGGCAGCCACGGCATCTACACCGCCGCCGAGGTCGGCACGCTGGACCCCTCCCGCGTGGTGGACATGGCGACCGCGGCCGATCACCCCGACGCCGAGGCGGTGCTGGTGCCCGACACCGCGATGCACACGCTGGCGATCATCGACCAACTGGAGGCCGCCGTGGGCAAGCCGGTGCTGACCGCCAACCAGGTGACGGTGTGGAAGGGCCTGGAGCTGCTGGGGCCGGTACCCGACTTGCCCGGCCTGGGCGCGCTGTTCCGATCCGGGAGTCGACGATGACCGGGCACATCGGGCCGCTGGTGCAGCGCTCGACGCCCAGCATCATTGCCGACAAGCTGCGCGCCGCGATCGGCTACGGCGAACTCAAACCCGGCGAACAGCTGCTGGAAGCCGACCTGGCCCGCCAGCTCGGCGTCAGCCGCGGCCCGCTGCGCGAAGGCATGCAGCGGCTGACCCAGGAGGGGCTGCTGGTCGCGATCCGCAACCGCGGGCTGTTCGTCATCGACATGACCGCCGAGGACATCCGCGACATGTACATCGCGCGCGAGGCCATTGAACGCGCCGCGGCGCGCGACATCGTGGTGTCCGGGGATTTCGTCGCCGCCGGGGACGCGCTGCTGGCCGTGGTGGACAAGATGGGCCGTGCGGCATCGGCAGCCGAGATGAGCGAGCTCGACATCGAATTCCACGAGCTGCTGGTGTCGTTGTCGGGCAGCAAGCACCTGCGCCGCATGCACCAGACCGTCATCACCGAGACCCGCATGTGCATCCACTCCCTCGACGACTCCTACGCCAAGTCCGACTTCCGCGAGGAGGAGCACCGCACGCTGGCCACGGCTGTCCGCTCCGGGGACCCCGAGCTGACCGACCGGCTGATGGTCGCCCACATGGACGACGCGCTGGCCCGGCTCTTGGAGGCGCCGGCGGAGGAGCCGGTGGAAGCGGTGGTGTCGTAGTTCAGCGCACCGCACCGCGCCGAAATTGGGCTCAGGGCTGTGGAACGTCGCGGATGACAACCCTCAACGCAATTTCGGCGGCGCCGACCCAAAAGCCCACCCTGGACGCAGCTTCCGCGTAGGCGGTGGCCGTGTGACGCGGACCCTGACCGCGTCATCGGCACTGCTCAGAGATCCAGCACTCGCCGGAGCCCCCCGTCGACGCTGGCCATCAGGCTGGGCGGCACATCTCCGACTCGGTCGGTGAGGTCGGTTTTGTTCAAGGTGATCACGGCAGTCACGTTGACGACCGAATCGCGGGGTAGTCCCGTGACACTTGCCGGCAGGAAGACGTTGCCGGGCATCGCTGCAAGCGCCGTGTTCGATGTGATCACCACGGCGAGAACGGTGGCAAGACGGCTCACGTTGTACGGCTCGGACTGAACAATGAGCACCGGGCGGCGCTTGGCGGGACGGCTGCCTGTCGGCGGCCCCAGGTCGGCCCAGTAGATGCCCCCGCGTTTGATCACCACTCATCAGCCGTGTCATGCAATACGCGATGCCCGGCTGCCACCGCATCGGCCACCTCTTCGTCGGGGCCGACGAGGCGTTCCAACGCACTGTTGATGTGCTCGGTCAGCGACAGAGCATCCAGGTCGTCGAGATATCTCTGCGCGGCCCGGGTGAAAAACTCGGATCGACTCATACCGAGGTCGTTGGCACGCCGGGTCACACGCTCGAACGTCTCGTCTGGCAGGGAAATGGCCGTCTTCATCAAGTGAGTATAACTCGGTATAACCACAGCCCGGTTCGTGCGTTGGGACTGCGCTGGCTGCGGGAAAATCGGCCAAAACCCCGCGCTGAACGCAGTTTCAACGCAACCTGGCGTCACATCTTGATGCCGATGTACTTCGTCTCGAGGAACTCGTCGATGCCGACCGAGCCGCCCTCGCGGCCCAGCCCGGAGGCCTTCACCCCGCCGAACGGGGCGGCGGGGTTCGACACCACCCCCTGGTTCAGCCCGACCATGCCGGTCTCCAACGCCTCGGCCACCCGCAACGCCCGCCGCAGATCATTGGTGAACACGTAAGACACCAAACCGTATTCGGTGTCGTTGGCCGCCGCGATGACTTCCTCTTCGGTGTCGAACGGCGTCAGCGGCGCGACGGGCCCGAAGATCTCCTGATCACACATCTCCGCGTCCCGCGGCACCCCGGTCAGCACCGTCGGCGGATAGAAGAACCCGGCCCCGCCCGGCGCGGTGCCCCCGGTCAGCACCGACGCCCCCCGCGAGACCGCGTCGGCGACCAGCGTCTCGACCTTCGCCAGCGCGGCGGCGTCGATCAGCGGGCCGACGTTGACGCCGTCCTCGGTGCCGGGACCGACCCGAAGCTCGGCCATCTTCGAGGCGAGGCGGCGGCCGAACTCGTCGATGACCGAGGAGTGCACATAGATCCGGTTGGCCGCGGTGCACGCCTCCCCCATGTTGCGCATCTTGGCCGCGATCGCACCGTCGACCGCCTCGTCGAGGTCGGCATCCTCGAACACCAGGAACGGGGCGTTGCCGCCCAACTCCAGCGAGGTGCGCAGAATCTTCTCGGCGCACTGCTCCAGAAGTTTCCGCCCGACGCCCGTGGACCCGGTGAAGGACAGCTTGCGGATCGCCCCGGAACGGATCATCGGCTCGATCACCGCGCCGGCGTCGGTGGTGGCGATGCAGTTGACCGCCCCCGGCGGCAGACCGGCCTCGACCAGCAAGTCCATCAGCGCCAGCATCGACAGCGGGGTCTGCGGCGCCGGCTTGATGACACTGGTGCAGCCCGCCGCGATGGCCGGACCGAGCTTGCGGGTGCCCATCGCCATCGGGAAGTTCCACGGCGTGATCAGCAGGCACGGCCCGACGGGCTGGCGGGTGACCAGGAACCGCGCGCCACCGGCCGGCGCGGTCTGAAAGCCGCCGTCGATGCGGACCGCTTCACCGGCGAAGTGCCGGAAGAACTCTGCGGCATAAGCGATTTCGCCGCGGGCCTCGGCCAGCGGCTTGCCCATCTCCAGCGTCATCAGCAGCGCCAGGTCGTCGACGCGTTCGTGCAGCAGCTCGAACGCGCGGGTGAGGATGTCGGCGCGTTCGCGCGGGGACATCGCCGCGAGCGCGGGCTGGGCGGCCACCGCGGCGTCCAGCGCGGCGCGGCCGTCCTCGGGTGAGGCGTCGGCGACCGCGCACAGCGTCTGCCCGGTGGCCGGGTTGACGACGTCGAACGTGCGCCCGTCGGTGGCGTCCGTCCATTTGCCGTCGATGAACAGCCCCTTCTCGACCGCCGCGACGACCCGTGCCTGGTCCACTGCACCACCCCTTCAAATCCGACAACCACGTCCGATAGATTGTTGACAATCTACCCGTCGACAATCAAGGGACTCGCTGTGACCGCTCTTTCGCCCGTCCTCAAGCAAGCAACCGGTGTGCTGGCCGCCCGCGGCGAAGGCGCCGTGCTCTACGACGAGGACAACCGACGGTATCTCGACTTCACCGCCGGCATCGGCGTCACCAGCACCGGGCACTGCCATCCCCACGTTGTCGAGGCCGCCCAGCGCCAGGTCGGCACGCTGATCCACGCGCAGTACACCACCGTCATGCACCGTCCGCTGCTCGACCTCGTCGACCGCCTGGGTGAGGTGTTGCCCGCCGGCCTGGACCGGATGTTCTTCACCAACTCCGGCAGCGAAGCCGTCGAGGCGGCGCTGCGGCTGGCACGCCAAGCCACCGGACGGCCCAACGTCGTGGTGTTCCACGGCGGATTCCACGGCCGCACCGTCGCCGCGGCGTCGATGACGACCTCGGGCACCAAGTTCCGGTCGGGCTTCGCGCCGATGATGGCCGGTGTGCACGTCGCCCCGTTCCCGGACCCCACGCACTACGGCTGGCCGGTCGAGCAGGCCACCGATTTCGCGCTGGCCCAACTGGATTACCTGCTGCAGACCATGACCGCCCCCGCGGACACCGCCGCGTTCGTCGTCGAACCGGTGCTCGGCGAGGGCGGCTACGTCCCGGCCAACGCCCGCTTCCTGGCCGGGCTGCGCGAGCGGGCCGACCAGCACGGCATCGTGCTGGTGATCGACGAGGTGCAGACCGGTGTCGGGCGCACCGGAAAGTTCTGGGGCCACGAGCATTTCGCCTCAGACGGGTTCGTCCGGCCCGACGTCCTGATCACCGCCAAGGGCCTGGCGTCCGGGTTCCCGCTCTCGGCGATCGCGGCCACCGACGAACTGATGAGCAAGGCGTGGCCGGGCTCGCAGGGCGGCACCTACGGCGGCAACGCGGTGGCCTGCGCCGCGGCACTGGCCACCCTCGACGTGATCCGCGACGAGAACCTCGTCGACAATGCCGCCGCCCGCGGCGACCAACTGCGTCAGGGGCTGGAGCTGGTCGCCGACAAGCACGACGCGATCACCGACGTGCGCGGCCTGGGCCTGATGCTCGGCAACGAATTCCGCGACGCCGCAGGCAAACCCGACGGCGCGGCCGCGGCGGCGGCCCAGCAGGAGGCCGCGCGCCGCGGCCTGCTGCTGCTGACCTGCGGAGCGTGGGGACAGGTGGTGCGGTTCATCCCCGCGCTGGTGGTCGACGCCGATCAGGTCGACGAGGCGGTCGGCATCTGGGCCGACGCCGTCAACGCCGTCGGCTGAGCGGCGCCGACCGACTCAGGACCTGCTGCCCGCCCCGACGAGCTCGAGCTGGGGCGGGGCTTCCGGGGTGCCCGGGATCTCGGTGCCGTTGATCGGGCACCGCGTGGTCTCGGGCACCTTCGTCAGCGCGATGGCACCGATGACGACCGCGATCATCATGTAGAACGCCGGCCACAGATTGTTGCCCGACTCGGCGACCAACCATTCGTTGACCGCCGGGGCGGTGCCGCCGAAGATCGACGTCGACACGTTGTAGGCGATCGCGAAGCCGGCGAAGCGCACCTGGGTCGGGAACATCGCCGGGAACATCGCCGAAATCGTCGCCAGCTGAGGCACATACAGCAGACCCAGCACCGCGAAGCCGATGATCGCGCCCACCACACCGGTGGACATCAGCATGAACATCGGCACCACCATGATGAACAGGCCGATCAACGAGACCCACCACAACGGCTTTCGGCCGACCCGGTCGGACAGCCGCCCGGCGAACGGCACGAAAACCATCATCGCCAGCATGCCGATGATCGGAACCACCAGCGACATGTCGGTCGACAGCCCGATGCCCTGCTCGAGATAGGTCGGCATGTAGGACAGCAGCGTGTAGTTGACGACGTTGAGCGCGACCACCAGGCCGCCGAGCTTCAGGATCGGAGACCAGTAGCGGGTGATGAGGTCCTTGAACTCCGACCCGATGTTCGCCTCTTCCTTGCCCTGCTCCTCCAGCTCCTTGAACACCGGGGTGTCTTCGAGCTTGGTCCTCAGATAGATGCCGACGATGCCCAGCGGCGCGGCGATCAGGAACGGGATGCGCCAGCCCCAGGTGTTCATCTGATCATCGGAGAGCACCAGCGAGAAGCCCAGCATCAGCAGCGCGCCGGCCGAGAAGCCGGCCAGCGTGCCGAATTCCAGGAAGCTGCCCATGAATCCGCGGCGGCGCGGCGGCGCGTACTCGGCCATGAACGTGGCGGCACCACCGTACTCACCGCCGGTGGAGAAGCCCTGGATCATCCGCAGGCCGATCATCAGCACCGGCGCCCAGAAGCCGATCATGTCGTAGGTGGGCACCAGGCCGACACAGAAGGTGGCCGAGGCCATCAGCACGATCGTGATGGCGAGGATCTGGCGGCGGCCGAGCCGATCACCGAGCGGGCCCCACACGAACCCGCCCAGCGGACGCACCAGGAAGGACACCGCGAACGTCATCAACGCAAACAGCGTCGCCTCGGTGGTGTCGCCGGGGAAGATGGCCGCCGAGATGTAGGTGACGCCGTAGGCGTAGAGGCCGTAGTCGAACCATTCTGTGGCGTTGCCGATCGCCGAGGCGGCGATGGCCTTTTTCAATACCCCGGGTGGGGCTTCGTCAGCAGAGTCGGCGGTCGGGGACTTGTCGGGGCTACTCATGGGAAGCCTTCCTCAAATCAGGGTCGGCGTCGGAAGGCTGCTCCGCTGCAACGCCCACGAGGGGACTCATTCCCGATCCGACACCCCAGGGTCAGCGGCTACTCAGTCAGCACACCGCTGACGCGGCAAGGGCTTTCTGTTATTTGGCTGTGAACACCGGCGCCGTGAACGACCTGTTCACGACTCCGACCCTGGCGGCTTACCCACAAGATCAGATCAGGAAACCCGGAAGTTTCTGGGAATTGTTCAGCTCAGCTGGAGGGGCATTCGTCGAACGCCGGACGCTCCACCTTCAGCGTCACCGAGTACTTCGCGGTTTCAGCGCCGGCCGCCGGGGACTGCCCGCACACCATCCAGTTCTCGTCGTTGTAGACCGCCAGGTGACCGGCGTCGACATAGTTGACCTTGACCTGCTGGCCGCCCGTGGCCGACAGAATGGACTGCAACGCCGGGTGCAGGATCATGCCCTTCACATCCGGCATCTCCCACGTGGACTGGGCGCCACCGGCGGCGGGATCACCCTTGGACGCCATCGCCGGACTCGCCGTCACCACCGCGCCCATCACGCACACCGCCGACACCGCCGCGACCAGGTTCTTGTTCATCGTTGCATCCCTCGAGAGAAGTGGAAGCTCACTGCCGCGCGACGCTGCCCAGCATGCTTGTGATCTTGAGATTAAGGCCGCTACCAGCAAAAAGCCGGTGACCCCAGCGAATCGACAGGAACCCCCCAGCGGTCCGCCAGCCAGGTGGTGAGCGGGCCCACTTTCCGTCGCGGCGCCGCAGGTCCCGGGCCTCGGATCCGCAAGGCCCCGACGGTAGGCTGGGCGCGTGCCGTTACCGCCTGATCCCAGCCCCGCCCTGCAGTCCTACGCCCACCCGGAACGACTGGTCACCGCCGACTGGCTGTCCGGCAACCTCGGCCGACCCGGCCTGGCCATCGTCGAGTCCGACGAGGATGTGCTGCTCTACGACACCGGCCACATCCCCGGAGCCGTCAAGATCGACTGGCATACCGACCTCAACGACCCCGAGGTGCGCGACTACATCACCGGCGAGCAGTTCGCCGCGCTGATGGACCGCAAGGGCATCTCCCGCGAGGACACCGTCGTCATCTACGGCGACAAGAGCAACTGGTGGGCCGCCTACGCGCTGTGGGTGTTCACCCTGTTCGGTCACCCCGACGTGCGCCTGCTCGACGGCGGACGCAACCTGTGGATCTCCGACGGCCGCGACACCACCCTCGACGTGCCGTCCAAGCAGACCACCGGCTACCCGGTGGTCGAGCGCAACGACGCGCCGATCCGCGCGTTCAAGGACGACGTGCTCGCCATCCTGGGCAAGCAGCCGCTGATCGACGTGCGCTCGCCGCAGGAGTACACCGGGGAGCGCACCCACATGCCCGACTACCCCGAAGAGGGCGCACTGCGCGGCGGGCACATCCCGACCGCGGTGTCGATCCCGTGGGCCAAGGCAGCCCAGGACAACGGCAAGTTCCGCTCCCGCGCCGAGCTCGACGAGCTCTACGGGCAGTTCGCCCCCGCCGGCGGCACCGACTCCGGTGTCATCGCCTACTGCCGCATCGGGGAACGCTCCAGTCACACCTGGTTCGTGCTGACCCATCTGCTCGGCATGGAAGGCGTGCGCAACTACGACGGCTCGTGGACCGAATGGGGCAACGCCGTGCGGGTGCCCGTGACCACCGGATCCGATCCGGGGGATGCGCCCGGCGCCTCATGAGCATGCCGGCTGCCCTGGCCGAGGTCGTCTCGGACTTTCAGGAGGTGGACGGGCAGGACAAGCTCGCCCTGCTGCTGGAGTTCGCCGACGAGCTGCCCGCGCTGCCCGCCGACCTCGAGGAGGCGGCGATGGAACCGGTGCCCGAATGTCAGTCGCCGCTGTTCCTGCACGTCGACGCCGACGACCGCAGCGCGGTGCGGCTGCATTTCAGTGCGCCGGCCGAGGCGCCGACCACCCGCGGGTTCGCGGCGATCCTGTCCGCCGGCCTGGACGGGCAGTCCGCCGAGGACATCCTGGCCGTGCCCGACGACTTCTACTCCGACCTCGGGTTGGCGGCGCTGATCAGCCCGTTGCGGCTGCGCGGCATGTCGGCGATGCTGGCGCGCATCAAGAAGCGGCTGCAGTAGGGGTCCGCTGATCTTCTGAGCGACCGGGGTTGTCGTCAGACGTGGCTGCGGGCGTGCTCGACCGCATCGTCGAGCGAGTCGATCAGATGGTTCTCGTGCCGCAGCGAGTCGATCACCCCGACGTTGGCCAACAGTGCCCGGTGTTCGGGGCGCACCCCCTTGATGATCACCGTGACACCGCGCGATTCGAGTTCGCCCGCGATCTGGGCCAGCGTGTGCGCGCCGGTGGCGTCGAGCATGCCCAGCTGCGACATCCGGATGATCACCACCTTCACATCCGGATGCTCGGCGTCGGTGATGGTGTTCGACATGCGCTCTGCCGCACCGAAGAACATCGCACCGTCGAGACGCAGGACGGCGATCTTCTCGTCGCCGGGACGCGGCGGGCCGGGCAGCTCCTCGCGGGTGACGCTGCTGCGCCGGGCGACACTGCGCAACGCGAAGACCGCCGCGACGACGACGCCGATCTGGACCGCCTCGATCAGGTCGAACGCCACGGTGATCACCGCGGTCAGCACGAACGTCACCGCGTCGGATCGCGTCGAGGCCAGGATCCGGCCCACGGTGC
>CAXEZH010000260.1:0-7383 GCA_964000695.1 uncultured Mycolicibacterium sp. | reverse complement strand
AGTGGGCCACCAGCTGCCCGCCGCCCCGGCACAACTTCACCGAGCTGCCCCGGATCCGCTTCGAGCGCCCCGCCTTCGAGCTGCACTATCCGCACATGGTCGAACGGATGCGCCGCGAGGCCCACGTCGGCCGTGCCCACGGGCCTGATGACGGCGATGTCACGCGCCGCGACGACGCTCAAGTGCGCACCTAAACGGCCCGCCATGATGTCGAAAGGCGCGAAAGGACGCTATTCCATTCTGATGCAACGCCATTCGCAGGACGTTCGAGTTCTATCGCAGATACGCCCGCGGTCGAAGCCAAGGTGGGTCGGCGAATCGCCTGGGCCGTCGAAGTGATTAGGGGAGACTTCGAGATGGCTGAGGTGATGTGGGAGGCCGCCGAACCCTGCCTATCAGAAGAGCAGCGTTTGGCGGCGCTCACGGCGCTGCATGTTGGTGAGCCGAGCCAGGCCCTACTGGTGGTGGTCACAGCCCTGTCCCGCAGCGGGCACCCCCTGCCGTCCGACTTGCACGTGGAGTTCCAGGAGTGGTTGCGCCATCGTCCAGGTTCAGGATCGCCCGTCGATTGGACGCTCCTCGAACTTCGCGTCGCGGCGGCCGAAGTTAGGGCAACTACCGACGTGGGCATGATCGACGGTCGATACGGCGAAGCAACCCTCTGTTACTTCGTTCTCGACGAGGCCGGCGTGGCGGACGCATCCCCCAAGCACCAAGCTGCCGCGCTCAGGAAATGGCTATCAGCTAATCGACCGAGCCCATCGCTTCGAACGGATAGGCGGCTCAATGGCTTTGGACATCTTCTTGACACTTCCAGACCTTCGTCACCGATGGGCTAGGCATGTCGTCAAGTCTGCGGGTCGCGGCGGCCGACCACACACCGACCGAATCGGCAATTCGACAATGCACTCGCCGAAACGGTCGCAGGAAGGCGAGACGCGCGGAGGCAGACCAGCGAGGTTGTGGTTCGGCTACGCTGCGTCGCGAATTCTCCACGGCAGGTTAGGAATTCAGACGTGAACGTGGTTGGCACACGGGAATCGCTTGCGCTCTATTCGGACTGGGCGTACACATCAGCGGTGGCCGGGCTGACTCTCGCATTGTTGCTACTTTCGGCGACTTTTGCGATCGCTCGGACTCGGACACTCGAAAAGTCGACGGCGCCTGGAGTGGTTGCACGTGACAGCGCGAGCCCGGGTGTCGTCGTCGAGATGCCACGGCGATCGCGCACAGAACGTCTGGAGCGCGCTGGAATAGCCGTCGTCTTCGTTAGTGCCGTCTTACTACTGATGTGTATCGTGCTGCGCGGCCTGGCCACCTCACGTGCCCCATGGGGCAACATGTACGAGTTCATCAACCTGACCAGCTTCTGCGGCCTCATTGCCGCGGCAGTCGTGTTGCGCCGCCCGCAGTTCCGCGCGCTGTGGGTGTTCGTCCTAATCCCCGTGCTGATCCTGCTCGCGGTATCGGGCAAGTGGCTGTATACCGATGCCGCGCCCGTGATGCCTGCGCTGCAGTCGTATTGGTTGCCCATTCATGTGTCGGTGGTGAGCCTCGGCTCCGGGGTGTTCCTCGTCGCCGGAGTCGCGAGCGCTCTGTTCCTGGTCAAGACCTCGACCCACGGAGAGCAGCGGGCCGACGGCAGAAATGGGTACGTCGCGGGCCTCATGTCCAGGTTGCCCGATGCGCAGATTCTGGACAGGATCGCCTACCGCACGACAATCTTCGCGTTCCCCCACCTTCGGATTCGGCGTCATCTTCGGTGCGATCTGGGCCGAGGAGACATGGGGACGCTTCTGGGGTTGGGACCCCAAGGAGACAGTGTCGTTTATCGCATGGGTTGCCTACGCGGCCTACTTGCATGCCAGATCCACCGCAGGGTGGCGTGACAGGAAGGCTGCATGGATCAACGTGGTCGGCTTCGTGGCGATGGTCTTCAACCTGTTCTTCATCAATCTGGTGATTGCGGGGCTGCACTCCTACGCCGGGGTGGGCTGACCTCGAGGCCAGAGCTTGCGCGCGTACCCGACGCACCAGTTCCGTCTCGCCACGTCACGACTCTGGCAAAACTCAAGACTTGCGCGGTGTCGTCCCGTCGACGCGCAGGTCGCAATTATGGGTTGACGAGTCATATCGCAACGGCGAGAGGGTGACCCGGCTCGGCGATGCTCCGGCGACCCCGGAGGTCGTCGCAACCTCGAGGTCTCGGGCTCAAGACTAAGACTAAGTGCTCACCCGGGAGCAAGGGGGCTCTCGGACCTGTGGACCGTGGCCGCAGCGTGACGAACCCTTAACCGAATCGAAGGCGCGTAAGTGCTTTCGCGACATAACCTCGCCGCCGTACCATTAGCTACGATGAACAATGCGATACCGCAGAGTGTGATAGGAGCCCTTCGTAGCGCTTCAGCCGTTGTGGGACTTTGTTGCCCGGTGTTCGGGCGGGAAGAATCAACAACGACATGGCGTCGAACAAGCTCCGGCGGCACACGCCGGATCAGACTATCCGCGAGCTCGCCGAGGGCAACAAGCTCCTCGCGTCAGCCAAGAACTCGACGAGGTATGCCGAAACCCATGCGCGTGACTATTCGTAGCGTTCTCGCCGCGGCCATGTTGGCTGCGAGCGTGGTTGCGGGCCCCGTGGACATCAGTAGGGCCGCGAGTTCGTCCAATCGACCCGATGTCGCGTCGCTGCTACCTGCGGAGGGCGCGGTCGTGGGCGTAGCCCATCCTGTGGTGATCACGTTCAACCGCCCTGTCGCCGATCGGCGCGCGGCCGAACGCGCCGTTGACATCAAGTCGGTGCCGGCGATGACGGGCAAGTTCGAATGGATTGAAAACGATCTCGCGCAGTGGATACCTGACCAGTTCTGGCCTGCACACAGCACGATCTCCCTTTCGGTGGGCAACTTGCCAACCAGAAACTTCCAGACTGGTGCCGCCGTCGTCGGCGTCGCCAACGTCTCGGACCGCACTTTCACTGTGACCATCGACGGCGTACCGCCCTCCGAGCTACCAGCGCCGCACCACCGACCCAATTGGGGACAACCGGGCGTGTTCCCAGCTTCAATGGGACGCCCTGAATACCCGACCCCGGTTGGTGTCTATTCAGTATTAGCGAAAGAACGTGACATCGTTATGGATTCGAGTAGTGTCGGCATCCCCATCGATGACCCCGACGGCTACCTGCTGGACGTGGAATACGCAGTCCGTTTCACGTGGCGTGGCCTATTTGTGCATTCAGCTCCATGGGCTGTTGATCGAATGGGCTACGAGAATACAAGCCATGGTTGCATCGGGCTCAGCACCCAGGATGCCGAATGGTACTTGAATACAGTCAACCTGGGTGACCCAATCATCGTGCGGGAGAATGGTACCGAGGTTCCGCAGACCGTTTCTGGCTAGCTCCGAAGCTTCATGTCTTCTTAAGGTCCACCAACTCGACCAGGCATCCGAATCCAAACTCGCGTTGCCGCCCACACGCTTAGAAGCATTCGGAATTACCTTTGCCCCTCGTCCGGACCCGCGCAGGGTGCGACTCTTGGCTTAGAGAACACGGAAACTGGGGAGGGAACCATGCACACGTTCCCTGCTGCCTGTTCGCCGGGTTCGCCTTCACCCACTTCGGTTTCGCGTTCTCCGACATGAGTTCTCGGCAATTCTTCGGCAGGACTTGGAGCGTCGCCCGCCGATTGGAATCTGCCTGGTCGAAGCATCCGTCTCGCCGACCCCAGCGTGATTGAGCCCATCGACGCGGTGGGACTTCGCGGCCGGGGTTGACGCATCATATGCAAACATGCGTATTATTGCATGCATGGCAGATCTTAACGGCGGGACGGCGAAGGGACACGGTGCCGACGGAACGCCCACGAGTAGGACCCTGGCGCTCGACCTGACAGACCTGCTTCCCGGTAGCGACGAGCGCTGCGCTGACCGCCTCACGCGCGGCCTGGTGGGTGACGGGATCATCGAGCAGGCCCACGTCATCGATGGCGACACGACCAAACCCCGCCTGTGCGTGCACTACGACGCCGCGGCTATGTCCCCAACAGAAGTGCAGCGTCGAGCTCTGCAGGCGGCTGACACCATCGCGTCGAAGTACGGCCATCTGCGGTGGTTGACCACAGACACCCAAGACGATGAGGCCACACGTGCAGCACTCGTCGACACGCTGTCGGCAATGCCTGGCGTGGTCTCAGCAGCAGCGACACCCGATTCGATCGAGCTGGAGTTCGAGCGGATGACGGTAACCGCCCAGGAACTCGTGGATGTCATAGCCGCGCAGGTGGCGCCGCACAGGAGAGCAGTCGACGACGAAGCCGCCGTCGCGCACGACGGAGACGATGCCGACCATCAACACGGTCACGGCGGGATCTTCGGCGAACGCACCGAATTGGTCTTCGCTGGACTGGCGGGCGCGCTGCTGCTCACGGGCTGGCTACTCGCCGCCTTCGCCGATACGCCGCGCGCGGCTGAGGTGGTGGTCTACGGCCTGGCGTTCTTCTTCGGCGCGTTCTTCACCGTGCAGGAAGCCTTCGCCAGTGTGCGGCAGGGCCGGTTCGAGATCGACTTCCTCATGCTGGTCTCCGCTGCGGGTGCGGCGGCGCTCGGCGAAGTCGCCGAAGGCGCACTCCTGCTGTTCCTGTTCAGCGTCGGGCACGCGCTCGAAGGCTATGCGATGGGCCGCGCTCGACGGGCGATCGAAGCGCTCGCCGAACTCGCCCCGAAAACGGCACTGGTCCGACGCGGCGGCACCGGCGACACCGTCGAGGTGTCTGTCGCGGACCTGCGCATCGGGGACATCGTGGTGGTGCGCCCGAACATGCGCCTGGCCGCAGACGGCTTCGTGGTGGCAGGAAGTAGCAGCATCGATCAAGCCCCGGTGACCGGGGAGAGCGTACCCGTTGACAAGAATCCGGTTCCGGATGTAGCGGTCGCCGCCGCCGCTCCTGAGCTCATCGACGCCGCATCACGCGTGTTCGCCGGCACCATCAACGGCGCCGGCGCCATCGAGGTCCAGGTGACCCGGCTGGCCGGGGACTCCACCCTGGCCCGGGTAGTGCGTCTGGTGGCCGAGGCGCAAACCAAAACCACCGCCGCACAGCGCTTCACCGACCGGTTCCAGCGCATTTTCGTCCCGGTGATCCTGATCGGGGTATTCGTGCTGCTCTTCGCCGGGTTCGTGGTTGACGAGCCGTTCAGCGACACGGTGTACCGGGCTCTCGCCGTTCTGGTGGCGGCGAGCCCGTGTGCGCTGGCGATCGCCACACCGAGTGCGGTGTTGTCGGCGGTGGCGCGGGCAGCGCGTGCCGGCATCCTCGTGAAAGGCGGCGGAGCCTTGGAGGAACTCGGTCGGGTCCAGGTGCTGGCCTTCGACAAAACCGGCACCCTCACCGAAGGGCGGCCCAGGATCGCCGATGTTTTTGCTACCGCAGACAGCGATGACGCCGAACTGCTGAGAATTGCCGTGGCCGTCGAGGAGCAGAGCGACCATCCGCTCGCCCGCGCCATCGTCCGTGACGGCCGCCAGCGGTTGGCCGGAGTGGCGACGCCCCGAGCGTCCGACGTCCGTGCGGTGATCGGCCGCGGCATCGTCGCATCCGTCGAAGGTGTCGAGGTCTGCATCGGCAAGACCGAATTGTTCACCGATCTTGCCCAGCCCCCGCCGGCTGAACTGGCGGCGGAGGTGGATCGTCTCGAACAGGCCGGCCGCACGACGATGCTCGTCCGCGCAGGAGACCGCTGGTTGGGCGCGATCGGATTGATGGATCTTCCCCGACCGGAGGCGTCGGCGGTGGTCGCACGTCTTGCCGAGCTCGGCTTGACGAACACCGTGATGCTGTCGGGGGACAATCAGCGGGTGGCCGACGCCGTCGCCGCCGAAGTCGGTGTCACCTACGCGCGCGGCGATCTGATGCCCGAAGACAAGGTGGCCCAGATAGCCGCACTCCGGGAACGCCACGGCCGCGTCGGGATGGTCGGCGACGGCGTCAACGACGCACCCGCAATGGCCGGTGCGAGCGTCGGTATCGCGATGGGGGCGGCAGGCTCCGACGTGGCGTTGGAGACCGCTGACGTTGCGCTGATGGCCGACGACCTGCGCGCGTTGCCGTTCGCGGTGAGCTTGAGCCGGCGCTCGTCGCGCGTGATCAAGCAAAACCTGTGGGCGAGCCTCGGAATCGTCGCGGTGCTCATCCCAGCCACGATCTTCGGCTTGGGCATCGGTCCCGCCGTGCTCATCCACGAAGGCTCCACACTCATCGTCGTCGCCAATGCGTTGCGCCTCCTCGGACTGCCGATGCAGTCGATAACCCCAGCAGCGCCACGCGTCGAGCGTGCAGTGGAGACGCAATGATGATCGAAACGTCCAATTCAGCAGGCGGATTCGAGCATGCCGACGTAGACACAGTGGTCGTCTTTGTGGACATCGCTGGGTTCACGGCTTTCACCGAAGCTCACGGTGATCATCGTGCTGCCGAGCTGGCAGATCGGTTCGCCACCATAGCGGCCAGCAACCTCGGACCCGGCGACGACATGATCAAGACCCTCGGCGACGCCGTGATGATCACCAGTTCGGACCCCACTGCGGCGCTGGCCTTCCTTCGGCGACTTCACCACGAGACCCGTCGCATCGACGGATTTCCGTTGCTGCGCGCGGGCATCTGTGCTGGGGCAGTGGTGAAGCACCGCGGAGACGTCTTCGGGGCGACGGTCAATACCGCAGCCAGACTGGCCGCTGTCGCCCGGCCAGGTCAGATCGTCGGTGACGCCTCGTCCGCGTCCGCGCTTCGAGGAACGGACCTTGTCGCGATGACGTCGTTGGGCCCGCTTCGACTGCGAAACGTCGGTGCCCTGGTGGAAGCGTTCGCCCTCGACGTCGGAACCCGTCACCAGGAGCACGTCGATCCGATATGTCGGATGCACGTCACGACGGATGTCCACCCGCTGACGATCACGCATGAGGAAGGGACCTACCGATTCTACTTCTGTTCGACGGCCTGTTTACGCCAATTCGCTGACCGTGTCGGCGATTTGACCATGTCGCCTGGTGACGTGGATTTGCAGTCCACTCAGTCGTTTTTCGGTGAGGTCGCGACCCACTTCGGCAGGCTAGAGGCCTCTCCGGGCGGGCGGGAGGCTGCACCGATGTCTACTCGTTCAACTTCCTCGTAAAATGTGTGTGCTTGCTTTGGTTCAGCGGGTTGGTCCCATCATTCCGTGACCCATGCCGGGTTTCATCATCCCGCCGCCCATCATTCCACTCATCATCGCCGGCATTCCTTCGACGACGAATCCGGTGACTTCGCGGGCGTGTTCGCGAATGGCGTTGGCCAGTTTGGGATCGCTGGAGGTTTCGACGACGACCACGCCGCCGGGTGTGAACGT
>CAXEZH010000259.1:0-11646 GCA_964000695.1 uncultured Mycolicibacterium sp. | reverse complement strand
TGTACCGCACCTCTGTGGCGGGGGGGTTCGCTGCCGGAGACGTGTGTGCGCAGATGCCGCAGATCGCGGCTGCCGTCGCCGCCGGCTCGGCGGCCGCGGTGTCGGTCATGGCAAGCATCACGGAGGGACGATGACGACGTCTGAGGAAAGGTCGGAGATGGAACCGTTTCACACCGCTGAGAACGAACCGTCGGAAGAGTCCGCGAAAAAACACTGGGAGGACCGCTACCGCCAACGAGACCGGATATGGAGTGGGCGGGTCAATGCTCGCCTCGCCGAGATCGTGGCCGGGCTTGCGCCGGGGCGGGCGCTGGACCTCGGTTGCGGAGAGGGAGGCGACACGATGTGGCTGGCGGAGCAGGGGTGGCAGGTGACCGGGGTGGACATCTCCGACACGGCGCTGGCCCGCGCGGCTGCGCACGTGGCGGAGCGGGGACTGACCGACCGGGTGAGATTCGAGCAGATCAACCTGTCGGAGAGCTTTCCGGACGGCCGCTTCGACCTGGTGTCGGCGCAATTCCTGCACTCGACGGTGGATTTGGACCGAGACCGCATCTTCGCGTCAGCCGCGCGTGCGCTGGCGCCGGGGGGAGCACTGGTCATCGTCGATCACGGCGCCGCGCCGCCGTGGAGCGATCCTGCCGTGCATGACCATGTGTTTCCCGGCGTCGAGGAGGTCCTGGACGCGATTGACCTCGGTGACGGCCAGTGGGAGCAGGTCCGCGTCGAGGCGGTGGACCGTGACGCTGTCGGGCCGGATGGGCAGCCGGCGGTGCTCACCGACAACGTGATCGTGCTGCGGCGGGTGCGGTAGTAGCTCGCGTCGGGAGCTTCCGCCCCGCGGCGAGCTCGTTTGCGACCCGCGGCCGGGGGTTGGCACCGAGATTGCGTCCCGGGTTGTGGACAGCGGGCGTGCACGACCCTGACCGCAATGTGGAGACCGAGAGAGCATTACCGGAATCGGGTCCGGAACCAGTACGTTGATCAGGCGGATGAGCTGGCTGGGCGGCCGCGGCACCTCGGTGTCGAGGAAAGTCCGGACTTCACAGAGCAGGGTGATTGCTAACGGCAATCCGAGGCGACTCGCGGGAAAGTGCCACAGAAAACAGACCGCCACCACGGAGCCTTCGGGCGATGCGGTGGTAAGGGTGAAACGGTGCGGTAAGAGCGCACCAGCATCCCGGGTGACCGGGGTGGCTAGGCAAACCCCACCCGAAGCAAGGCCAAGAAGGCCGCAACCTGGTTGCGGTCGCGCAGGTGCTCGAGGGTTGCTCGCCCGAGCCTGCGGGTAGGCCGCTCGAGGCACCCGGTGACGGTGTGTCCAGATGGATGGTCGCCGCCTCGCCGCCGTGGTTCTCTGCGGCGGTGCGGAACAGAATCCGGCTTACAGGCCAGCTCATCCGCCCCGCGCTTTTGAGCAGCAGTTGCAGTCTCGGCCGCTACGCACCCGGCCGTGGTCGTGCGCGCGGACGGGCACAATCTTGCCGCGTCGATTGTCGGTTGGTTGCTATTGAGTCAGCTGCAACGCTGCGTCTTGCCGTGAACCAGGCGATAAGTGAAGTCTGCAGACCGTGGTGACTTCACTTAGCGATATAAGTGACGTTAATCTGAACTCATGACCTCACTTGGCGCCATCACCTACGACTCGGTTCGCTGGGAACCGCAGGGGATGCGACACGCGAGCGCGGGACTGCCTCGATACGGCACATACCACCCTGCTGTGCCGGCCGATATCGCAGATCTCGTCCTGGACCTGTCACCTTCTGTCATCGCGGATGCCGAGCACGCCAGCAACGAGATTGCACGTTTCGACGCCGAACTCGGAGGGGAAATCGCGCCATTTGCTGCCGTCTTGTTGCGGTCGGAGTCGGCTGCAAGCTCGCAGATCGAGAACTTGACGGCCTCAGCACGCGCGATCGCTGAGGCTGAGCTGCCGGGTGGCAGGGGCAAGCGCAACGCCGAGATGGTCGTCGCAAACACCGCTGCGATGCAGGCAGCGGTCGCCCTCTCCGACAAGGTGGACGCCAACGCCATCCTGGCGATGCACCGGGCCCTGATGGTCAACGAGCCCCGCCACACGCCGGGCGCATTTCGCGCCGAGCCAGTGTGGATCGGCGGTGGCTCCACCCCCGTCGGTGCAACGTTTGTCGGTCCGCGTCACGCGTTGATTCCTGGAGCGATCGATGACCTGATCGCATTCGCGCAGCGAAATGACGTGCCCACACTGCCGCAGATCGCGGTGGCACATGCCCAGTTCGAAACCATTCACCCCTTCACAGACGGGAACGGGCGCACTGGCCGCGCACTGGTACAAGCCATGCTGCGCAACAAGGGCCTGACGCGAAAGGTGACGGTCCCGGTCTCCGCTGGGCTGCTGGCCGATACGGACGCATACTTCGCAGCATTGACGAGCTATCGCGCCGGTGCCGCCGCCCCGATTGTCGACCGCTTCTCGCAAGCCACCGTCCTGGCCATCGCAAATGGGCGTCAACTGGTCGCTGATATTCGTGACATCCGCGAAAACTGGAACGCCGTGATCAGAGCGCGTTCCGACTCCGCGGTGTGGAAAGTCGCCGATTTACTGACCCGCCGTCCGGTGGTGAACGCTGCGCTGCTGGCGCAGGAGCTGGGTATCGAGTCCACCAACGCTCATCGCTACCTCAACCCGCTAGCCGAGGCAGGGATCCTCGTCGAGACGAACAGTGGACCTCGCAGTCGAGTGTGGCGTTCTACTGAGGTACTTGCCGCGCTCGATGCATTCGCCGAGCGCGCTGGACGACGTGGCTGATCCCGCTGGATCACCCGGCGACTCATCCGCCCTTCGCGGCGCTTCGCATCGACTTGTCCAGCTGCCGCAGCGCATCCTCGATCTGGGCCTCACAGCGTCGGGCCAGGTCGTCTTCCTGCTGGTAGAGCAGCCCGTAGGTGAAGGTGTCCTCGCCCGCGGCATGGGCCACCGCGGCCTGGCGGCTCAAATGCGATCGGCTCACCACGCTGTCCTGATGATCGCCGAGCAGCGTCTGGATGGCCTTGGCCCGGTCGGCGACCCGGCTCGCGCCGGTCGCCGCGGCGGTGTAGCGGAGTTGCTTGGCGCGCTTGCGGATCCGGTGCAGGGCCTCGTCGCCGTCGACGCCGGGGTCCTGCGCGGCCGCGCGGGCGGTCTTGGCTGCCTTGCGGACCCGGCGGTACGCCGAATCGATGGTCGTGTCTGCCGGCTGCTGACCGGGCTCCGCCGGGGCAGGAGGTTCCGCGGCGGTGAGGGCCTCCAGCGCGTCCAGCAGCCGGAAATACCGCGGCGACCGCATCGCGGTCAACGACCGCCGCCACCCGGTCTGGTAGCGCTTCTTGGCACCCTCCACCAGGCGTTCCCGCACCGGTCCACGCACGTTCGCCTCCGGCAACGCGTCCAGGGCCCGCTCGTAGCGTTCGGCGAGGACCTCGGCGTCGCGGGCCACGCCCAGCACAGCGGCAAGTTCGCGGAGTTCGCTGAGGATCCAGTCGTCGTCGGAGATGCCGAACGACCCCTCCGAGGACTGCAGCAAGCTACGGATCTTGCGGGTGGTCACCCGCATCTGATGCACCGAGTCGTACACGTCGGAGCGAACCGCGCGGTCCCACTCCAGCAGTTCCTCGACATGACCGGCCACGGCGCGGTGCAGAGGATCCGAGGACACCGGCCGTGTCTGCTCGTCGGCGGAACCACTCGAGGCCAACACCCTGGCCAGCTTGGAACCGTGCCCGGCCGGCAGCGCACCGGCATCGAACAGCCGGTTAGCCAGCCGGTCGAGAAGCGCGGGATCTGCGCCGTCGGCCAACTCGAGCTCCCACTCGCGCCACTGCACCTCGTCGCCGCCTTCGGCGCTGGCCGTGACCCGGTCGTCGCAGAACTCGGCGACCGCCGACCCGTCGTGGCCATAGAGCATCTCGATGGTCCTGGCCGTGCTGATGCGCGCCACCGGGGCCAGCGGACGGTCGCGCACGATGGCGAGCACCACGTCCCGCAACGCGTCCGGCACGGCCTCGCCCTCCAAGGGCATCCGGACTTCGGTGCGGGTGTCGGCGCCCGCCGGCAGTTTGAGGTGCCACCCGGCATCCGATCCGCCGGTCCGCCGACGCAATGTGATCTTGTGTCGGGCCAGGTCACGGCCCGGTGTGTCGAAGTAGACAGCGTCCAGCGACTGTGACGGCGACCGCTCGACGCGCGACACCAGCGACAACCCGTCGAAGGAGGGTGACACGGTGGTCTCGACCACCTCGAATTTGCGCTCGGTCTCCGTGTACCTGGAGGTTTCGGGCGATGTGGCGGGCATGGTCACCTTTGTCCGGGGGCGTGTCGGGGACCAACAGCGTGCCATATTCGGGTGAACCGGCGGCATGCGCGGGATGTGATCTTGTCCGCCACACCGGGCGTTCTTGCCACAAGATCAAATGGATATCTCTTAACATTGTCTTATGAACCGGGAGATGAGACTCGAGGATTACCTGGACCCCGAGGGCAACATCGCGATCCCCGCAGGAGTGACGCTGACGTCGTTCCTGGAACGCAATGTCGCCGCCTTCGGTGACACCCCTGCCTACCGCTACCTCGACTTCGACCACGACCGCACCGTCGAGCTGACCTGGTCGCAGATGGGCCCCCGACTGCGCGCGGTCAGCGCACGTCTGCAGCAGATCACCCAGCCTGGCGACCGCGTCGCGATCCTCGCCCCGCAGGGCGTCGACTACGTCATCGGATTCTTCGCCGCCATCCAGGCCGGCGCCATCGCCGTCCCACTGTTCGCTCCCGAGCTTCCCGGCCACACCGAGCGTCTCGACGCGGTGCTCGGTGACGCGGAACCGACCGTCGTGCTCACCACCACCCCGGCCGCCGGGGCCGTCGGGGATTTCCTGCGCACGCTGCCCCGACACCGCCGGCCCCGGATGCTCGCGATCGACGCCCTGCCGGACTCCGTCGGCGCCGCGTTCACCCCCACGCGGCTGGACACCGATGCGATCGCGTACCTGCAGTACACCTCGGGGTCCACCCGCACCCCAGCCGGTGTGGAGATCACCCATCGCGCGGCGTGCACCAACGTCGTGCAGATGATCTTGTCGGTCGGCCTGGACTGGAACATCCGCAGCGTGAGCTGGCTGCCGCTGTTCCACGACATGGGACTGCTGATGATCATGTTCCCCGCCCTGTGCGGCGGCCACATCACGTTGATGTCGCCGGTGGCGTTCGTGCGGCGGCCGTATCGCTGGATCCGAGAGCTGGGCGCCTCCGACGCCCCGACCTTCGCAGCCGCGCCCAACTTCGCCTTCCAGCTCGCCGCCCAGCGGGGACTACCGCCGGCCGGGGAGACCCTGGACCTCAGCAACGTCGCCGGACTGATCAACGGTTCCGAACCGGTGAGCATCGCCGCGGTCGACCAGTTCACCGCTGCGTTCGCGCCCTACGGGCTGAAGGCGACCGCCATCAAGCCCTCCTACGGCATGGCCGAGGCCACCCTGTTCGTGTCCACCACCGACGCGCACGCGCAGCCGACGGCGGTCTACCTCGATCGCGCCGAACTCGGCGCCGGCCGCGCCGTCGAGGTCCCCGCAGACCAACCGGGCGCGGTCGCGCAGGTGTCCTGCGGCACCGTCGCCCGCAGCCAGTGGGCGGTCATCGTCGACGCCCAGACCGACAGCGAGTTGCCCGACGGCCACGTCGGCGAGATCTGGTTGCACGGCGACAACATCGGCCACGGATACTGGCGCCGGACCGAGGAAACCGAGCTGACCTTCCAGAACAAGCTGCAGTCGCGCCTGCAGTACCACAGTCACGCCGAAGGCAGCGCCGAAAGCGGGTTGTGGTTGCGCACCGGAGATCTCGGCGTCTATCACGACGGTCAGCTCTACATCACCGGGCGGGTCAAGGACCTGATCATCGTCGACGGTCGTAACCACTACCCGCAGGACATCGAGGCCACCGTGGCCGAAGCCGCCACGGCGGTGCGTGCGGGATACGTGGCGGCGTTCCCGGTGCCGGCCGAAGACGGCCGGGAAGCGGTGGTCATCGTCGCCGAGCGCGCCGCCGGAGCGGGACGTGCCGAGGCCGCCCCGATCGTGGAGGCGATCCGCGCCGCGGTGTCGCGACGCCACGCGGTTCCCATTGCCGACGTGAAACTCGTTGCCGCCGGCGCGATCCCGCGAACCACCAGTGGGAAGCTGGCGCGCCGGGCGTGCCGGGCGCGTTATCTCGACGGCACCCTGTAAGCCGCTCTGCGCCATGGCGGCCGCCACCACCCGACGGCACGCCGTTACAGTTCTGGCCGTGAGTGGATACCAGACCATCGCAGTCGAGCAATCCGGTCCCGTCGCCCGGATCACGCTGAACCGCCCGGAAGCGGCCAACGGCATGAACGCTTTGCTGACCGCTGAGCTTGCCGACGCCGCAGCCAGCCTGGACCGGCCGGACGTCAAGGTCGTCGTCGTCACCGGCGCGGGCCGCTTCTTCTGCGCCGGAGGTGATCTCAAGGAGTTCGCGTCGGCGGAACACCGCGGACGCCACCTCAAAAGCGTCGCCGACAACCTGCACCGGGCCATCTCGACGTTCGCCCGGATGGACGCCGTGGTCATCACCGCGGTCAACGGCACGGCGGCGGGGGCGGGCTTCTCGCTGGCGGTCACCGGCGATCTGGTGCTTGCCGCCGAATCGGCGTCGTTCACGATGGCCTACACCCGCGTCGGGCTCAGCCCCGACGGCAGCTCGTCGTACTACCTGCCCCGGCTCATCGGCGTCGCCCGGACCAAACAGCTGATGTTGACCAACCGCACGCTCTCGGCACAGGAGGCGCTGTCCTGGGGGCTGCTGACCGAGGTCGTGCCCGACGACCGTCTGTCCGCACGTGCCGACGAACTGGCCGATCAGATGGCCGCCACCGCCGCCGGCTCCAACGGCGGAGTGAAATCGCTGCTGCTGGGCAGCTTCGCCAACGGCCTCGAGGAGCAGATGGAACTCGAGGGCCGGCTGATCGCGGCGCGCGCCGAAACCGCCGAGGGCCGCGAGGGAGTCGACGCGTTCCTGGCCAAGCGCGCGCCCGACTTCTAGAAGGAGTGCTCCTCGGCCGGGAAGACCCCGCTGGCGACCTCGTCGGCGTACTGGGTGGCCGCCCGGCGCAACTCCTCGCCGACGGCGCCGAAACGCTTGACGAACTTGGCGGTCCGACCGGTGGTCAGGCCGGCCATGTCCTGCCACACCAGCACCTGGGCGTCACAGTTGGGGCCCGCGCCGATGCCGACGGTCGGGATCGTCAACTTGCCGGTGATCTGCGTGGCCAACTCGGCGGGAACCATCTCCATCACCACGGCGAAGGCGCCGGCCTCCTGGACGGCGATCGCGTCGTGGATGGTCTGCTCGGCGGCGTCGCCGCGGCCCTGTACCCGGAACCCGCCCAGGCCGTTGACGCTCTGCGGGGTGAACCCGATGTGGGCCATGACCGGGATGCCGGCGGCAGTGAGCGCAGCGATCTGGTCCGCCACCCGCTCGCCACCTTCGAGCTTGACGGCGTGGGCACCGGTCTCCTTGAGGAACCGGGTCGCCGTCGCGAGCGCCTGCGCGGCGCCGGCTTCGTAACTGCCGAAGGGCAGATCGGCGATCACCAACGCGTGCGGCGCGCCCCGAACGACGCCGCGGACCAGCGGGATCAACTCATCGATGGAGATCGGAACCGTGGTGTCGTAGCCGTAGACCACGTTGGCGGCTGAATCACCGACCAACAGCACCGGAATCTCGGCGTCGTCGAACGCGGCGGCCGTGGAGTAGTCGTAGGCGGTGAGCATCGCCCACTTGTGCCCCTCGGCCTTCCACTTGTGCAAATGGTGGGTGCGAACTTTCACACGCGGTTTCGTCGAATCGGCGACAGCACCGTAAACGGCCTGTTCAGACATCGTTGTCCCCTCATCGGGTGGGTCGTTTCGAATCCTCGAGGCCACCAGACGGGGTCCCCGGGTTTCGCTGACCGTCTCAGTCTGCCACTGCGTCACCAGAAGTTGAACGGGACGTTAAGTGGATTTGCTCACACCCGCTGTTCACGCGCCTACGATCGGCGGCATGCCCGGACTCCAGCGGTTGAGCGGACTCGACGCCAGCTTCCTGTATCTCGAAACCGCCGTGCAGCCGCTTCATGTGTGTTCGATCCTCGAACTCGACACCTCGACGATGCCGGGCGGTTACACCTTCGACCGGTTGCGCGACGGGTTGGCACTGCGGATCAAGGCGATGCCCGAGTTCCGGGAGAAGGTCGCCGACAACCGGTTCAACCTCGATCACCCGGTGTGGGTGGAGGACAAGGACTTCGACGTCGACCGGCACCTGCACCGCATCGGGCTGCCGTCTCCGGGGGGACGCACCGAACTGTCCGAGATCGCCGGGCACATCGCGTCGCTGCCGCTGGACCGCACCCGTCCGCTGTGGGAGATGTGGGTCATCGAGAACATCGCCGGGACCGATGCCCAGAACGGTGGGCGCATCGCGGTGATGACGAAGGTGCACCACGCCGCCGTCGACGGGGTGACCGGCGCCAACCTGATGTCGAAGCTGTGCACCACCGAACCCGATGCCCCACCACCCGATCCTGTCGAGGCGAGTGGGCAGGGCAGTGACCTGGAGATCGCGGTCAGCGGCGCGGTGCGCTTCGCCGCCCGTCCGCTGAAGCTGGCCAATGTCGTGCCGACCACGGTGTCCTCGGTGATCGACACCGTGCGACGTGCGCGCAACGGTTCGGCGATGGCGCCGCCGTTTGCCGCCCCGAGGTCGGTGTTCAACGCCAACGTCACCGCACACCGCAACGTCGCTTTCGCGCAACTCGACCTCGAGGACATCAAGACCGTCAAGAACCACTTCGGAGTCAAGGTCAACGACGTGGTGATGGCGCTGGTCTCGGGGGTGTTGCGCAAGTTCCTGCTCGACCGCGGCGAGCTGCCGGAGAATTCGCTGGTTGCCATGGTGCCGGTGTCGGTGCACGACAAGTCGGATCGGCCCGGGCGCAACCAGGTCTCCGGGATGTTCTCCCGGTTGGAGACGAGCATCGAGGACCCCGCGAAGCGGCTCATGGCCATCGCCGAAGCCAATTCGGTTGCCAAGCAACACAGTTCCGCGATCGCCGCGACACTGCTGCAGGACTGGACCCAGTTCGCCGCCCCGGCGGTGTTCGGCACGGCGATGCGGGTCTACGCCAGCAGCCGCCTCTCCGGAGCCCGGCCGGTGCACAACCTGGTGGTCTCCAACGTTCCGGGCCCGCAGGTGTCGCTGTTCCTGCTGGGCTGCGAGGTCACGGCGATGTATCCGCTGGGCCCGATCTTCCACGGCTCCGGACTGAACATGACCGTGATGTCGCTGTCGGGCAATCTCGACGTCGGGATCGTGTCCTGCCCGGAGTTGCTGCCGGACCTGTGGGACATGGCCGACGACTTCGAAGTCGCGCTCAAGGAGTTGCTCGACGCGACCCGCTAACCGGCTTCGCCAGGGCAGATGCCCGGTCATGGCAGCATGTGGTGCCATGAGGCTCACCACCCGGATCCTTCGATCCGGTCTGACACTGACCACCGCGGCGATTGTGGTTGCCGGATGCAGCACGGTGGTCGAGGGCCGCGCGCGTATCGCCGTCCCCCGGCCGGGCTCGCCCATCGAGTGGGCGCCGTGCGAGGTCGGTCCTTCTGATCAATCCCGCATCCCGCCCGGCGCCGAGTGCGGGTTGCTGTCGGTGCCGGTCAACTGGGACAACGCCGACGACCCCAACGGTGAGGTCATCCAGCTGGCGATGATGCGCTTCCCGGCCACCGGGGACAAGATCGGCTCGCTGGTCATCAATCCGGGAGGGCCGGGGGAGTCCGGAGTCAAGGCCGCCGTCTCGATGGTCACGACGCTGCCCGAGTCGGTGCGCGAGAGGTTCGACCTCGTCGGATTCGATCCCCGCGGCGTCGCGAACTCGGCGCCGGCGCTGTGGTGCAACAGCGACGCCGACAACGACCGGCTGCGCGCCGACAACGTCGTGGAGTACACCCCGGAGGGGGTGGCGCACATCGAGAAGCTGACCAAGGAGTTCGTCGACCGCTGCGTCGAGAAGATGGGCAAGAACTTCCTGGCCAACGTCGGCACCGCCAGCGTGATCAAGGATCTCGACGCGATCCGGGCGGCGCTGGGAGACGAGAAGCTGACCTACCTGGGCTATTCCTACGGCACCCGGATCGGCGCCGGCTACGCCGAGGCATACCCCGAGCGGGTGCGCGCGATGATCCTCGACGGCGCCGTCGACCCGAACGCTGACCCCGTGGAAGCCGATGTGCGCCAGGCCGCGGCGTTCCAGCAGGCGTTCGACGACTACGCCGCCGACTGTGCACAGAGCCCCGACTGTCCGTTGGGCACCGACCCGGACAAGGCCGTCGAGGTCTATCAGGACCTGGTGGAGCCGTTGGTCGACGATCCGGCCGAGACCGACGACCCACGCGGGTTGAGCTACAACGACGCCATCGTCGGGACGATCCTTCCGCTGTATTCGCCGAGCCTGTGGCGGCATCTGACCCAGGGCCTGACCGAACTGCAGGACGGTCGCGGTGACACCATGCTCACGCTGGCCGATCTCTACATGGGTCGCGACGCGCAGGGTCGCTACAACAATTCGACCGACGCGCGGGTGGCGGTCAACTGTGTCGACAAGCCGGCCATCACCGACCGCGAGACCATCGTCGAGCAGGACCGCCGGATCCGGGAAGCCGCACCGTTCATGAGCTACGGCGAATTCACCGGCTACGCGCCGATGTCGACGTGCGGCTTCTGGCCGGTCCCGCCGACCAGCACCCCGCACGAGATCAAGGTCAACGGGCTGCCGCCGATCCTGGTGGTGTCCACCACCAACGACCCGGCCACTCCGTACCAGGCGGGTGTCGACCTGGCCAAGCAGCTGGGCGGCACGCTGTTGACCTACGAGGGAACCCAGCACACCGTGGTGTTGCAGGGCGACTCCTGCGTCGACGAGATCTCCGCGGAGTACCTCATCGACCTGACGGTGCCGCCGCCGGGCACCCGATGCTGACCCTGAGCGTCGTCACCGAAGCCGATCTGCCCGAGCTGATGCCGCTGATGCGCGGCTACTGCGACTTCTACCGGGTGGACCCGGCCGATGAGCAGCTCGCGACGATGTCGCGGTCGCTGATCGCCCAGCCACAGGAAGGGCTCCAACTGATCGCCCGCGACTCCGATGCAACGGCGGTGGGCTTCGCGACGATCTTCTGGACATGGCAGACGCTGTACGCCGCTCGTGTCGGCGTGCTCAACGACCTCTACGTCGCTCCGGGGTTCCGCGGTGCCGGCGCGGGCCGCGAGCTCATCACCGCCTGCCTGCAGCGGTGCCGCGAGCGCGGCGCGGCGAAGCTGGTGTGGGAGACCGCGCCGGACAACGTGGTCGCACAACGGCTTTACGACGCGCTGGGCGCCGAGAAGTCGACGTGGCTGACCTACGAGCTCGACGCCGGATAACGGCCCGGTCTCTGTTGGGGCCCAGGGGAAGACCCGGGTCCGGGTCGCGTGACACGATGGCTGCCATGTGGCGGGTGGGTTGGCTGTTGATGGCGTGCGTGCTGGTGTCGGCGGCGCTGAGCCCCCAGGCGGTAGCGGCGCCGCAGCCC
>CAXEZH010000258.1:0-5282 GCA_964000695.1 uncultured Mycolicibacterium sp. | reverse complement strand
GCCTTCTGGCTCGTTTCACGAGGCGCCTTCTGGCTCGTTTCACGAGGCGCCTTCTGGCTCGTTTCACGAGGCGCCTTCTGGCTTGCATCACCAGGTGACCCACGACCCGCACGCGGCATCTCACGACGAGCTGCGCGACGCATTGCGGCGCGTCGCGTCGACCTTCACCGCGCAGGGCCTTCCCTTCGCGTTGGCCGGCAGCTACGCCCTCTGGTCCTTCGGGGCGCCGGAACCCTCCCACGATGTGGACTTCGTCGTCGCCGAACAGGACGTCGACGCAGCGGTGGCTGTGCTGACCGAAGCGGGTTTCGACGTCCGTCGTCCACCCGAAGGCTGGCTGTTCAAGGTCGCGCCCACCGCGGCGGGACCCGACCTCGTCGACGTCCTCCATCGGATCAACCACGTGCCGGTCGACCGCGCCCTGCTCGATCGGGCGCTGACCCGGGACGTGCTCGCAGTGTCGATGCCCGTGCTTCCGCCCACCGAGATCGTCATCCAGAAGCTGCGCTCCCTGCATGAGCACCACTGCGATCTCGCTCCGCTGCTGCCCGTGCTGCGGGCGGTGCGCGAGCAACTCGACTGGGCCGCCTTGCGCGAGCAGACCGCTGACAACCCGTTCGCCGAGGCAGTGCTACTGGTATGCAGGCGCCTCGGCCTCGATGGCTCCCGCTGAGGTCAGTCCACCGCCGTCGGCGCGTCGGCGACGTCGACCAACCGCACCTCGGGACGGGCCGGCACCGCGTCGGTGAGGAACCAGCGGAACGCCAGGTTCCCGCGCGGGTAGTCCAGCGTGGTCAGCGAATTGGGATGCGGTGTGCCGCTGCGGGATACCACGATCGTCACCGAACCGTCGCTGTTGGGTGCTGCGGTGAAGCCGTTGACCGAACTGCGCGCGTCGGTCACCCCGGGCACCGCCATGAACTGGTTCCAGATCACCATGTTCCAGAACCTGCAGTTCGGCGGTCGGTGAGTGATGACCAACGCCTCGTGCTCAGCGAGATCGAAACTGCCGTAGGAGTAGCAGGCATCGCGCGCCGACCAGCCGAAGTTGGCGTCGGGGACCTGATAGGGCTCGGCGAAATCGTTGACAGTCAAGGACGTTTCGTGTCCGAGTTGGTGCGAGTCGGAGTTTCGGACGCCTACCGCGAGCGGCACGATCGCGAACATCGTGCGCAACCAGGCCGCGCTGGCCCGCAGCGCCGCCGCGGTCTCGGCCGAGCCGTGCCGAAACGGCGCGGGCGGATCCAGCGCCTCGATCGACCACGAGACCGCGCGACCGGTGAGCGGGTCGGCCTGGTAGTCGCGGGTCATCAGCACCGCGGCGTCGGGTTGCGGGCCGAACTCGAAGGTGAAGTTGCCGTCGGAGTCGACGTCCAGGTCGTCGTCGCGCAGAATCGCGACGATGCGGTCCGACCATGCGCCGGGAGACGGTTCGTTGTAGGCGGTCATCGAGAAGTACACGCTGTCACCGCGATTGCCCGAGATGCGGTAGCGGCGGGTGGGGTCGATCGGGCACATGTAGTAGATGGCGTCGGTGTTGTCCCCGCCCCAGCGGCGGTCCGGCCGGAACGGCGAGTTGAGCTCCAGCCACCTCGGCCGGGTGGGATCGGCGAACAGGTAGGTGTCGAATGCCACGCCGAGAGTGGTGGCGATCATGCGATATCCGTCCGCCACGTGGCGGTCGTCGCGCACCGCTTTGGGTCCGGTCATGAACGAGTCGTCGAGTCCGCGAAGGGTGTCGAGCAGTTCTCGCCAGGCGACAGTGACCTCACCGGTAGAGCCGGCTTCGGCATCGGTGCTCAAGGGCTGATTCCTTTCGTGATCAGGCGGGCCGTGCGCTCGGACCACGTCTCGTCGAGAAGCGCGCCGCGGGTCAGCAGGGCCAGGAAGGTCATCCCGGCGACCGCTTCGGCCAGGTCCGCGGCGGTGATGCCCGGCCGGATATCACCGCGCTGCGCAGCCGCGTCGACGTAGTCGGTGAGGGCGCCGACGAGGACGTCACCGAACCGTTCGAGCAGGGCGGTGTGCAGCGTCGGGTCCGAGGCCATCTCACCGACCAGGCCCGGCAGCGCGGCCAGCGCCGCCGGAGTGCTGAGCACGGTCAGGGTCCGACGCAGCATCTCCCGGACGTCACCTTCGAGCGATCCGGTGTCGGGCAGTTCGGTGGTCGCGGTGCGCGGAAACACCGCTTCGTGCACCAGATGCGCCTTGCCGCGCCAGCGCCGGTAGATCGCCGGCTTGCTGGTACCGGCACGGGCGGCGATCGCGTCCACGGACAGATCGGCATAGGAGCTTTCGGCGAGCAACTCCACGGTGACCCTCAGCACGGCGTCGTCGATTCCGCGATCCCGGGGACGTCCGATCTCTGTCGTCATTACGAAACTGACAGTAACATAAGTCGCTGTGACCGATGCCACAGACACTGTCGTCCCGCTGGACGACCTCGCCGCACCGCGCTACACACCGCAGGCTCAACAGCTCCGCGAGATGATGGCCACGGTGGCGCCCGACTACCCCCTCGACACCGAGGTGATGCATCGGCGGGCACGTGAGGCCACCGGGCTGAGCGACTTCGGCCCCGACGACTACCGCGAGCGGCTCGAGCGTTATGTCGCCGAACTCAACGAGATCGACATGCACCCCGTCGGGATCGTGAACTTCCACATGCAGCTGCTCCAGTGCCTAAAGAACCGGCTGCTGCTGACGGATCTGGTTAGCCGCCATCCCCAGATACCCGACATCGAGCTGCAGCCGCCGGTCATCATTGCGGGACTGCCCCGGTCGGGGACCACTCACCTGCACAACATGCTCGCCGCGGCGCCCACGTTTCGCAGCCTCCCCTACTGGGAGAGCGTCGAGCCGTTTCCGCTACCGGCCGAGGCAGACCTGGATCCGGATCCGCGGATCGCGCGGATGGACGTCGCAGTGCAGACGATGAACACTCTGATGCCGAATTTCGCGCTGATGCACGAGATGACCACCGAGCATGCGCACGAGGAAATTCAGCTGCTGGCCAACGATTTCTCGACGATGTTGATGGAGACCCTGGCCCATGTTCCCCGATGGACCGAGTACTACTGGAGCCACGACCAGACCACGTCCTACGAGTACCTGGTCGTCCAACTCAAGGCGTTGCAGTTCCTCCGCGGCGGACAGCGGTGGGTACTCAAGTCACCCCAGCATCTTGGCCAGCTGCCGGTCATCGAGAGAGTCATGCCGGGGGCCGTGGTCGCCTTCACCCACCGCGATCCCGTGCCGGTGGCGTTGTCGATGATCGCGATGATCACCTACTCGGCGCGCATGTACACCGACGTCATCAACGTCGAGGAGATCGCCGCGGCGTGGGTGGATCGGCTCGAACGGCTTCTCGACAAGTGCGTCCGCGATCGCGACCTCGTCCCCGCGCAGCGCTCGCTGGACGTTCGGTTCGACGACTTCATGGCCGACGAGATGGGCACCGCGGAAAGGCTGTACGACGTTGCTGCCGAGCCGCTGACCGACGCGGCCCGCTCGGCGATCTCGACCTATCTGGCCGGCCACCGCAGGGGCAGACACGGCCGGGTCGACACGTCAGCGCAGATGTTCGGACTCGACGCCGACGAGTTGCGCCGGCGCTTCGCGTCCTACACCGACCGCTTCCTCACCTGAACCCGGACGCAGCTCGTGCTGATGACGTAGCTCTTGTTCATTAGGTAAGCCTGCACTAACCTCCCCGGTGGCCTGAACTGGCTCATCGTCGAAGTTCGTGATCAACAGGAGAAACCGTGCAATTGGCCCTACGTGCCGACTCAGACCCGGGCATCTGGTCTGCGCCCACCCCGCCAGCTCGTCGCGACAAGAAGCTGCTCATGGCCGGTGTCGCCCTCGTGGGGGCATCCGCCATCGCGATCAATCCGGCGGCGCCCGCGATGCCCACTGCGGTGCAGGACCGGGCGGTGGAACTGTCCGCCTGGATCGATCCGGTCGGGGTGTGGGGCGACACCATTTCGTCCACGTTCAACAACGTCGTGGCGCGTGGCTCCGATTTGGGCATGGTGACCTTGCCGGCACTGTGGCAGATCGCCACCAGTCCGGTGCTGTACGACGAAGTCGCCAGCATCGTGTTCAACCCGGTACCGGGTCTGACTCAGTTCTTCACCGACCTGCCCGGGTACGCCGAGACGATCGGCAGCGGTTTGTCGGGGTCCGCGGCCGGCGTGACCGAACACTTCAACGAACTGCCCGCCGTCCTGGAGTCGGCGTGGAACAACGTGCTCAACGGTCAGTTCACCATGGCGTTCCGCGATGTGGTGAGCTGGAGCGTCTTCGGCCTCGGCGAGGCCGGCTGGCCGCTGTTCCCGGCCTTCGAGATCCCCGGTGACATCGCGCGCGGCTTCGGCGCAGAGAAGATCGGCGAGGTGCTCGACGCCGTCTTCGTCGGCGGAGGCAACGCCGCCACCGGCTACGCCTATTCGCTTCTGAGCCCGCCGATCACCGCGATGTACCAGTTCACCGACATCCTGAACGTGATCTCCGGGTCGCTCTACGAGGGCGACTGGGAAACCGCGATCAGCGAGGTGATCAACGCTCCGGCCAAGGTGCTCAACGCGTTCCTCAACGGTTACCAGCCCAGCGTCGCCGCCGAGTGGGAGACCTTCCCCGGCCTGTTCAGCGAGGACGGACCCATCGACGCGTTCTTCGTCAAACTGCCGAAGGCGATTGCTGAGATCTTCGCCCCCGCGCAGGACGAAGAAGGCGCCGAGACGGGCGACACCACCGCGGACGTCACGCTGACCTCCGCGTCGTCCACCGAACTGCCGAACGGCGAGTTGATCGCGGTCGACGTCGACAGCGCCACTGAGACGGCCACGGAGGAGCAGGCCACCGAGGGTGCCGCTGAGGAAGGGGCAACCCCTGAGGAGACCACCGAGGAGACGGTGCCCGAGCAGGACCAGGCACCGGTCGACGACGAGGACACCGTTGACGGCACGACCGAGGTCGACGGCACCACCGAGGGTGACGCCGCGGGCGAAGACGCGACCGAGGACGGGGCCGTCGACGAGGACGCGACGGACGACGATGTCTCTGACGCAGACGTCGTCGAGGAGGACACCACGGACGACGACGCAGTACAGGATGCCGCCGACGAAGCTGGCGACGACGCCACCGATGAGGCGGCCGGCGACGATTCCGGCAGCGACTCCGACGATTCCGGCAGCGCCTCCAGCGGCTCGGATTCCGGCAGCAGTTCGGATTCCGGCAGTTCGGATTCCGGCAGCGACTCCAGCGGCTCGGATTCCAAG
>CAXEZH010000257.1:0-6600 GCA_964000695.1 uncultured Mycolicibacterium sp. | reverse complement strand
CTGTGCCGTAGTGGTGAGGTGCTCCGTGGAACGCTCAAGCCGAATCAGTGTCCTGCCTTTGGCAAAGAGTGCACTCCCCGTACACCGCTGGGCGCCACCATGGTCTCCAGCGAAGGCGCGTGCGCGGCCTACTACCAATTCCGCCGGCTGGCGGCGGCCGAGAGCGCGCCATCGCCGACAGCGAGCGCCGCGCATGCCTGAGCAGCCGGTCGCCGTCGACCCCGCGGACTGGGTCTGTCCGCTGCCGCTGCGCGAGACCGGACGGGTCGTGCTGGGTCACGGCGGCGGGGGAGTGCTGTCCGAGGAGCTCATCGAGAACCTGTTCCTGCCGGCGTTCGGGTCGGCGGCCGGGCCGGCCCGTGACTCGGCGCTGCTGGACGTCGGGTCCGGCCGCATCGCGCTGACCACGGACTCGTATGTGGTGCAGCCGCTGTTCTTCCCGGGCGGCAACATCGGCCACCTCGCGGTGCACGGCACGATCAACGATCTGGCCTGCAGCGGCGCGCAGCCAGTGGCCCTCACCGCGGGCTTCATCCTCGAGGAAGGCCTCGAGCTCGACGTGCTGGGCGCGATCGCCTCCACCATGGGCCGGGTCGCGCAAGAGGCCGGCGTGTCGATCGTCACCGGCGACACCAAGGTCGTCGGAAAGGGTGGCGCGGACCAACTGTTCGTCAACACCGCCGGCGTCGGCGTGGTGCCGCCCGGTGTGCACATCGGGCCCGAGCGTGCGCGCCCCGGCGACGTGGTGATCCTGTCCGGCCCGGTCGGCGAGCACGGGGTGGCGATCCTCAGCGTGCGAGAGGGTATCGACTTCGGCACCGAGGTGCGCACCGACAGCGCGCCGCTGCACCGGCTGGTCGCGGCGATGCTCTCCGGTGCGGCCGAGGCGGGGGATCCGGGGGCGGTGCACACGGTGCGTGATCCCACCCGCGGTGGGCTCGTGGCGTCGCTCGTCGAGATCGCGCGTGCCGCTGCGGTTGGCGTCGAGATCGACGAGGCCGCTGTGCCGGTGCCCGACGCTGTCGCGTCGGCTTGCTCGTTTCTCGGGCTGGACCCTCTGCAGGTGGCCAACGAAGGCAAGCTGGTGGCCTTCGTCGACCCGGCCCACGCCGACGCGGTGCTCGCCGCGATGCGCGCCCGGCCCGAAGGCGCCGAGGCGACCGTCATCGGCCGGGTGGTCGGCGACCACCCGGGCATGGCCGTGGCGCGCACCGCCTTCGGCACCACCCGGGTCGTGGAACGCGAGCTCGGCGAGCAGCTGCCCCGCATCTGCTGAGTCAGCGCCGCAGTGTCTCCGAGGGGGCCTCGCCCCAGCGCTTGCGATACTCCACGGCGAAACTGCCCAGGTGGTGAAAGCCCCAGCGTTCGGCGACCGCTGTCACCGTCACCCCGTCGGACGGGATGGCATCGGTGAGTTCTTCGTGCACCCGCTCCAGCCGGCGCTCGCGCACGAACGCCATCGGGGACATGCCCAGCTCTGCGCGGAAACCCTGCTGGATGGAACGCACGCTCATGTGTACTTCACGGGCCAGCGACTCCATGGTGATCCGCTCGGCCAGATGAGCGTCGATGAAATCCATCGCCTGCTGGATGACGGTGCGGCGGGGGTCCGCCGACACCGGTTGGGTGATGTCGGCGTGGTAGTTCGACGGTTGCAGATACAACAGGCTGCTCATCACCAGTTCCTCGACCGAGCTGATACCGCGTCCCTTCTGGATCAGTGATCCTGCGTGGTACACCTCGGTATGGACCAGTTGCACGGCGGCGTGCCAGCGCATGGCGGCCTCGGTGGCCAGGTCGAAGTCGGGGTCGAACACCAGCGGCTTGACCAGGTTGCGGCCGATCAGCCGGGTGACGTGGGCGGTCATCGCCTGCTGCTCGATGCGGATCAACAGCTGCGGGGCGTCGAGCCCCAGCTCGATCCGTAACGGTGTGCCCGGGCTGGAGACCAGCGAGCGCATCGTGTTCGCCTGGAAGGTCGCCGTCGGATGGTGAACGGTGGCAACCCCGTTGAGCGGCATGTGCACCGCGTAGTACCGACCGGATTCGGGGATGTCGATGGTGGCCGGCGCGTGCAGGTCCAGGTAGAGCATGCTGACATTGCGCAGCCGCACCCCGTGCATGGTCGCCGCGAAGCCGCTGGCATCGGCGGGGTCGACCGTCAGTGTCAGCGGCGTCAACGCCCGCCCGAGCAGCCGGGCGGCTTTGCCCACATCTTCGGTGTAGAAGATCTCATGGGCGGTCAGCGCCGGAGGCACTCCGCGCGAGCGTACCTTGCGGCGCACCGGATCGCTGGTCCGGCGGATGTCGATGTAGCCCAGCCGCGTCAACCGAGACATCGGTGCGACCGCGTCCGCAGCCGAAAATAGGGAAGGCTAACTTTGGTGGCGGGGAACCGAATTCGAGGCGGCAACACAAGGCTCCTGACGGACGGGCTCGTTTCAGCGTAACCATCTCTGCGCAATCCTGATAGCTGTTGCGCGAAAGCGATAGGCACGGCGCCGCCCGCGCAGTACGTTGGGCGCAACAGCCACATCCCCCGCGCAGCAGGGGATCCCGCCCCGGGAGGTATCGGATGGGCGCCAGCGGTCAGGCAACAACACCCGTCCTGGATTCGGTGAACGGTGCCGGTCCCGCCGACGCCGTGCGCGAACGTCTCGATGATCCGCGTGTCGCCGAGGCGCTGACGACGTTGCTCGACCACGCCGACCTGCTGGCGGTGCTGGTCAGCGGCCTGGACGGATTCGTCCGCCGCGGTGATGACATCACCGCGAATCTCACCTCCGCGTGGGGGGAGCTCAGCGGCTCCAGCGAGCAGATCCCCGGCCTGGCCGCGCTGCGCGAGGTCGACCTGACCGAATTGTCGGCCAGCCTGGCTGTGCTCACCGGTGGACTGGTCAAGGCCACCCCGGCGATCAACACGCTGCTGAGCTCGTCACTGACCGACCCCAGGGGCGCCGAGGTCGTTGCGGCCCTGGGAGATGCGCTGGTTTCAGCGCGCGCATCTGTGCCTGCCGCGCCCCGTGGGCTGCGCGGGCTCTGGTCGACCCTGCGCGGTGCCGCCAAAGACCCCGACGTGACGCGCGGGCTGGCGTACCTGATCGAGGTCGCCCGCGCCTTCGGCCGCAAGGTCTGAGCTTCCTGGTCACGTAAGTGGCCCCCCGACAAAAGAATTGACAGCCAACCGCACCGGAGGACGACGCCCCCGGTGAGTCGAGAGGAGTCTCCATGGCATCGGTGCTCTGGTTCCAGGGCGGCGCGTGCAGCGGCAACACGATGTCGTTTCTCAACGCCGACGAGCCCAACGTGGTCGACCTGATCGTCGACTTCGGTCTCGACCTGGTGTGGCATCCGTCTCTGGGTCTGGAGTTGGGCAAGAACGCCCAAAAAGTCTTCTGGGACTGCGCCAAGGGTGAGCGGCCCCTGGACATCTTCGTCTTCGAGGGGTCGGTCATGGAGGCCTACGACGGGCGTACGGACATGTTCGCAGACCGGCCGATGAAGGACTGGGTCACCGATCTGGCCGCCGCCGCGCAGATCGTGGTCGCGATCGGAGACTGCGCATGCTGGGGCGGCATCCCGGCGATGGAACCCAATCCCTCGGGGTCCACCGGTCTGCAGTTCCACAAGCGGGAGAAGGGCGGCTTCCTGGGGCCGGATTTCCGATCCAAGATGGGCTTGCCGGTGATCAACATTCCCGGTTGCCCTGCCCACCCGGACTGGATCACCCAGATTCTCGTTGCACTCGCCACGGGCCGCGCCGGTGACATCACGCTCGATGACCTGCACCGTCCGGAGACGTTCTTCAAGACGTTCACCCAGACCGGCTGCACCCGGGTGCAGTTCTTCGAATACAAACAGTCCACGATGTCGTTCGGCGAGGGCACCCGAACCGGCTGCCTGTTCTACGAATTCGGCTGCCGGGGACCGATGACGCACTCGCCGTGCAACCGCATCCTGTGGAACCGCCAGAGCAGCAAGACCCGCGCGGGCATGCCGTGCATCGGCTGCACGGAACCGGAGTTCCCGCACTTCGACCTCGCGCCGGGCACCCTGTTCAAGACCCAGAAGGTCAGCGGGATGATCCCCAAGGAAGTGCCGGAGGGAACCGACCACCTCACGTACATGGGCCTGGCGGCGGCGGCCCGGATCGCGGCGCCGCAGTGGTCCAAAGAAGACATGTTCGTCGTTTGAGACCGGATGGGCTCGAACAGAAAGGACTCCTGGCATGACCGATCAGCTCGACCTCTTCGTCAGCCCATTGGGGCGCGTCGAGGGTGATCTCGACGTCCGCGTCACCATCGAAGACGGTGTGGTCACCTCGGCGTGGACCGAGGCGGCGATGTTCCGCGGCTTCGAGATCATCCTGCGCGGCAAGGACCCTCAGGCCGGACTGGTGGTGTGCCCGCGCATCTGCGGCATCTGCGGCGGCAGCCACCTCTACAAGTCGGCGTATGCCCTCGACACGGCGTGGCGCACCCACATGCCACCCAATGCCACGCTGGTCCGCAACATCGGCCAGGCATGCGAGACGCTGCAGTCCATCCCGCGGTACTTCTACGCGCTGTTCGCGATCGACCTGACCAACAAGAACTATGCGAAGTCGTCGCTGTACGACGAAGCGGTGCGCCGGTTCGCGCCCTACGTCGGCACGAGTTACCAGCCGGGCGTGGTCCTGTCGGGCAAACCGGTCGAGGTGTATGCGATCTTCGGCGGGCAGTGGCCCCACTCCAGCTTCATGGTGCCCGGCGGAGTGATGTGCGCGCCCACGCTGTCGGACGTGACCCGATCGATCGCGATCCTCGAGCACTGGAACGACGCCTGGCTGGAAGGTCAGTGGCTGGGCTGCTCGGTGGACCGGTGGCTGGAGAACAAGACGTGGAACGACGTGCTGGCCTGGGTGGACGAGAACGAGGCCCAGTACAACAGCGACTGCGGCTTCTTCATTCGCTATTGCCTCGACGTCGGACTGGACAAGTACGGCCAGGGTGTCGGCAACTATCTGGCCACCGGCACCTATTTCGACCCGACGCTGTACGAGAATCCCACCATCGACGGGCGCAACGCGGCACTGATCGGGCGCTCCGGGGTGTACGCCGACGGCCGGTACTACGAATTCGACCAGGCCAACGTCCGCGAGGACGTGACGCACTCCTTCTACCAGGGGGACCGGCCGCTGCACCCATTCGACGGTGAGACCATCCCGATCGACCCCGAGCAGGGTCGCAAGCAGGGTAAGTACAGCTGGGCGAAGTCGCCGCGCTACGCCGTCGGCGATCTGGGCAACATCCCGCTGGAGGCCGGCCCGCTGGCCCGGCGGATGGCCGCGGCCGGCCCCAACCCCGCGCCGCACCAGGACAACGACCCACTGTTCGGCGACATCTACAACACGATCGGGCCGTCGGTCATGGTGCGGCAGCTGGCCCGCATGCACGAGGCGCCGAAATACTACAAGTGGACCCGGCAGTGGCTGGACGCCCTCGAACTCAAGGACAGCTTCTACACCAAGCCCACCGAATACGCCGAGGGCCGCGGGTTCGGCTCCACCGAGGCGGCTCGCGGCTCGCTGTCGGACTGGATCGTCATCGAGGACTCCAAGATCAAGAACTATCAGGTCGTCACCCCGACCGCGTGGAACATCGGGCCGCGCGACGGGTCCGAGACGCTGGGCCCCATCGAACGGGCCCTGGTCGGTTCGCCGATCGTCGACGCCGAGGATCCGGTCGAGCTCGGTCACGTGGCCCGCAGCTTCGACTCGTGCCTGGTGTGCACGGTGCACGCCTACGACGGCAAGACCGGGCGCGAGCTGAACAAGTTCGTCATCAACGGGATGGTGTGAGCTGCCCTCACCACGGGTGAACCCCACGACCAGCAACCCGGCGGCTACCCTCCAGCCGCCGGGTTGCGACGTCGTGATCATCGGGTGCGGCAACCTGCTGCGCGGCGACGACGGGGTGGGGCCGGTGCTGGTCCGTCACCTCTGGGAGCGCGGCGTACCCGACGGCGCGAAGTTGGTCGACGGCGGCACGGCAGGCATGGACGTGGCGTTCCAGATGCGCGGGGCCGCCAGGGTGGTCATCGTCGATGCCGCGGCCACCGGATCGGCGCCGGGCACGGTCTTCCGCGTACCCGGTGAGGAATTCGCCGAACTTCCGCCGCTGCAGGGTCTGCACACCCATTCGTTTCGCTGGGATCACGCGATCGCGTTCGCGCGCTGGGCGCTCGCCGAAGACTGCCCGAGTGACATCACGGTCTTTCTCGTCGAGGTCGCCGGCGTCGACATGGGTGCTGACCTCTCCGGGCCGGTCGCCGCGGCGATGGAGCAGGTCATCGACATCGTCGAGCGGGACTTCCTGGCGCCGCTGCGCCCGGCCGGGCGGGCCGAGGCGACCGTCGAGTTCACCGCGGACGGATATCTGCGTCTCGATGCGGCGCTGGCGGCGGCCCGGTTCCCCTCCGACGCCGTGACGGCGGTCATGCGCGACGGCACATTCTGGCTGATTCCGCTGCGCGGGCCCCGCAGCGGGGGACTGCTGCTCAAACAGCGCAATCCCGCCGGTGACCGATCGGTACTCGTCAGTGAGCTGCTGAGGGAGACCT
>CAXEZH010000256.1:0-20376 GCA_964000695.1 uncultured Mycolicibacterium sp. | reverse complement strand
CGGCCTCGCGGACGTTGCGGTTGCTGCTGTCGAGTTCGGGCAGGTAACGCCTGCGGCCGAAAACCGTCGAGGTGTAGCCGTCTTTGCGGGCCTGATCGACCACGTCACGCAGATAGTCGCGCACCCCACCGAACCGGTCGAAGTACTGCTCCATCTGCACCTTGGCCTCTTCCGAGGAGATCTTGAGCTGTTGAGCCAGCCCGTAGGCGCTCAATCCGTAGGCCAGCCCGTAGGACATCGCCTTGACCCGACGCCGCAGTTCGGCGGTGACCTCGTCGAGGGGAACGGAGAAGGCCCGCGAGGCGACGAACGAGTGCAGGTCCTCGCCGGTGTTGAACGCCTCGATCAAACCCTCGTCCCCGGACAGGTGCGCCATGATGCGCATCTCGATCTGGCTGTAATCCGCGGTCATCAGTTCGGTGTAGGTCGAGTCACCGCCCACGACGAAGGCATCCCGGATCCGCCTGCCGGCCTCGGTGCGGATCGGGATGTTCTGCAGGTTCGGCTCCGTCGACGACAACCGTCCGGTGGCCGCAATCGTCTGGTTGAACGTGGTGTGGATGCGTCCGTCGGAAGCCACCGCGTTGAGCAACCCGTCGACTGTCACCTTCAGCCGGGTCGCGTCCCGATGGGCCAGCAGGTGTTGCAGGAACGGGTGTCCGGTCTTTTCGAAAAGACCCTGCAACGCGTCGGCGTCGGTGGTGTAGCCGGTCTTGGTGCGTTTCGTCTTGGGCATCTCCAACTCGTCGAACAACACCACCTGTAGCTGCTTGGGCGAGCCCAGGTTGATCTGCTTGCCGATGACCGCGTAGGCCGCCTCCGCGGCGTCGCGGATCTGATCGCCGAACTCACTCTGCAGCCCTGAGAGCTTTTGCAGGTCCACCGCGATGCCGGCGGTCTCGAGTTCGGCCAGCACGCACTGCACGGGCAATTCCATGCTGCCCAGCAGCGCCGAGGAGTCGATGCGCTCCAACTCCTCGTCGAGGGCGTCGGCCAGGTCGCGCACCGCGTTGGCGCGCAACAGCAGCGTCTGAACGGCCTGGTCGTCGACGCCGTCGCTGTCGTCGAGCAGCGAAAGCTGTTGCTGTTCTGGGTTTTCTGCGCGCAACTCACGCTTGAGGTAGCGCAGCGAGAGATCGTCGAGGGCGAAGCTGCGTTGTCCGGGCCGCACCAGGTAGGCCGCCAGCGCGGTGTCCGAGGTGACCCCGGCCAACGTCCAGCCCCGGCCCTGCACATCGTGCATCGCCAGCTTGGCTTCGTGCAGGGCCTTCGGCACCGCGGAGTCGGCCAACCAGGACGCCAGCGCCGCCTCGTCGTCGGGATGCAGTGTGGCGGTATCGAGATAACGGCCGTCACCGTCGGGGGCGACAAGGGCGAGCGCGGTGGCGTCGCTGTCGAAGGCGAGATGATTGCCGACGACGGCCAGGCCGAAGCGCTCGCCGCGGTTGTACTGGGCCAACCACCCGGCCAGCGTTCCTTGCTCGAGCGCGCCGCCGCGGACATCGAAGCCCTCGTCGACTTCCGGGTCAGCTGAAGCCAGCGTGTCGAACAGTCGGTCGCGTAACACCCGGAACTCGAGATCGTCGAACAGCCGGTGGATCTGGTCACGGTTCCACGGGAGCATTCGCAGGGTGTCCGGGGTCTGCGCCAGCGGGACGTCGCGAACCAGGTCGGTGAGTTCGCGATTGAGCACGACGCTGGACAGATGCGCGCGCAGGTTGTCGCCGACCTTGCCCTTGACCTTGTCGACATTGTCGACCAGGCCCTGCAGCGTGCCGTACTCGGCGATCCACTTCGTCGCCGTCTTCTCGCCTACCCCGGGAATGCCGGGCAGGTTGTCGCTCGGGTCGCCCCGCAACGCCGCGAAATCGGGGTACTGCGCCGGGGTGAGGCCGTACTTCTCCACCACCGCTTCCGGGGTGAACCGGGTCAGCTCACTGACCCCCTTGCGCGGATACAGAACGGTGATGTCGTCGTTGACCAGTTGCAGCGAGTCACGGTCGCCGGTGACCACCAGCACGCGGTACCCCTCCCCCTGCGCCTGGGTCGCCAGCGTGGCGATGACGTCGTCGGCCTCGAACCCGGGCTCGGCGAGCACCGTGATGCCCAGCGCGCCCAGCACCTCCTTGGTGATGTCGATCTGGCCGCGGAATTCATCCGGGGTCGCGGACCGCCCGGCCTTGTACTCCGGGTACTTCTCCAGCCGAAACGTCTGCCGGGACACATCGAAGGCGGCGGCGATGTGGCTGGGTTGCTCGTCGCGCAACAGATTGATCAGCATCGCGGTGAAGCCGTAGACGGCGTTGGTGGTCAGACCGCCCTGGGTCTTGAAGTTCTCCGCGGGCAGCGCATAGAAGGCCCGAAAAGCCAGGGAGTTCCCGTCGAGCAGCATCAGCGTCGGCTTGTCGGACTGACCGGGCTCCGCGGTGGGGGGCTTGGACTCCGAAGCGGTCTTGGCGGGGCTCACGGGTTCACTCTAGGCACCGGCGCCGACAGCGCGGAGGTCACTACCGCGCGCCGCCGGCAGCGACCGCTCGTTCACCGAACCGGCGCGCCGCCGGACTTGTCATGTCGTGACGCCAGGCCCAGACCAGGCGGCCCCGCAGCTGGGGATCGAGCCGCAACGGATGAAGTGCAGCGCTGTTGCGCGCCATCGACTCAGGCACGATGGCCACCCCCAGACCGTGCCGGGCGAGATCAGCCAGCTCCGCGGGGTTCGTCGCCTCGAACGCCACCCGCGGGTGCAGACCGGCGGCCGCGGCGGCGGCGTCCAGGCGCGTCCGCAGTCCGGACCCGCGTGGCAGGGAGATCACTGGATGCTCGCACAACCGACTCAGCGACAACACATTTCGTCTGCTCAGCGGGTGATCCATCGACACCACCGCCCAGAGTGACTCGTCGGTGATGGGTGTGACATCCAGGCCCGGGGGATGTTCGTCGACGCCGATCGAGACGATCGCGACGTCGAGGCGGCCCGTGATCAGCCGGTCGAGGAGCACGTCGGAATTAGCTGCACTCAGCGTGACCTCGACGGCCGGGAAATCGGCATGGAAGTCGGCCAGGACACGGGCGAGATCCACTGGATGCAACGTCACGGTGCCCACCGCCACCGAGCCCCGGACCAGGTTCGCCACGTCGTCGATCGCCCCCTGCCCCGCGGCCACCGCGGCGAGGGCGGCCCGGGCGTGCGGCAACAGTGCCGCGCCCGCCGGCGTCAACCGGACCTCGCGGGTGGACCGTTCGAACAGTGGCTGCCCGACGCGGCGCTCCAACCGTGAGATCTGCGCACTGACCGCGGGCTGCGCCACGAACTGCCGTTCCGCCGCGCGCGTGAAGCTGCGCTCCTCGGCCACGGCGATGAAGTACTCGAGCTGACGAAATTCCATAAGCATTGATTATGAATGGCATCACTGATCGGTATTGGACTTATGAATCGAAACGGCTGACGGTGGAGAGGAAAGGAGGCTGACATGACCCACTACCACCTTGTCCCGGGCGCCTGCCATGGCGCGTGGTGCTTCGACGAACTCGCCGCCGCGCTGCGCTCGCGCGGACACCGGGTAACCGGACACACCCTGTCCGGCGTAGCCGAGAGGGCGCACCTGGCTCACGCCGGCGTCAACCTGGACACCCACATCACCGACGTGCTCTCCGCGATCGAGGCGAATCCCCACGACTCTGACATCGTCATGGTCGGGCACAGCTACGGCGGAATGGTGATCACCGCGGTCGCCGACCGCATCCCCGACCGCGTACGGTCGCTGGTCTACCTCGACGCCCTGGTACCCCGAGACGGCGAGTCGTGCTGGGACATCGTCAACGACGACGAACGGCGGTGGTACCTCGACCTCGACGACTCCGGCTACGGAGTTCGACCGCTGCCGTTCTTCGACCCGCGCGCGACCCCGCATCCAGTGGTGTCGTTCTTGCAGCGCATCCGACTGACTGGTCGGATGGACGGCATCGGCACCCGGCACTTCGTCTATGCGCTCGGCTGGCCTGGCGACTCGCCGCTGCGCCCGTCCTATGACCGCGTCCGCAACGAGGCGGGCTGGACCGTCCACGAACTGGCCGGTGGGCACAACCTGATGCGCGATAACCCCGGGGAGCTGCTGCAGATCCTGCTCGACGCCGCCGCCGGCTGAAACTGGAACACGTTTCAGTTATCTCGCTCGACTGGGTACGCTGACCGCGTGTCAGCTTCAACTCTCCCTGCGATCGACGGCTGGTTCGCCACCGACGGTGACGGCGGCGCCTATCTGATCGGCGGCAAGTGCAACAAGTGTGGGACCTATGTTTTCCCGCCGCGTGCCAACAACTGCCCCAACCCGGCCTGCGACGGCGATGACCTGGCCCAGGTGCCGTTGTCGCGGCGCGGAAAGCTGTGGAGCTACACCGAGAACCGCTACGCCCCGCCCCCGCCGTATCCGTCCCCGGACCCGTTCGAACCCTTCGCCGTCGCCGCGGTCGAACTGGCCGACGAGGGCTTGATCGTGCTCGGCAAGGTCGTCGAGGGCACCCTGGCCGCCGACCTGAAGGTCGGCATGGACATGGAACTGACCACGATGCCGCTCTACGTCGACGACGACGGCGTCGAACGCATCGTTCACGCCTGGAGGATCGCACGATGACAACTCCCGAACCGGTGTACATCCTGGGTGCGGGCATGCACCCGTGGGGTAAGTGGGGACGCGACTTCACCGAATACGGTGTCGTGGCCGCCCGCGCCGCACTGGCCGAGGCCGGCCTGGACTGGCGCCAGATCCAGCTCGTCGCCGGCGCGGACACCATCCGCAACGGCTACCCCGGCTTCGTGGCCGGGGCGACCTTCGCCCAGAAGCTGGGCTGGAACGGGGTCCCGGTCACCTCCAGCTACGCCGCGTGCGCCAGCGGATCACAAGCCCTGCAGAGCGCACGCGCCCAGATCCTGGCCGGTCTCTGCGACGTCGCGCTGGTCATCGGCGCCGACACCACCCCCAAAGGCTTCTTCGCCCCCGTCGGCGGGGAACGCCGCAACGACCCCGACTGGCAGCGCTTCCACCTGATCGGGGCCACCAACACCGTCTACTTCGCCCTGCTCGCACGCCGGCGCATGGACCTCTACGGCGCCACCCTGGACGATTTCGCCCAGGTCAAGGTCAAAAACGCGCGCCACGGCCTCAACAACCCCAACGCCCGCTACCGCAAGGAAGCCACCGTCGAGGACGTCCTGGCCAGCCCCGTCGTCTCCGACCCGCTGCGGCTGCTGGACATCTGCGCCACCTCCGACGGCGCGGCCGCACTGATCGTGGCCAGCAAGAGCTTCGCCGAGAAACACCTCGGCTCGGTCACCGGCGTCCCGTCGGTGCGCGCGGTCAGCCTGCAGTCCCCGCAGTATCCCCAGCACCTGCCCGAGCTGCCCGACATCGCCACCGATTCCACCGCGGTGGTCAACGCCCCCGAACGGGTCTTCAAAGACCAGATCCTCGACGCCGCCTACGCCGAGGCCGGCATCGGACCCGAAGACCTGAGCCTGGCCGAGGTCTACGACCTGTCCACCGCACTGGAACTCGACTGGTACGAACACCTCGGCCTGTGCCCCAAGGGCGACGCCGAGCAACTGCTGCGCAGCGGCGCCACCGCCGTGGGCGGCCGCATACCGGTCAACCCCTCAGGCGGGCTGGCCTCGTTCGGCGAGGCCATCCCCGCCCAGGCCATCGCCCAGGTGTGCGAACTGACCTGGCAACTCAAGGGCCAGGCCACCGGCCGCCAAGTCGAAGGCGCCACCGTCGGCATCACCGCCAACCAAGGCCTGTTCGGACACGGCTCCTCGGTCGTGGTCGCGCGCTGAGCGCGCAATCAGACCGGGGCGCGCTGAGCGCGCAATCAGACCGGGGCGCGCTTGTCCGGCGACACGCCCCGCGAGCGTGCGTGTTTGTCCGGCGACACGCCCCGCGCGGCGTGCATTTCGCGCTCCCTCGCGGTGCAATGCAGCCTATGGGCGACATCGTCACCGTGCGGGTGAAGCCCGGCAGCGCGAAAGGACCGCTCGTGCAGACCGGGCCCGACGGTGCGCTGACCATCTATGTGCGCGAACGGGCGGTCGACGGCAAGGCCAACGCGGCAGTGCTGCGCGTGCTCGCCGAACACCTCGGCCTGCCGCGCGCCCGGATCACGTTGGTCGCCGGCACCACCGCCCGCATCAAGCGCTTCCGTATCGATTGAGCGCACTCGGCGGCGACGAAGGCGCGCAGAGTGCCGCGACACGCCGCGCAGAAGCGTGCAGACCCGCGGGCTCGCGGTGATGGGGCTCGCGCGGATCGCCGGGTTATGCCACGCCGAGGTATGCGGCGCGAATGCTGTCGTCGGCCAACAGATCCCGGGCATTCCCGGTGCGGGTGATCTCCCCCGTTTCGAGGATGTAGGCCCGGTCCGAGCGGCTCAACGCCTGCTGCGCGTTCTGCTCGACGAGGAGCACCGTGGTACCGGTCGAATTGATCTCGGCGATGATCTTGAAGATCTGGGAGATCACCATCGGCGCCAAACCCATCGAGGGCTCGTCGAGCAGCAGCACCTTGGGCCGCGCCATCAACGCTCGGCCGATCGCCAGCATCTGCTGCTCGCCCCCGGACAGCGTGCCGCCCATCTGGTTTCGGCGTTCAGCCAGTCGCGGGAACGTCTCGAACACCCAGTCCTGCCGTTCCCGGTGCGCAGCGCGAGACTCGAATTTCCGACCGTAGCAACCCATTTCGAGATTCTCGGTCACCGTCATACCGGGAAACACGCCCCGCCCCTCAGGCGCCTGGATCAACCCGTCGGAGACACGCCGATGGGCCTTGACCCGCGAGACGTCACGGCCGTCGAACCACACCGAGCCCGACGTCAGCGGCAGCAGACCCGAAATGGCACGCATGATGGTGGTTTTCCCGGCGCCGTTGGAACCCAGCAGCGTGACCAGCTCGCCTTCGTGCACCACCAGCGACACCCCGTGTAGCGCCTGGATCCGTCCGTAGTGCGCGACGACGTCACGCACCTCCAGCAGCACCCGGCGCGGCGTTTCAGTGGAGTTCGTCATCAGGTACCCCCAGGTAGGCGGCGACGACCGCGGGATCCTCACGGATGTCGGCGGGCAGACCGTCGGCGATCTTGCGGCCGAACTCCAGCACGACGATCCGGTCGGTCACGCCCATCACCAACCTCATGTCGTGTTCGATCAGCAGCACGGTATAGCCGTCGTCGCGGATCTTGCGGATCAAGTCGATCAACGCGGACTTCTCGCTCGGGTTGAAACCGGCAGCGGGCTCGTCGAGACAGAGCAACTTCGGCTCGGTGGCCAGCGCACGGGCGATCTCGAGGCGGCGTTGGTCACCGTAGGGCAGGTTCTTGGCCTTCTCCTCGCCGCGGTGGGCGATGCCGACGAATTGCAGCAGGGCCGTGGCGCGTTCGATCGCATCGCGCTCTTCGCGGCGGTGGCGCGCGCTGCGGAACAACGCACCGGGTACCGACGTCTTGTGCCGGGCGTCGGTACCGACGACCACGTTCTCCAGCGCGGTCATCTCGCCCCACAACCGGATGTTCTGGAACGTGCGCGCGATGCCCTTGCGGGTGATCTGGTGGCGTTTGACGGTGCCCAGCGGCGCGCCGTCGAACAGGACCGTGCCCGATGTCGGCCGGTACACGCCGGTGACGGCGTTGAAACAGGTCGTCTTGCCGGCACCGTTGGGGCCGATGAGCCCGAGGATCTCGCCGCGCCGGATGTCGAAGGTCAGCGAGTCCAGCGCGGTCAGCCCGCCGAACTTGACCGTCAGATCCTCGGTGCGCAACAGTACTTCGCCCGCGGCGGCATGCACGTCGCGGTGCAGCGCGGCCTGTTCGGGATCCGGATGCGGGTCGGTCATACCGGTGCCTGCTCGTCCGCGCCGCGCAACAGCTTGCGCGCGCTCTTGCCGTAGGCCAGCAGTTGGGCTCGCACCGGGAACAGTCCCTGGGGCCGGAAGATCATCAGCACCACCAGCGCCAGCCCGAAGAACAGATACTTCAGGTCGCCGAGGTTGATGCCGAACAGTTCCACGCCGAGCAACCGGTTGGGCAGGTACACGATCACGAACGCCCCGAACACCACGCCCAGTTTGTTGCCCTGCCCGCCCAGCACCACCGCGCACAGGAACAGCATCGAGTTGATGATGTTGAACGTCGGCGGCGCCACGTACTGCACCTGGCCCGCGTACAACGCGCCCGACAACCCGCCCACCGCGGCGCCGATCACGAACGCCCAGAGCTTGAACCGGAACGTCGGCACACCCATGATCTCGGCGGCGTCCTCGTCCTCGCGCACCGCGATCCAGGCCCGCCCGACCCGGCTGCGCTCCAGGTTGCCGACGAGCAGCAGGATGCCGACGATCAACGCCAGGCCCAGCCAGAACCACCATGTGCCGTAGTTGGCGTCGCCCGAGGAGTTGGCGCTGGAGAACACGCCGTTGGGGAGCTCTTCGGACGTACCGAGGCGGGGGTAGGCAACCTGATTGAGTCCGCGCGGGCCGTTGGTGATGTCGGAGAGGTTGTCGGCCATCAGACGGATGATCTCGCCGAACCCGAGCGTGACGATGGCCAGATAGTCACCGCGCAGTCGCAGCGTGGGGGTGCCCAGAATCAAACCGGTCAGCGCCGTGATCGCCATGGCGATCGGCACACACGCCAGCCACGCCCAGTCGGTGCTGAAGAACTTCGACACGCCGACCTGATTCCAGGGACTCTCAGGACTGGTCAACAGCGCGACGGTGTAGGCGCCGACAGCGTAGAAGCCGACGTATCCCAGGTCGAGTAGCCCCGCCTGCCCGACCACGACGTTGAGGCCGATCGCGATGATCGCCACCATCGCGAACTGCGCCATCGTGCCGCCGAAGCTGATGCCCGGGGTGTCCAGGAAGTGCGGGGTGTACAGCGGCAGCAGTGCCAGCGCGCCGAACGCCAACAGGCCGGCGCCCCATTTCTGCACCCGGGTTCGATCGGCCCACCAGCGCCGCAGCACGTCACCGGGAGCCAGCAGGGCATGGCCTGTACTACCGGCGCCCTTCTTCCCCACACTCATGCGCGTGCCTTCCCCAGACTCTCCCCCAGGATGCCGGTGGGCCGGAAGAACAGCACCAGAACCAGCAGCACGAACGCGACGACATCACGCCACTGCGTACCGAACAGCGCCTGTCCGTAGTTCTCCATGACGCCGAGCAGCAGTCCGCCGAGCAGTGCGCCGCGCAGGTTGCCGATGCCACCGAGGACCGCGGCCGAGAACGCCTTGATGCCCAGCAGGAAGCCGCCGGAGTAGATGATGCCCTGAGGCACCTTCAACGTGTAGAGCAGCGCCGCCGCGCCGGCCAGCAGACCGCCGATGAGGAAGGTGGTCATGATGATTCGTTCTCGCGAGACCCCCATCAGCGTCGCGGTGGCGGGGTCCTGGGCGACCGCGCGTATGCCGCGGCCCAACCGGGTGCGGTTGATGGCCGTGTCGGTCAGCAGCGCGAGCATCAGTGCCGCGGCGATGATGACGAGGGTGACGTTGCTGACGTCGGCGCCGAAGACCGTGAACTGGGTTTCGGGAACCACCAACATGATCGGCTGCTGGGCGTTGCTGCCGCCGTAGCCGTCGATCAGGCTCGGCAGGATGAAGTGGACGAACTCCTGCAGGACGAACGACATACCGATGGCGGTGATCAGAAACGAGAGCCGACTGGCATTGCGCCGCCGCAGCGGACGGTATGCCACCGCCTCCAGACCGACTGCCGCCGTGCCTGAGACGGCCATCGCGAAAAGCATGGCCACCAACAGGTAGAAGACGGTCAGCCCGATGCCGAGGTTGTAGTCGTTGCCGCTCGGCGTGAAGCCCAGGATCATGTCCAGGCAGAAGTAGGCGCCGAACATGCCGACCATGAAGATCTCGGCGTGAGCGAAGTTGATCAACTTCAGCACGCCGTAGACCAGCGTGTAACCGACCGCGACCAGGGCGTAGATGGCACCCCAGGCCAAACCGTCGATGGTCAACTGCCAGAACCCGTTACGGAGCCCGTCGACGTTGAAGTCGATGTTCGCCGCGAGGCAGGCGTACTCGTTGAGACAGTCGGGCATCATCCGTGGGAGGGCTCCTGGAGACCGGGTGAGCGACGAAAACGCGTCCGGAACCTCGCTGTTCCGGACGCGTTTCGTCCTCGTCGACTACTGGACCTTGTACATCCAGATCAGACTGGTGGTCAGCTCGCCCTCCGGGGTCCACTGGTAGCGGCGGGCCACACCCTGCCCGTCATAGTTCGCGAAGTAGTCCAGCATGGCCGGGCGGGTGATCGCGCCGGAGTCGACGGCCTTGACCATGATGGTGCCCAGGTCGTAGCCCTCGGTGCTGTAGGTGCCCGGGGCCTGGCCGAACTTGTCGGTGTATTCCTGGGCGAACTGCTCCGAGGCCGGGCCGCACGGGCACGAGATCACCGCGTCGGCCGCCGACTGGCCGGCCTGCTTGACGAACTCAGGATCTTTGACGCCGTCACCGGTGACGAAGGTGGTCTCGACGCCGCCGTCGCGCAGCTGCTGCACGAACGGCGCGGCTTCGGCGTAATAGCCGCTGAAGAACACCCCGTCGGGTGCGACACCGTCGATCTGGGTCACCGCCGCCGAGAAGTCCTTGTCGCCCTTCTTGACCGAGATGTTGCAGCCCGCGTCGGCGACCGGGCCGAGGGTGTCGCGGATCGCCTGGGCGAGACCGAGACCGTAGTCGGTGCTGTCGTCGACGACGCAGACCTTCTGCATGCCGAGGGTGTTCTTCATGTAGTTGGCGACCGACGGGCCCTGCACGCCGTCGTTGGCCAAGCCGCGGAAGAAGGTCCGCCAGCCCTGTTCGGAGAGTGTGACGTTGGTCGCCGAGGCGGTCGCCGCGGTCAGGCCGGCCTGGTTGAAGACGCCGCCCGTGGCTTTGGTCTCGCCGGAGAATGCCGGACCCACCAGACCGACGGTGTACTGGTCGTCGACGATCTGCGGGGCGATCGCGGTGGCCTTCTGGGGGTCACCCTCGGTGTCGAAGGTCTTCAGCTGGATCTGGCAACCCGGATTGGCCTCGTTGTGCTTGTCGACCGCGAGCTGCACGCCGTTGCGGATGTTGATGCCCAGGGCGGCATCAGGCCCGGTGAGCGCGCCGGCCATCGCGATCGAGATGGGTGGGCAGGTGGCGCTGCCGTCACCGGCGGGATCCGCCGGGTCGGCGCTGGCGTCGGCCTGCACCTCGGCGCCGTTCTCGTCGATCTGGACCTGCTCGACGATCGACAGGTCGGAATCGCCGGAATCCTGTTCCGGTGCCGACTGGCTGCAGCCGGCCAGGCCGAGCACCACCAGACCCGCAGTTGTGAGAGCAAATGCACTCCGTGCCACGCGACCTCGCACGCTTCACCTCCGGTTCACTGAGTTGATCGGCGCCGCCGGGGCCCTACCCTGGACAGCCGGGGAGGCGACGCTTCGCGGGAAACCATAACCAACCAGTAGCCCCGATGCGTGATGTTGGACAACGCGGCGTGTACGCCGCGCCGCTCATCGGTGCGGAAACACGCCTCGGAAACGCACTCTTAACCGGACAGGGCCGGCTTCGAGCTATGTCGAGCCGTTCTCCGCGCTCTCGGCCGGCGGATCCAGCGTCTCCATGACGACTTCGGCCACCCGCTTCATCGTCGTGCGGCGGTCCATGGCCGCGCGTTGGATCCACTTGAACGCCTCGGGCTCCGTCATGCCCTGCTTGGTCTGCAACAGGCCTTTGGCGCGTTCCACCAGCTTGCGGGTCTCCAGCCGGTCCGAAAGGTTGGCGACCTCCTTCTCGAGCTCGGCGATCTCACTGAACCGGCTGACTGCCACCTCGATGGCCGGGATCAGGTCGGAGATGTTGAACGGCTTGACCAGGTAGGCCATCGCGCCGGCATCGCGGGCACGCTCCACGAGCTCTCGCTGGCTGAACGCGGTCAGGATGACGATCGGGGCGATCCGCTTGGCGGCGATCTCCGAGGCTGCGTCGATGCCGTCGCGCCGCGGCATCTTGACGTCCATGATCACCAAGTCCGGCCGCAGCGATTCGGCCAGGTCGACGGCCTCCTGACCGTCACCGGCCTCGCCGACGATCTCGTAGCCCTCGTCGCGCAGCATCTCCGCCAGGTCGAGCCGGATGAGCGCCTCGTCCTCGGCGACGAGAACGCGGCGTGCGGGGACGGCGTCGGTCGATGACGCACCAGGCGATGACATGAGGACATTGTGGCGCTCCCGGGCCGGATGAGCGAGCGCGGGGGCATCCTCTATGGTGAAAGGCCGCGCACCGACACGGTGCGATGCCCTCGTATCCCAACTGGCAGAGGAAACGGATTCAAAACCCGTACAGTGTGAGTTCGAATCTCACCGAGGGCACCGGATAACCCCAGCTCAGCCGTAGAGGTCGAGCCTGCGGTCGGCCAGCAGGTCGACATGTTCGGTCAACTTCTTGTCTTGCGTTCGCGCCAGATCGATGTCGGCGACCGCTGTCCCCACCCCCGGCCCCGCGTCGGCGGCGATCCAGCCGTCGGGATCGACGATGACGGTGCCGCCGGTCCAGGACTGCCCGCGCTCCACCCCAGCCCGGTCACACACGGCCACGGCCACCCGGTTGAGCCGCGCGGTGGACATCGCGGTGATCACCTCGCCGGGGTGCTCACCGGCCGGACGCGGGAACTGCGGCCAGTTCACCGGCGCGACGATCATCTCAGCGCCGGCCACCGCCACCAGGCGGGTCAGTTCCGCGAATTCCAGGTCGTAGCAGACCATCACCGCGAGCACGCCGTGACGCGTCTCGAGCACCGGCGGCAGCTGCTCTCCTGGCGTGAAGATCAGCTTCTCCCGGTCCCACAGGTGGGTCTTGCGGTACACCGAGGTGACGCCGCCGGCCTGCAGCACCGCGGCGCTGTTGTACAGCCCCCCGTCGGTGCCGAGTTCGCAGAAGCCCAGCACCGCGATCGAATCGCCCAGCAACGCAGCCCATTCCGCGAATCGGGGACTGTCCGCCGGCAACGCCGCCGTCCGTGCCTCGGCGGCATCGGTGAACATGTAACCCGACGTCACCAGCTCGGGCAGAACCACGACGTCGGCACCGGCGGCGACCGCGTCGGTCAGCGCTGCGCGGATCAGCTCGTCGTTGCCGTCGAGATCGCCGAAGGCGGGGTCGAGTTGGCAGCACGCGATACGCGTCATTCCTGCAGGTTAGTCGCCGTCTGGGCGATAGTCTTTGGCCGTGCTCAGCGTGCGGCCGATGTGCGTACCCGAAGTTGCCCTGACGGGCCGCGCCTGGTCGCCGAGTCGGCATCACAGCGACCGGGTGGCCCGCCGGGTGCGGGTGCTCAAACTGGCCAGCTGGATCGCCGCGGCGGTGACGGCATCGTTCGGCGCCCTGCAGCTGACGTTGGGCGGCGCGCTGTGGTGGCTGGGCGTGGCGAACGTGGCGTGCGCATTGGTGTTCCTGGTCATTCCCAAGCTGTGCCCCTACGGTGAGCTCGTCGCGCCACTGACGTTCGCGGTGTTCGCCTACGCGTCGGTCGGTTTCATGTGTTACACGGTGGGCACCGGGTCCGGTCTGCAGTTCTATTTCCTGGTCGCGGCATCGCTGATGGTGCTGGTTCTGGGTATCGAACGCATCGCGCTCGCCTCGCTGGTCGCTGCCGCCGGCGGGGCGCTCACCATCGCACTGGAGCTGACCGTGCCGGAGAGCCGGGGGTTGGGTCCGCCGTGGACGCTGACCGTCGGTTTCGTCAGCTCGGTGGTGGGCTCGGCGGTGATGGTGGTGGCCACGATCTGGTACACGCTGCGCGAGATCGACCGCGCCGAGGCGGCGATGGAGGCCGAGTACGAACGCTCCGAACGGTTGCTGGCCAACATCTTGCCGACGACGATCGCCGAACGGCTCAAGGACCCGTCACGCAGTGTGATCGCCGACAAATACGACGACGCATCGATCCTGTTCGCCGACATCGCCGGCTACACCAAGCGCGCCAGCGACACGCCGCCGGCCGACCTGGTGCGGTTCCTGGATCTGCTCTACACCGACCTCGATGCGTTGGTCGACCGGCACGGCCTGGAGAAGGTCAAGACCAGCGGCGATTCGTACATGGTGGTCAGCGGCGTCCCGACGCCGCGGTCCGACCATCTCGAGGCGCTGGCAGCGCTGGCGCTCGACATGGCCGACGCCGTGGCCGATCTCAAAGATCCGTGGGGCCGGGAGGTGCCGCTGCGCATCGGAATGGCCGCAGGCCCCGTGGTGGCCGGAGTGGTCGGTGCCCGCAAGTTCTTCTACGACGTCTGGGGCGACGCCGTGAACGTCGCGTCCCGCATGGAGACCACCGACGTCGAAGGCCGAATTCAGGTGCCCGACAACGTCTATGACCGCCTGCGGCACCGGTTCCTGCTCGAGGAGCGCGGCGTGGTCGACATCAAGGGCAAGGGCGCCATGCACACGTGGTACCTCGTCGGGCACCGCCCACTCAGACCTTCCGGTTCTCCGACTTGAGCAGCCATGCCTGCTTCTCGAGGCCGTCGATGAGCTGGTGCAGGATGTCGGCGGTGCTGGGGTCCTCGGCGTCGACGGTGTCGTGCACCGACCGGATGGTGTCCACCGCGGCGTAGACGCGTGCGGTGACGAGGTCGACGACCTCACCGGTGCTGTGTTCGTACGCCGGGAAGTCCGGCAGTGACGTGGTCGACGCCACGGTGTCCGAGCGGCCGTCCGGAACGGCGTCGAGCGCCCGCAGCCGCTCAGCCACGGTGTCGCTGGCCTCGCGGGCGAAATCGACCACCTCGTCGAGTTGAAGGTGCAGGTCGCGGAAGTTGGTGCCGACGACGTTCCAGTGCGCCTGCTTGCCCTGCAGATGCAGCTCGATGAGGTCCACCAGCACTCGCTGGAGGGATTCGGCCAGCGCCGGGGAGGCATGGAATCCACTGATCTCGGCATCGGTCCTGCGACGGTTCGCTGTTGTGCTCATATCTCTCCCAACGTCCAGTTTTCTGGATTGAGTCCAGTTTAACCGGTGTCGGTCGTCACGTCGACGGCATTCTCGTGATCCTGTCTGTCCTGCTTGTCGAGCAACCGGGCGTATCCGGCGCCCATGCCCAGCAGGATCAACCCGACGACGATGAACACCACGACACGGAAGATGCCGTCGAGCGTGCCCAGGTCGAACAGGAACAGCTTGGCCACCGCGGCGGCGACCAGCGCGAGTCCCGCGCCGATCGGGACAGAACGTTCGGCCCGGGACCGTCGGGCCGCGTATCCGAACAACGCGGCGGCCAGCACGATCCAGCAGATCGTCGCGACCATGTGGCCTCCGTAGAAGCCGGCGCTGTCACCGGCGATCATCGTGCCCGCCGTGACGGTGAACGACGTGACCGAGTAGACGACCACTCCACCCGCGACCACCCACAGCGCTGCCTCCCTGCTGCGCCATGACCACAGCACCGCCACCGCGCTCGATGCGAGCAGAACGCTGGACACCAACGTCGAGACACCAGCGGCCGCACTGGTCTTCACCGGTTCGAGCAGCGTGAAGAGTGGTGAGTAGCTCAGATGAACCCCGGCGCCGACGATCGTGAAGCCGAACGCCGCCCACCGCGCCGTGGTGTCGTGGCGACCCGCCACCGCCACCACCACGGCCAGCGCGAGCAGTACGGGCCCGGCCACGCGTCCGTCGAACGCGACGGTGACGGCGATCAGTGCCGCCACCGCCGACAGGGCGGAGAACACCTGCCGCGCGGCACCCGGCACACCGGGCAGCCTGTCTCCGGAGAGCACGATGGCCAGCATCGCGGCGGACAACGCCGCGGCCATCAGCGCGGCGGCGATCCGGTCGACAGTTAGGCCCACCGCCAGCACGGGCAGCGTCCCGGCGGCGGTCAGCACCGCCATCGCTGCGCGATGGGTCGTGCCCGGCAACAGAATCAGCGCCGACCCGACCGCGATGAGCGCGGCGATCGCACAGCCGCCGGCCAGCCACAGATCGTCGCGGGCATCGATGTACCGCACGACCAGCGCCACGAGCAGCGGGAAGGACGCGGCGGTGATGCGGGCCGCGTGCAGCCAGATCCAGTCTTTGCCCAGCTGCACCGGCAACGACACGGCGGCCAGCGCGAGCAGGAACCCGACCAGCAAGAGCGTGATGCCGTCGGTGACGACCGGAGCCAGGGCGATCAGCGGAACCAGCACGAGCAGCCCGAGGTGCTGGGAGTCCCACCACCGTGCGAGCGTGAGTCCGGTGCCGGCGACGATTGCCGCCACCACCAGACCGACCGGGGCCGAGACCCATCCGTAGATGGTGGTCACCGCGATCACGTCGATGTAGGCCGCAGCGATGCCGGTGGCGGCGAGGGAGACGGCCCCCACTCGGCCACCGGGGCGGGTGTTGAGCCACCATCCGGCGCCCACCAACGCCGCGGCCAGCACCGCACCCGCCCCGACCCGGAATTCCGGCCGCAGAAGGCCCGCCTGCGCGGCCAGTACCAGCAGCAGCGCGACACCGATCAGTGTGACCGCGACCCCGGCGACCGCGAGCAGCTTGCCGATCCAGCCTTGCGACCGCGGCGGAGCCGGTGTCCTCGCTGCGGGCGGTATCGGCGCAGCGGCCGGATACGGGTTCGTCAGCGGGTAGTGCGGCCCGTACGGCGGGGCGGGCACCGGCGAAAAGCCCGGCTGGGGCGGCGCGGCTACCGGCGCAAAGCCGGGCCACGGCGGCGGGGGCGCGGCCGGCGTCGGTGCGGACGCGGCAGGCGGCACCGCGGGAGCGGCCTGGGGTTCCTGGGCAGGAAGGGGCCCTGGACGGCCCGCCAGCACCCGCTCGAGCTCCGCCAGGTCACTGGACACCTGGACGAACTGCCGCGACAGCGCAGCGAAATTCGCCGACAGCCGGGCGATCACGACGGCATGCGGTTCGGTCATACCGTCATCCTCGCAACGATCGGGCGCCCGGCGGATGAGTACAACTACTCGTCGAGGCCGTGTTCGATCGCGTAGCGGGCCAGCTCGACGCGGTTGCCGACCTGCAGCTTGCGGAATGTCGCCTGAACGTGGTTTTCCACTGTGCGGTGGCTCAGCGACAACCGCTCGGCGATCTGCTTGGCTGTCAGCCCCTTGGCCACGAACCGCAGGATCTCGGTCTCGCGCTCGGTCAGGCTCGGACGCGGCGGGCCGGACGGGCTCGCCGAGTCACGCGCGATCCGCCGGTATTCACCGAGCACCAACCCGGCCAGCCCCGGCGTGAACACCGCACGACCCTGCGCGGTGGCCCGCACGGCGTCGTCGAGTTCCTGCTTCGACGCGCTCTTGACCAGGTAACCCGTCGCGCCGGCCTTCACAGCATCCAGCACGTCCTCGCGCTCATCGGAGGCCGACAGCACCAGCACCTTCGACGAGGGAGACACCGCGAGCACCTCGGCGGTGGCCTGCGCCCCGCTGCCGTCGACCAGCCGCATGTCCATCAGCACCACGTCGGGCAGCACGACCGCGGCCCGCCGTTTCGCCGAGGCCACTCCGTCGGCGGTCGCGACCACATCGAACCCGTCGTCGGCGAGGTCACGGGCGACGGCGTCGCGCCAGATCGGATGGTCGTCGACCACCATCACCGTCGTGCGCCGCTCAGTCACCCGGTCCCCCGGTCCTGGGCACCGTGAGCTCCCATTCCGTGCCCGCGCCGGCACCCGTGCTCAACTCCGCCCGGCCGCCCAACCAGTTCATCCTTCCCACAATAGATTTCGCGATCCCGAGCCGCCCCTCGGCGACCGCTTCAGCGAGCCGACCATCCGGGATGCCCACTCCGTCGTCGCGAACACTGACGGTGACGGCGTCGCCGAGGTCCTCCAGGAGAACATACGCACGCGTGTCCGGCCCGGCGTGCTTCTCGGAATTGTCCAGGGCGTTGCCGACCGCGGCGATCAGCTCTCCGGCGACGGTGGCGTCCAGCAACACCGGCTCGGCGGGCACACTCACCGACACCCGGTCGGAGGCGCGCCTGCGCAACAGCGCCCCCACGTCGGCGGTGCCGGGATCGGCCGGTTCGGCCTCGGCCGAGCTGACCAGCCGGCGTAGTGCCCGCTCCTGCTCGCCCGCCAGCTCGGCCAACCGCCCTGTCTCGCCCCCGATCTCGCGTCCGCGCCGCGCCATCAGCGCCAGCACCTGGATCGCCCCGTCGTGGACCTGACGTGAGAGTCGCTCACGTTCGTCGAGCGCGGCCGAGAGCCGCACCGCCCGTTGCAGTTCGGCGTGAGCGTGCCGCGCGGTCTGGGCCGCCATGCCGACCGCGAGCCCGACAGCGAGCTCGATGACCAGCGTCGCGTGTCGGCCCAGATCGATGTGGACGTAACCCTTGAGCGCCGCGGCGGCGGCCATCACGGCCACGCCGGTCAGCATGCCCGCGATCGGACCGAACTGGATCGCCGCGGAGATGACGGCGTTGGTGGCCCACAGCGTCGTCGGCCAGGACTGGTTGTCGGCCACCCACTGATCACCGGCGATCACCTCGGTGGACAGCATCAACGCCAGCACCACGACGATCTCGACGATCACCCAGCCCGGGCGGCGGCCGAAGCCCCGCAGGTAGGCGATGGCGTAGACGATGCTGACCACGATCAGGACACCGAACAACAGCCAGCCGGCCAGCGGGTGATCGAGGTCCGTATTGATCGCGAACTGGAAGCCCAGTGCGTAGAGGCAACTGAGCAGCCGGAACACCTGAGCCGCCCGCCACAGCGGCGCGGCCGGGTCGGGCGCTACATCACCTTGGAGAGAAACGCTTTCGTCCGTTCGTGCTGGGGGTTGCTCATCACCTCGCGCGGGTTTCCGCGTTCGACGACGACACCGGCGTCCATGAACACCAGTTCGTCGGCGACTTCCCGTGCGAAGCCCATCTCGTGGGTCACAACGATCATCGTCATCCCCTCGGAGGCGAGCTTCTTCATCACGGCAAGGACTTCGCCCACCAGTTCGGGGTCCAGCGCCGAGGTGGGCTCGTCGAACAGCATCAGCTTCGGATCCATGGCCAGCGCGCGGGCGATGGCGACGCGCTGCTGCTGCCCGCCGGACAGCTGCGCCGGGTAAGCGGTCGCCTTGTCGCCCAGCCCCACCCGGTCGAGCAGTTCCGTGCCGCGTTGCACGGCGTCGCGCTTGTTGACGCCTTTGACCTGTACCGGCGCCTCCACCACGTTGCCCAGCGCGGTCCGGTGCGGAAACAGGTTGAAGTGCTGGAACACCATCCCGACTTCGCGTCGCTGTTTGGCAACCTCACGCGGTTTCATCTCGTACAACCGACCCCCGCGCTCGTTGTAGCCGACGAGGTCGCCGTCGACGTAGAGCCGGCCCGCATTGACGGTCTCGAGATGATTGATGCACCGCAGGAACGTCGACTTGCCCGACCCCGACGGGCCCACCAGCACCAGCACCTGTCCCCGCTGAACCTCCAGGGTGATGCCCTTGAGCACTTTGAGCGCCCCGAAGTTCTTGCAGACCAACTCGGCCTTGACCATCGGCTGGGCGGTTGATTCGGCTGCGGTCACGCCCCGTCACCCCCCTGCGCCTCGGCCAGCGCCTCGAGCTGTTTGTCGGTCAACTTCCGCGACGCACCACGAGAGAAGTAGCGCTCCAGATAGAACTGGCCCACCATCAACACACTGGTGATCGCCAGGTACCACACCGCAGCAACCATTAGCAGCGGCACGGGCTGGAAGATCCGTGCGGCGATCTCGCGGGTGGCGATGCTGTACAGGTCAAACGCGTAAGGCACCGCGGTCACCAGCGAGGTCGTCTTGAGCAGGCTGATGACCTCGTTGCCGGTCGGCGGGATGATCACCCGCATCGCCTGCGGCAACACGGTACGGCGCATGGCCAGCGACCAGGACATCCCCAGCGCCGTAGATGCCTCCAGCTGCCCTTCGGGCACCGAGGTGATCCCGGCGCGCACGATCTCGGCCATGTAGGCCGCCTCGTTGAGCGCCAGCCCGAGCACCGCCAGCATGAACGGGAACGAGAACGACTGCAGATCGAACTGCACCAGCGTGGGCCCGAACGGCACACCGAGCTGGATGTTCTGATAGATCACCGGCAGCAAACCCCAGAACGCCAACTGCACGTACACCGGCGTTCCACGGAAGACCCACAGGAACACCCACGCCACCGCGCTCATCACCGGGTTTCCCGACATCCGCATGATGGTGAGCGCGACACCGAGCACGATGCCGATCGCCATCGAGTAGACGGTCAGCTGGATGGTGTTGAACACCCCGAGCAGCACCCGCTCGTTGAACAGATACTCGAAGAACGTCGCCCAGCCGTAAGCCGGGTTGGTGGCGGCCCCATACAGGAACAGGGCCACCACCACGAGG
>CAXEZH010000255.1:0-15081 GCA_964000695.1 uncultured Mycolicibacterium sp. | reverse complement strand
GGGCAGGCGAAGATCCAGTTGAGTCGCCATGCGAGCAGCCAGCGGCCTTCGGAGTCAGTCAGACACTGCTGGCACCAGCGCGAGGAGGCTCGCCAGTCCCAGGCCGATGAAGGCAGCGTTCGAGCACCGCTGAGAGGACCCGCACCACTGCCGGTGCGTGTGAACGCCAAAGCATCGACGACGTCAGAGCCGTAGCCGGTTGCATGAGCGATACCCTCGATGTCCGCGGAGCTGAGCAACCGCATCCATGCCCCGTAAAACGAGTTAGGCGTGATGGCGCATTGTTCGACGACGTCACGGCGTGGCACGTGATGGCGGCGGGCGATCGCGTCGAGCCAGGAGTCCAGCGCCTCGCCGTCGATCGGCGCTACCCGCAGCGGAAAGCTACGGTCCATCCCTGACGAGAGGGAGGTGGCGCGTCGCCTCGCGGACACGACGGCTGGTCGTGCCGGTGTCGCCTGACTCACGCTGCGCGCTGCGCCCACACCTCAGTGTACTGCTAGCGGTACATTACTTGACGTATCTCTTGGTGGGCTGACTTTTGTGTACTGCCAGTGACTACTTGGGGGGTGCCGACACGACTTCCTGCCGATGATCCCGACCGTGCTCAGCAGTGGCAGCGTCGCCGCGCGTTGGTGGGGGCACGGATCCGAGCGTTGCGGCTGGAGCGGGGGTTGTCGCAGGAGAGTCTGGCGTTGGAGTCGGGGGTGGCGCGGAATCAGTTGATTCAGATGGAGCATGGTCGGCGTGGGGTGTTGATCGAGCGGGTGTACGACATTGCGGAGGCGCTCGGGGTGTCGGTGAGCGAGATCGTGGTCGACGATCCGAGCGCCACCGCGCAGCGGTAATCCAGTACCTGTTGTCAGGGACCGCCGAGTTCGGCCAGGCGGTGCACCGCCGCGAGCACGTCTTCGCCGAAGTCGGTGCAGCGCAGCGGTTTCTGGATGAGAAGCCGGGCGCGGAAGTCTTTTTCCAGGCGTGAGATGTGGTGGCCGGTGACGGCAACTCCCCTACCGAGGTGTTTCCCGGCGTCGGTGAGGGTCGAAAACTGGGCGATCACGGCGAAGCGCTGCAGCCGTTCCCAGCCGCCGTGGCCGGCCAGGGCCGGGATGAGGATGGCCGGGATCTTCGGGTTGTCCCGTAGCTCGGCGTCGGTGTGTCGGGTCACGGTGCGTACCGGCATTCCGAGGGTGGCGGCTTGGGCGGCTACCGCTCCGCAGCGGATGTGGAGTTCTCGCGCGAGGTCTGCACACGAGCGTTGGCGGACGATGTATTCGGTGTAGAGCCAGTCAGGATCGACCGGCTTAGTCGGCCGTGGCCCGGACGGTCGCAGTGGAATTGCGTAGTCGTGCATTAATTGCGAGAGGGTGGGCTTGCTGAAACCGGTCAGGGCGGCGATGTCGGCGAGGCTGCGTTGCTCCTGGCTGTACAGGGCGACGAGGCGTTCCCGCGGCAGCGCTTCGGCGGCTTGCTGATACACCCTCCCGGGCCGCCGGGCGCCGATCCGCGGTGTACGTGGGGGCCGGGGCAGCGCCGGGGCGGGATGCTGTTGGAGTGCATAGCGAATGAGGTCGGCGCTGACTTCCAACTGCTGGCTGGTGGCGGCGATGGTACGGCGGTCAACCCGGATGAGTCGGTGTAGCTCCGCGATATCGATATCGCCGAGCTCGACACCGGGTAACGTCAGGCCGGCGACGATGCTTGTCGGGGGTTCCCACACCACCGGCTCGTCCTGAACGCCTTGGTTTGCAAGGAACTTCGTTGCGTGACGGTGTAGGGCGCGGCTGAGCTGCGGGGTGAGTCGGCCCGGGAATTCCCTGAGCTCGGTGTCGGCGCCATCAGGGCCGGCGCGGGGTTTGGTGGTGCCGCGGATCTGGTGCTGCAGGTAGCTGCGTGGGTGGGCTGCCGAGCATCTCTGGTGGCCGAGGCTTGCGCAGATGCGGTCCCACTGGTCCTGGGCGAGCAGACCGCGGTAGTCCAGGTCGCGTCGCCGCGCGTAGTCGATGGGTGCACTCTCATCGCTAAGGTAGTCCGATACGGCAGCGAGGGCGTCGCGGATCGCGGGCCAGTGCGGCGATTCTTTAAGCCGCCACAGCAGGTAGATGGCGTTGAGGCGGCCCAGGTCGCCGCCGAGACACGCGGCGGCCTCAGCGATGTCCAGGTCGCTGCCGACCAGCAGAACTGCGGCAGCCAGCACCGTCCGCGAGCTGGAATGGGCCAACGCCGGCGGGCTCAACCGCAACGCCCAGCCCGGCCACAATGCTGTGGGCAGCGCCCGAACCAGCCGCTGCTGCCGCTGCGCGTCGGTGGCGTGCAGCCTCGGGAAGGCACTGCCAAGGCGGCACTGCAACTGCGCAACGGGGCTCAAGCGGTCACCGAGTGCGGTGACATGCAGAGCCTGCAGCACCGGGCTCGCCGACGGCCCGGCCGGCAGGTCGAGATAGGTCCATCGATGCAGCACGTAACGGCTCACCTCTTCAGGCAGCGCCGCCAGCAGCGCAGCAGCTGACCCCAGGTCGGGCCTGCTGAGCACGGTGACGGCCGCGGTGATCGCCGCGGCGCACGTCAGGACCGACGACGACATCGGCGCGGTGGCCGAATGCCGCTGGCGTCGATATTGTGCGGCCAGCTCGGCGGGCAGCAGGTCCTCGAGATAGCGACCGGCGGTGGCCGACAGGATGCCGCGGCCCAGGATGCGGATATCGGCCAGCACGTCCCGAACTGGCGTCGGATGCTGCGCGTAGAGCCCACATCGTCCGCTATCGGCGGCGAGCAGCTCGACCAGCACCTGTTGGACGAGCAGAGTGGGATGACCAGCCTCCAGCATGGTGACCGGGGTGTCGGCCAGGTCGGCGTCGCAGCGGAGCCGGTTTCTCCCGGCAGCCGTAGGGCTGGGGTGAGCACAGTGCACCGGACGCGGTGGGGCGGCGTTGAGGGGTTGAGGCGCGCGTTGGCGCCGGCCGCAGCGGGGGCAGTATTCGGCCAACAGGCACCGATGCTGCAGGCAGGCAAAGCTCCACATCAATCGCCACTGCAGCAGCCACGTTCCCCCGCTGGCGCCCAGGCAGTGCGGACAGAACCGCCACCCGCCGTGGTGGCGCGGCGTGGTTGCGGTCAGATCCGCTGTCGCTTCCTGGGCCCAGGACACGCTCGCTAGGTAGTGCGCCAACGTCATCGCGTGCACCTGCATCGGCATGAGACCTGTTGCAGCGGCGATCCGTTGCGCGTCGTCCTCGCTCACCGAGCCAGCAGTGACGCGGGTGCGCAGATCAGCAACGGTGTCTAGGCCCATGTGGCGATACAGCGCGTTGAGCGACGTGTTGTGGCGCACCGCGATGGCGTGTAACCAGGAATCCAGCGCCTCCCCCTGCGCAGGTCTTGTGATTAGGGGTAGCGCGCGGACGGTGGTCATGGCGGGTTCGGCGAGGCGCGCAGCCGGGTGGTCTTCTTGCCGGCGCGAAACGCGGCGTGTAGTTCACGGCGGCCGAGTTCGGCGGCGCTGTCGATGCGGCAAGTGTCGAGGAGATCGACGGTGAGTTTCTCGGTGCCGGTGCGCATGGCTTTCTGGCAGGCCAATCGGATCAGCGCCATCAATGAGCCGATGTGGCCGGTGCTGCGCACGAACAACTGATCGGAGAGGTCATCGGCGAGCATGCCCGGATACTTCTGAGTCAGCAGCAGCCGTTGTTCGAGGGTGAGCAGTAAATCCCGCCAGCGCTGTCGTTGCTTTTCGGTGCCGACCATAAACGGTGACATGTCCACCGGCGTGGTGCAGCGCAGCAGCTGTTCCATCTCATGATCGCGGTAGGCGTTGCAGTCATCGAGGAGCGCGTTGCGCTCGTGCAGGCCGATCCCGATGAGCAACACCGTCAGGGGAAACTCGTTGGCGATGTATTTGAACTGGTTACTCAGATCGGTCATGCGTTCCCGGCGGCCCCGCAAGAAGTGCAGGTCATCGATGATGAGCAGCCTTGTCTCACAGGAGGACACATCATCGAGCGCGTACCGCAGCAGTTGTTGGGCGCTGGCCCGCTGCCCTCCCGGGTGGGCGTAGAAGTCGCATATTGCCGCGTTGAACTCGCGGGTGCCGGTGGAGGCAGTCATTCCGATCCGGCACACCGGCCACCGTTCATCTCCGGCGCGTGTCGTAGCCCCATAACGCTCGATATGTCTGCGGTGCAGACGTTTCCCGAACACCCGCGAGACGGTGCTCTTGCCCAGCCCGGGCAGCCCGCTGAGCGCGATCATCGGCTTGGTGTCCTCACCGGTCTGGCAGTTGCAGGCCACGAAGTCTTCGAGTTGATCCAGCACGGATTGGCATTCGGCGGTCATCACCGTGCCCATTTGGGCGTGCCAGCGGCGGCGTTGATCGTTGTAGTCCTCTCTGGCGGCCGCACCCAGATGACGTAGTTGTTTGTGGGACAGGGCTTCCGGCCGGTCCAGGGTAGGTGCGTCGACCATGTCGCGCCACCCTTCCTTGCGGGCCAGGGTGAGATTGTCCAGATACTCGCGAGGGTTTCTGATGTCTGATTTGCCCCGCGGCGGCCTGGCAGGTCCCCGCTTCGGTGTTGAGGACTTCGGTGAGGTCATTCCACCTCCAGCACACCGTCGTAGAAGCTGCCATGCTCCAGCGGCGGCTCGTCGGCGTCATCGAGTTCGCCGGGTTCCTCGTCGAGGTCATCAACGAACGCATCAGCGCCGGCGTCGTGGGCCCGCTCGCCGGGTTCGCGATTCAGTGCTTTAGCGACCGAGCTCAATTCGGCGCTGTCCGGTGGCGGGTCTAGATCACCGATGAGGGTGGACTGCTCGCGGGCCACCCTCAGTGCCCGGCGACGCTCGGCCATCGAGTTCGCGACGGTGAGTTTGCGGCGTTCCAGGAAGCTGGTGATCGCCAGCGGGTCATCGGCATACCGGTTCTGGGCTTTGGCCAAGGTACGCTCGAAACGCAAGATTTCCTCGCTCATCGGGGCGTCAAGCATGGCGGCGTGCTCCCACACCAACCGATGCCAGTGGCGGGTGCGGTGGTCGCGGAAGTACACCTTGGTGATGTCGTCGACGTTGTAGGCGATCGGCCACTTCTGGTTCGGATACGGGCTTTTCTCCTTCGCTCGCCCTGCGACGATGTCGCCTTTGTAGCGGCGCGTTCCCACGTCGATGCCGTAATGCTGGATGACGCGCCACACCACCGGCAGAAACTCATAGGCTAGATCGGGATCGCGCGGCACCTCGAGGTAGCCGGCGCGTGCCACCCCGTGGGCGAACATCTCCGCCGGGGTCATCGTCAGCCCCGGGACTCCCAGCCCGGTCAGACTGTCGTGGGCGCTGTGGTGATAGATGACGGCGATCCACTCCCGGATGACGGCTTCCAGCTCATCGAGGTAGAACCAGGCATCCTGTTCCGGCGACACCCCGCGCGCGAAAATGTCCTGCCCCTTATAGCCGGGCAGCTCCTGCAGCAGACCCACGCGCAGTGTGGAGAAGAACCGTTCCACCGGTCCCTTATCGCGGGGTTGGCGTAACCGGGCCGGCTGGATCGAGATCCCCAACCGCTGACACACGCTATTGAGGTGCGCGCTGACATAGATTTTGCCGTGATCGACGACCAACGTGTCGGGCACGACCGCCGGAGTCGCCGCCGGCACACTGCCCGGGTCGAGAACGTCCTGTTCGACGAGCACCGAACGCGGGATCCCGCGTGGGGGCCACATGGCCTCAGCTGGCCAGTCCCGCCCCGCCGGTCGCGGCCGAAACGTCTCGTACAACACCGCGGCGGCGTCAATGGATTTCGTCGACACCGGGGTCAGCCGCAACCCGGTGACGCAGCGGCTGTACCAATCCATCGCCACCGTCAGCTCGGCGTTCACCCACGTCAACGTGTAGGGATCCATCGCGAACACATCCAAGCGGGTGGTATCCATCAGCAGGTACTCCCCCGGCCGCATCGGATGCAGCTTGCCGTACACCTCGGCCGACCGAGAAGCGATATCACGGTTGCGTTTCGTGCTCTGCTTAAACAGCGGTCGCCGGTCTTCGAGGCCGGCCAGGATCCGATACGCCGTGCGCTGCGACGGCAACTTCACCACACCGACGCCGAACCGGGCGTCCAGACGAGCCCGGGTGCGTCGAATTACCAAGTCCTCGTTGGGCTTCGACATATCCATGTACTCGCCCATCACCTCCACGGCCGTCTCCTGCCACCGCGGATCCTGACGTCCACCAATGCCGGGCTGCACCGCGCGCTGCGAAATCAAGCCCGCCTCTCCATGGATGCGGTATTGCTGGACCCACCGCTCGACCGTGCGATAGGCCGCATCGACGCCAGCTTCTTGCAGTTCACGAGCTTTGGCCGCATAACGCTGCATCAGCCCCACGTCTGGGCCATATTCAGGTCTGGGTTCACCCGGCAAAGCGGTTGCCGCGCATCCGGATCTGAATCCGGTCAGAACTTCGCGCACGTGCGCTGCTCGTTCGCACGCCTGCTGTCGCACCGCTGCCGGAACCGCCGACAACGCGACGGCAGCAACGTCAGTCTCTTCTGGGGCAGCCGCACCATCGTCGGCTGGCAGAAACCGGACACGATCAGACATCAACAACTCATGGATGGACAAGCGACGCAGGATGTTACCGCGCACCGTTTTCGCGAGAACTTCCAAACAGCCACCGAGGACGTGCATATCGATGATCTCGTGCACGCTGCCTTCATAGGTGAAGCGAGTACCCACACGCACAGGTGTCGATGCCCACGTCATCGCGGTAACCCCAATACGCTCGAGGGTCGAAGCGGCTGGTCAAGGTCAACCCAGAACTCTTGAGTCCACAATGCGTGCAGCAGTGCACTACGCATCACCGGCAGCGCAACTGCCGTACCGATCACCGACTCCGCATCATCAACCCGCCGGCCGACCAAATCGTCGCGACAGCAACGTATCTGCTGGAGCGCGTCCGCCGAGATGTATCGCTTGCGGCGGTACCCGGCAAGGAATCGCACGTTTCCCAACAGGACTGCCGGTTGATCGCTGACCACCCGATAGTCCCAACCCAGGGATCCGACAACCTCGCGAGTCCAAGAGCACAACACCTGAATCTTCGGACTTCCGTCAAGACGTTCCCTGCGGACCACATCAACGGCGACCAACCCAGCCCTGGTGCGCCACAGGAAATCCGGAATGTGGCGTCGCAGTCGACCATTCACCACCGCTTGCAACAGGAACGGCTGAGCAGCGATCTCGAGCACCGAGACATCGAAATCCGCCATCAACAGCGACGACAGTTCCAACCGTGACTCGTAGATAACATGGTTGTCTTCAGTGGCGGCCCAATAGCTGCCCGAGTAATGACGCTGCCCCTGGTACCAGCCAAACGTCCGCCACGGAATCGCGGCAAACAATGCCGCCTCCGACACCTCAGCCGCCGCGAAACGCTCAGTTTCACCGTTCGCGAGGCGCAGATCGATGGTCGCCGTCGAGATATCCACCTCAACGGAACCGGGCACCTTCCAGTGTTGCGGCGTCAGTCCGTCCTCCGACGACCGCTCAGCGGCCGCGGCTGCGATAGCTGAACCATCCCATACCAACATTTGACTGCTCCGCCACTCGGGCGTCCAAGAAGCGTGCGCCCCCAGCCGGGGACAAAGCAATAGCGAACAGGAATTCTCCGCCGCGCAGCTCTATGTATCGGCGAGGCTCGGACATTCAAAGGTCATACTATTTGCCATACAGATGGCGGATCCGCCAACTGCCGCCATCTCAAATGGCAAGCCGCCATCGAGAATGGCAATCTACACGCGCGTCAACCGCGGGATGGTTCAGTATCCTCTCGGCGGCCTTGTTGGGTCGGCCTGCTGAATCTTCTGCGCGAGATCCGACCCGTCGGCCGAGACGTTGTACCGACCCATTGCGTAGTTGACGAACGCTGCGCCCTGAGCCACTGGGTCACGCAGAAACGGTGAGGTACCCGGCTCGTGGTAGGCGCGAAAGGTTGGCTCGATAAACTGGAAGGCGCCCTGGGACGGAGTTCCCTTGGCAGCGTTGGAATCCCAGTTGTTTACGGCGTTGATGTCGTTTCCGGATTCCCGGGTTGTCACGACTTTCATGCCGGTGGCCCAATTGCGGCGAGCCCGCGGGTCGGTAATGCCTTTTATGTCGAGCGCTCTGCTAATCGCGGCGTCAATCCCGCCCGCAACTGGCGACGAGGCAATGTCGCTGCGGCGCAGCCGCGTCCCGGCTTGGCGGTCGGCGAGCGGGCGCCGCCCCGAGTGAATCTGCCCGGTCAGATTGGCGGCCCTGGCCAGCTGCGGGAGGTTGAAGCTCGGAAAGCCACCGCCTCGCGAGGAGCCCATCGGCCTACCGATCCCGGCTCCGCTGGCGCCAAATGGTGAGCCCCCGCCTACAGCGCCGCCACCGCCGTAGGCTATAGACCGCAGCATCGCCGCCATCTGCGCGTCGCGGGTTTTGTAGGCCTGCACGACTTGTTGTTGTTGGGCGACGCGCTGGCGCAGGGCGACCAGGAGTGCTTTCTGGCCGGCGGGGGTGTTGGTGAACGGGGCCAGTCCGTTGGTGTCGGCGGCGGCGCCGTTGACGACGGTGCCGGAGCTGGTGCGGCCGGTGCGATCGGAGCGGGCGGCTTCGTCGAGCTGGGTGCTCAGTGCCCGGTCGTTGCCGGCCAGGGTGTCCAGCGCCGGGCCCGCGCCGCCGGCGAAGGTGGAATAGTTGGTGGCCAGCTGCCCTGACAACGGCGCCATCTGCGCCTGCCCCGAGCGCACCAGTTCCCTGGCGCCGGAAAGCTTCATCACCGAGCCCGCGGCGGGTCCTTGCCCGGAGGCCGGTGGATCACCGAACAGCGAATACGCGCGGCCCAGCACCTCACCGACCTGAGCCACCACCGCGCCAACCGACACGAAACCAGTATCAGCGACCCCACCGGGCCGTCCGGACATGTAGGTTGCCAAACTGCGTGTCATTTGGCCGCACCCCGACCAGGTACAACTCGTGGCATTGCCATTGAAATGTCGGCTGGGTTTTGCCGTCTAAATGTCGAATCCTATAACCAGACGGTTGTCCAAGAAATCGGTCGGCTCAACGGATGACATCTCACACCGGGTCGTTTCTGGGCAGCATCTAAGCTGGCCCACCGTAATTCCGCGTGTTCTTCCAGAATCACGGTGGCCACCTATGTGGCTTCCGCCAGGCCGGTGGATGCGCGACATACGACCTTTAAGTTATGAGCAGGTCACTCGTGGTTTCTCGCCGCATTATCTCCACCCACGGTGGAGATAACTGCCAGCTAGCCTCATCAGTCGGCGCACGTGCAGCCGCAGCCCAGCCGCCGATAACACCCGATTACGTCGCGCGTGGCCCCCCACACTGCTGTCGCACGGATCGGTGTCGGAGCCGACTGTCATGATGCTTGCCGGCGCGGACCAATACGCCCTGGCGGCTACCGCTTATCACGTGCTGACCGGCTCACCGTTGTACCACCTAATCCTGCCGTGGTCATCAGCAGGCACGCTGCACCGCCAGCGCTGGCGGACACGCGAGCCGAGCTCGCCAGTCTCGACCCGGTGCTGGCGCAGCCCTCGCAAGAAAGAACCCCGCTGACCGCTTCGCGCGGTGTTCGGACTTCGCTAGCGCGTTCGCTGAACAGGTCAAGTCCGATGCGCCCCCCTCTGCCGACTGCTTAGCCGCACACGCCTTGCAACCCGATCCTGCGGCACGACTACCGATTTGGGCTGGCCGCTGCCGGGACGGCATATGCAGTGGGCGCTGCGGACGAACCCGTACTCGGCTCGTTCGCCGTCCTGACTAACCCTGTCGGCGACGGCGACAATCGGAGTCAAGGAATTCCCTCCGACGCATCCACACCCAGTTCCACGGTGCTTGCCGGAAAACTGGAACCACTCCTTACGTAATTGCAAGGTGTACAACTCATTTCGGCGTGTCGAGAGCATCTTAGTAGAAGATTTGATCAATCACATCCAGTCCTCAGTGTCCACACAGGGACTCGTGGTGCAGTAGTTGTGGTATGCGGATCGCCCGCTTTGATAGATACGGGGATGTGACCCAGTGCCTCATGTCAATCCAGCACTGCGTGGACACCCACGGCAGCTGGATGCGCGCACAGCATCTTGCACCCACGACTGTGCAGTGCACTAGTGGATTCCTCTGTCGCGATTCGCGATCGATGCGAATCGCCACCGGACACAGTTAGCCGCTGGGCAACAGCACGTCGGGAACAGAGACTCGAAAGGAGCAGGCAACGGTCGAACAAGTAACGCAGGCGTCTTCGACGGAGCCACCGCAGCAGCCCCGCGGCAGGTTGTCAGCAGTTTCACCCAATACCGCGACGCGGAGCACGCGCGATGTCGCGGTGGTGCGCACCGAGCGTGGTGATCTACCGGTGCGGAGATCCGCGAGGATCTCCCGCGGCCAGGAGGACAGGTTCTAGTGCAGGCATTCACAATTGACCAGTAACCGTCAGGTCGGTTCGCGCGTTCTGCGATCAAATGGAGAAACAACATCCGGCTCGATAGGAAGGAATGATGACTAAATATTCGAACGGCTCGGAGTCGGTGGACGGCGTCGCCCAACGCCTGATGGCGGAATTCGACGGGATCCTGCCAAAGAGGCAGGTGGCCGGCACCGTGCTGCAGGCTGTCTCCGAACTCGACGGGGAGGTGCCACCCGGTGCCTTACCCCAAATGCTGCACCAGCTCGCTCAGCAGCGGTTGGACAGCTCGATCCCCGAGGCGTGGCCCGTATCAGCCACCCCAGGTGACCGCCGCTGATCTCATCTCCTTGGATATTCGGGCTGCTGACCACTCGCAATCGCTGCCGGTGACGAACCGACGTCCGGGAGACGCGTCGTGTCCGAGCGGCAGAGCCCATCCGTGCCGACGGGGAACCGCTAATCGATGCCGTGGCAATTGGGTTGTGCGGCAACGACAGGAAGATCGCGGCCGGACCACCCGGGGAACCCTGACATGTCCACGCGCCCAATGAAATGGAGGCACACCGTGTTCACAAAACTCGACGACATGGTCGCCAACGGAGGCGCGCGCCTACTGCGATCCCGCCGGCTCATGCGCGCTCCGATCTGGATATACAAAGCCCGAGCCGGGGCACTAGTGGGCTCACGGACACTGATGCTCGAACACATCGGGCGCAAAACGGTTGCGTCCAGCAGAGTGGTGTACGAGTCGGACCTGATTAGTAGCGCCGGCGTGTCGTAGCCGAATGATTGAAGGTCATCGCGTGATTCTTCGAGAGACCCGTCAAAGTCACTCGAGCAAAGAAAGAACACACGCGATGACCGCTGCCCACAATATCGACCTGCCCGCCGTGCTGGCCGAACGACTCACCACCACCCATCCCGACGTGCTGCGCGAACTGCTCGCCACGTTCATCCACACCCTGATGGGAGCTGAGGCCGACGCCCTGTGCGGAGCGGGCTACGGCGAGCGCAGCACCGAGCGCACCAACTCCCGCAACGGCTACCGTCACCGCCAGTTCGACACCCGCGCAGGGTCTTTGGATCTCGCGATTCCCAAGTTGCGGCAGGGCTCCTACTTCCCGGACTGGCTGCTGGAACGCCGCAAACGCGCCGAGCGGGCCCTGACCACGGTGGTCGCCACCTGCTACCTACTCGGAGTCTCGACGCGGCGGATGGACAAGCTCGTCGAGACGTTGGGCATCACGTCGCTGTCGAAGTCTCAAGTCAGCGTGATGGCCAAGGAGCTCGACATCGCCGTGGAGGCGTTCCGGACCCGACCGCTGGACGCCGGCCCGTACACGTTCGTGGCCGCCGACGCCCTGGTGCTCAAGGTGCGTGAGGGCGGGCGGGTGGTCAATGTGCACGCCCTGATCGCCACGGGTGTCAACGCCGAGGGCTACCGGGAGATCCTCGGCATCGACGTCACCACGGCTGAGGACGGGGCCGGCTGGTTGACGTTCTGGCGGTCGTTGACCGCCCGCGGCCTGTCCGGGGTCAAACTGGTCACCAGCGACGCCCATGCCGGACTCGTCGCCGCGATCGGCGCGACACTACCCGGCGCGGCCTGGCAGCGTTGCCGCACGCACTACACGACGAATCTGATAGCCGTCACTCCGAAGGCGTCGTGGCCGTGGGTGCGGACCCTGTTGCACTCGGTGTTCGACCAACCCGACACTGAATCGGTTGCTGCCCAATACGATCGGATCATCGATGCGCTCGCCGACAAGCTCCCCAAGACCGCCGAGCACTTGGAAGCTGCCCGGCCGGATCTGCTCGCGTTCACCGCGTTTCCCAAGCAGATCTGGCGCCAAATCTGGTCGAACAACCCCCAAGAGCGACTGAACAAGGAGATCCGGCGGCGCACCGACGTCGTCGGCATCTTCCCCGACCGGGGCGCTCTGATCCGCCTCGTCGGTGCCGTGCTGGCCGAACAGCACGACGAATGGGCCGAGTCCCGGCGCTACCTCGGACTCGACGTGCTGAGCAAATCCCGCGCCGTCAACGACACCCCGTCAGAACAGGAGGACACCCCCGCGGCACTGACCGCCTGAACCATCACCACGAAGAATCACACGACGACGTCGTACACCACGTCCATGGACTTGACCGATCAACGTTGACTGCCGCGTGGACGTGGGCCGGTTGGCGGCACCGGTCCGCTATGGACTGGCGGCGACGCTTGAGGTTGCCCCGACCATCAGAGTCGACATCCACCAAGAAGTACGTCAACAATTGCAGGTCCGACTGCGCACCAGGACCCGCCGACACGCGTGTCGAGGTCGAAAGACTGCGGCCCTTTCCCACCAGCCAGCAACGACGCGCGATACCGCCACATTCTCCGAGGCCTCAGTACGAGCGGGCGTTGTCCCACAGCCGAACAGCGGTGGTCGAGACTGGCGGACTGAGGGTGGCATCGACGTTATCTACGTAGGAAGACAGTAGTTGATGACAAATGGATCACGGTCGAGTTGAGATGTGGTGTCATGCAACCGCTGTCGGGGATGGCGCTGTCATCCTGGATCCGTGGCGCCTAGGACAGCGAGGAAGACCGACAGCAGGCTGGCCGCTCGGCTCGCGGCGCTCGCCTCGCTGGGCGCCGCGGTCATCCACTTCGCCGTCGTACCCACCCACTGGCAGGAGTGGATGCCCGCTGGCGTGTTCTTCACATCGATCGCCCTCTTCCAACTGCTCTGGGCGCGGCTGGTTCTCACACGAACCACGACTCCTGTGCTTGCTGCCGGCATCATGGTCAACCTTGGAGCCATTGCTCTGTGGGCCGTGTCCAGGACCGTGGGAGCCCCGTTCGGCCCCCACGCTTGGGAAGCAGAGTTGGTCCAAGCCGCGGACCTTTGCGCTCTGCTGCTTCAGATCTACGTCGTGATGGGCGCCAGCTGTGTGTGGTACCGCGGCCTGCAAGGACAGCCGGTACCGGGGTTCGGCAGCGCATTAGTGCTCATGGGCGCCGTCGGTGTCGTGACGCTGGCGTCCACGGTGGGGGTTGCTTCAGGACTGCAGCACGGCCATGCGCCAGCGAGCGCAGACGGTGGCCACCACGGGACGACCCCCGAGGATGGGCACGGCGAGCACGACGCGACCACCTCCGACGATGCGCATAGCGATCACCAAGGCGCTGGCGCCGAGCCCGCGGAGGGCAATGATCATGGGACGAGCAGCGAGCATGTTCAAAGCCCTGACAGCAATCACGAGCCGGCCGCCCCGCCGCCGGTCAACGAGCCTGCCGGCGAGTCGGCTGCACCGGCGACGGCAGAAGTTCCGGCCCCACCCGCGGTGCCTGCGCAGGACGACCACGGCGATCATGATCACCGCGAGTAAACACCTGACTTCTCCGCTCGTGTGAGCACAGGCGTCAAACTAAGCTAACGCATCTCTGAGACCGGTCCTGAGCCGGCACGTGTCCTGGACCTCGAAGCCGGCCTTTAGCCGGATCATTCAAGCGCCGCCGTGTCGGTGACCGCGACGATTCACGGCATGAGCACGACTTCTCCGACATCGACGGCGGCTACCGCGGCCCAGGCGGTGGCCCGCTACGGCTACGTGCCGTTCATGCTGATCGGCCTCAACGGCGCCGGCATCGTCTTCACCGCCGGCGGCGCCCAGAAGTACTGGCTGCTGGCCGTCCTGGTCGTCGCGATCACGACGACGTTCCTGGTAGAGCTGGTCATTCCGTATGACACCGCGTGGAACCGTGACCGGGCCGACAGCACGCGCGACCGCATCCACGTCGCGGTCAACGAAACCCTCATCCTGGCAAGCGTGGCCACCATCCCGCTGCTGGCCGCGATCGTCCCCGCACCGCCGTTGTGGCCACACAGCTGGCCATTCATCGCACAGGTCCTCGCCGCGATCCTGGTCGCGGACCTCGGCATCACCGTCGTACATCTGGCCAGCCACAAGATCGGTGTGTTGTGGCGTTTTCACGCGGTGCACCACAGCATCACCCGGTTCTACGGGCTCAACGGCCAGATGAAGCACCCCCTGCACCAAACCGTTGAGATGGCAGCCGGTGTCGCACCGCTGATCCTGATCGGACTGCCCGTCGACGTAGCCTCCGTGCTGGCGCTGGCGGTGGCAATCCAGCTGCTGCTGCAGCACTCCAACGCCGACTACCGCATCGGGCCCGCCAAGTACGTCTTGGCCCTCAACGAAGGCCACCGCTTCCACCACCTCAAATGGGCCGGCGTCGGCGACGTCAACTTCGGCCTGTTCACCCTGGTGTGGGACCACCTGATGCGCACTCCACCCGGCAATTCGACTCCACCCAGCTCGGCATGGCCGCCAAACCCGACTACCCCACCAGCTATCTGCGGCAGATGATCTACCCGTTCACCCACGCCAGCGGCCGCAGCCTCAAACCCTTGACCACGGCCACGACGGCCGACGGAAACGCGCCGATACCGCCATCCGGCCAAGGCTCGACGTATCGTCTGTAGCCGTCGGGCCCCCGATTCACCGGTGCAGCGTGGCTCGACCCGCTAGACGGTATGAGGGCTGACTCGAGGCCGAAGGCCTCGGGCTGCAATCGGACGTGGGTTGCCGGTGACGAGTGAACACTCGCACTGGTAGAGCCACAGT
>CAXEZH010000254.1:0-15237 GCA_964000695.1 uncultured Mycolicibacterium sp. | reverse complement strand
TCCGGTGACGGGAAGCCCGCCGGGGGTGGCAGCCGTCGTGAGCGGCGCGAGGCCGCCCGCCAGCAGGGCCGCCACGCCAAGGGCAGCCGCCGCCGCTAGGACGTTGAGACTGCGCTCAGCGCGGGAAAGTTCGAGTGGACCCCGCAGTGGATGCAGTCTCAACGGTGATTCCGCGCGGGATGCAGCCTCAACGGTGATCAGCCGATCTGCAGTGCGCAGAAGCGCCAGCTGCCGCGGTGCGCCTCGATGCGGCCGGCGACGGCGTGCACCCTGCCGCGCCGCACGAACGTGGCGAACACCTCGGCGCCGGTCACCTCGGTGTCGCCGGTGTCCACGCAGCGCACCCGCACCCGGCGCAGCGTCGCACTGCCCGGTGGTGTGACCGCGGCGCGGGCGATGACCTGTTCGACGAGTACCGGGGTCATCAGCGGTTTGAGTTGAGCCACCGGCCGCCGCCGGTCGATCACCTCGACCAGCTGCCGCAGCGCCGTCTCGGCGAACACCACCGCCGACTTCGGCGGTCGCGGCTCGACGGGCTGCGCCCGCCGCCGGCTCGACCGTCGGTGCGTCGACGGTGCCGTGCACGACGGCCGGTGCGCACTCAGCGGCTGCGGCGCGGGCTCGTAGTCGATGACCGGAGCGGTGCTCCACTGAGATTCGACGGGGGCGGGGGATACAGGCATGCGGATACTCCAGCGGCCGAGACGGACGCGGGACGGTGCGTCCCGCGGTGAACGCCTGCTGGAGAGTGGCAGACCACATCATGTTCGCACGGCCCGCGGACACCCCCGCGCACCTATTGAGCACCCGATTGTGCGCGCACGCAGGAACTGCCGTTACCGTGGCAGGGTCTTGACCGAGGGGTGATCGAGGGGAGGCGGCCGCCGCAATGGTGACCAGGCTGTCGGCGTCGGACGCATCCTTCTACCGGCTGGAGAACTCGTCGACTCCGATGTATGTCGGGTCGCTGCAGATCCTGCGCAAGCCCCGCAACGGGTTGAGCTACGAGACGCTGCTGGCCACCGTCGAGCAGCGGCTTCCGCAGGTCCCGCGGTACCGGCAGAAGGTGCGCGAGGTGACGCTGGGTCTGGCCCGCCCGGTCTGGGTCGACGACCGCGACTTCGACATCACCTATCACGTCCGTCGCTCGGCGCTGCCGTCGCCGGGCAGCGACGCCCAGCTCCACGACCTGGTGGCGCGGTTGGGGTCGCGACCGCTGGACAGGTCGCGCCCGCTGTGGGAGATGTACCTGGTCGAGGGCCTGGCCAAGAATCGGGTCGCGATCTACACCAAGTCGCATCAGGCGCTGGTCAACGGGATGACGGCGTTGGAGATCGACCACGTCATCGCCGACCGCACCCAGAAGCCCCCGGAGTTCGGCGAGGACATCTGGATCCCCGGTCGCGAGCCCAGTGACCGTCAGCTGATCATCGGGGCGCTGGGGGAGTGGATCACCCGGCCCACCGCCCAGGCCGCGGCGGTGCGCACCGCGGTGACCGAGACCGTCACCAGCAGCACGCAGATGCTCGACCTCGGCCGGCGGATGGCCGAGGTGGCGCGCATCGTGGCGCGCGGCAACGCACCGAACAGCCCGCTGAACACCCGGGTGTCGCGGAACCGGCGGTTCTCGGTGGCGTCGGGCAGCCTCGAGGAGTTCCGCGCCATCCGCGCCCGCTACGACTGCGACATCAACGACGTGGTCCTCGCCATGGTGGCCGGAGCGCTGCGCAACTGGCTGCTGTCGCGCGGTGAGCCCGTGACGACGTCGACGACCGTGCGCGCCATGGCGCCGATGTCGGTGTATCCCGACGCCGAGATCGAGTCGAGCGGGCCGGGGCAGGCGATCAGCGAGGTGGCGCCGTTCCTGGTGGACCTGCCGGTCGGCGAGGCCAACCCGGTGGTGCGGCTGTCCCAGATCGCCCACGCCACCGAATCGCATCCGACAGCCACCAGCCTGGTCGACGCCCGCACCATCGTCACACTGTCGGGCTTCGCGCCGCCCACGCTGCACGCGATGGGCATCCGCGTCGCGACCAGCTTCTCGGCACGGCTGTTCAACCTGCTGATCACCAACGTGCCCGGCGCGCAGAAACAGATGTACGTCGCCGGCACCAAACTGCTGGAGACCTACGCGGTGCCGCCCCTGCTGCACAACCAGGCGCTCGCGATCGGCGTGACGTCGTACAACGGCACGCTCTACTTCGGGATCAACGCCGACCGCGACGCGATGGCCGATGTCGACATGCTGCCCAGCCTGCTGCGCGAATCGCTCGACGAATTGGTCGAGGCCGCGAAGTAACCGCGCCTAGAATTCGGCGGTGGGCACCACCAAAACCACGGCCAAGAGCGGCAAGCACAAGAAGGCCAAGATTCCCAAGAAGGTCTACGCAGCCGAGTTGTTCCGGTTGCAGACCGAGTTGGTGAAGTTGCAGGAATGGGTGCGCGCCACCGGCGCCCGCGTCGTCGTCGTGTTCGAGGGCCGCGACGCCGCCGGCAAAGGCGGAACCATCAAACGGATCACCGAATACCTCAGTCCCCGGGTGGCCCGCATCGCGGCGCTGCCCGCACCGTCGGATCGTGAACGGGGGCAATGGTATTACCAGCGCTACATCGAGCACCTGCCCGCGCGCGGGGAGATCGTGCTGTTCGACCGGTCCTGGTACAACCGGGCCGGTGTCGAGAAGGTGATGGAGTTCTGCACGCCCGCCGAGCACATGCTCTTCCTGCGCCAGACGCCGATCTTCGAGCAGATGCTCATCGACGACGGGGTGCTGCTGCGCAAGTACTGGTTCTCGGTCTCCGACGACGAACAGCTGCGGCGGTTCCGGTCCCGGCTCAATGATCCGGTGCGGCAGTGGAAGTTGTCGCCGATGGACCTGGAGTCCATCTACCGCTGGGAGGAGTACTCCCGGGCCAAGGACGAGATGATGGTGCACACGGACACCCCGATGAGCCCGTGGTTCATCGTCGAGTCCGACATCAAGCGCAATGCGCGACTGAACATGATCGCCCATCTGCTGTCCACGATCGACTACGACGAGGTCGACCTGCCCACGGTGGACCTGCCCGAGCGGCCGATCGTCGGGAACTACCGCAGGCCCGCCCGGGAACTGTCGACCTATGTTCCCGACCACGCTGCAGCGTTGATCGGCGATCCCGAATAGCGGCTACCCTCGGCGTCGTGCGTGTCTATGTCCCGGTGACCCTGGCCATGTTGCAGCGACTGGTCGCCGACGAGTCGGTGCAGCCCGTGAGCGGGACGGCTTTCGCGGTGACCCCGACGCTGCGGGAGGCCTATGCGCACGGTGACGAGGACGAACTGGCCGACGTGGCTCTGCGTGACGCCGCGCTGGCGTCCCTGCGGCTGTTGGCCGACGACACCCATGACACAGCCGGCTCGAGCGAGCCCGACCCAGCCGGCACCATGCCTACCCGGCGCGCGGTGGTGGAAGCTGATGCCGACGACGTCACGCTGCGGCCCGACCTCGACGACGCGGTGGTACGGGTGCGGGGCCCGATCCCACTGACCAACGTGATCGCGGCCTACGTCGACAACGCCAGCGCCGAGCCGGCCGTCAAGGCCGCCGTCGAGGTGATCGACGCGGCGGATCTGGGCAACGAGGACGCTGAGTTGACCGTCGGAGACGCCCAGGACCACGATCTGGCGTGGTACGCACCCCAGGAGCTGCCGTTCCTGCTCGAGCTGCTGTGACGGGCTGGCTACGGAGCCGTAAGTTACGGTACCGTAGGTTGAGCAACAGCGACCCGGCAGGAGCCCCCATGGCCAAGAGCACGATCAAGACCGCGGCCCGGGTTGCCGACACGGTGCGACCCACCGTCGCCGGCGCGAAGGAACGCCCGGGGTGGCATCTGCTGCGCACCGTCGCCGGCCGCATCACCACCCCGCTGCTGCCCGACGACTACCTGAAGCTGGCCAACCCGCTGTGGTCGGCGCGTGAACTGCGCGGCAGGGTGCTCGAGGTGCGCCGGGAGACCGTCGACTCGGCCACGTTGGTGATCAAGCCCGGTTGGGGCTTCTCGTTCGACTACCAGGCAGGCCAGTACATCGGTATCGGCCTGCTGGTCGACGGCCGGTGGCGCTGGCGGTCCTACTCGCTGACGAGCGTGCCGGTCGACCGGCAGTCGGGGAGCAGGGGCGCGCGCACCATCACCATCACCGTCAAGGCCATGCCCGAGGGCTTCCTGTCCACGCATCTGGTCGGCGGCGTCGAACCCGGCACCATCGTGAGACTGGCGGCGCCGCAAGGCAATTTCGTGTTACCGGATCCGGCGCCGGCGAAGATCCTGTTCCTGACCGCGGGTTCGGGGATCACCCCGGTGATGTCGATGCTGCGTACCCTGGTCCGTCGCGACCAGCTCGGCGATGTGACCCACGTGCATTCCGCGCCGACGGCAGCCGACGTCCTGTTCGCCGGGGAACTGGCCGAACTCGCCGATGCCCACGAGGATTACCGACTGACGGTACGGGCTACCCGGACTGAGGGCCGGGTGGATCTGGCCCGGCTCGACGAGATCGTTCCCGACTGGCGGGAGCGCCAAACCTGGGCGTGCGGACCCGAGGCGATGCTGGAGGGCGCTGATCGAACGTGGAAGGCGGCGGGCATCCCCGAGCGCCTGCACCTGGAGCGGTTCGCCGCGGTTCGTACATCGGCGCACGGCAGCGGCGGCACCGTCGACTTCGCCCGGGCGGGCAAGACGGCCACCGTCGACGGTGCGACGTCGCTGATGGACGCCGGCGAGGCGGCCGGCATCCAGATGCCGTTCGGCTGCCGGATGGGCATCTGTCAGTCCTGTGTCGTCGGACTGCTGGACGGGCATGTCCGGGACCTCCGGACGGGCGTCGAGCATGAACCCGGCAGCCGCGTGCAGACCTGTGTGTCTGCGGCGTCGGGGGATTGCACGCTGGATGTGTAAGCTTTACCAGTGAGTAACCTACGGAGTCGTAGGTTACGATAGCGTAGGTACGCGAAAGGAGGGCTGAAGATGGCGATCACCGATGTACCCGAGTTCGCGCATCTGACCGATGCGGACGTCGAGAACCTCGCGCGCGAACTGGATGCGATCCGACAGGACGTCGAAGAGTCCCGCGGCGCGCGGGACGCGCGCTACATCCGCCGCACCATCGCGGCCCAACGCGCGTTGGAAGTCACCGGCCGGCTCCTGCTGGCGGGCAGCTCCAAGCGGTCCTACTGGTGGGCCGGTGCGACCACGCTGGGCGTGGCCAAGATCATCGAGAACATGGAGATCGGCCACAACGTCATGCACGGCCAGTGGGACTGGATGAACGATCCCGAAGTTCATTCCTCCACCTGGGAATGGGACATGAGTGGCGCGTCCAAGCACTGGCGCTTCACCCACAACTTCATGCACCACAAGTACACCAACATCCTCGGCATGGACGACGACGTGGGCTACGGCGTCATCCGGGTCACCCGCGACCAGAAGTGGCGGCCGTTCAATCTCAGCAACCTGTTCTTCAACACGCTGCTGGCGGTGGCCTTCGAATGGGGAGTGGGGTTGCAGCACCTGGAGCTCGGCAAGATCTTCAAGGGCCGCGACGACCGCAAGGCCACGATGGAGCGGGTCCGCGAGTTCAGCGTTAAGGCCGGCAACCAGCTGGTCAAGGATTACGTCGCCTATCCGGCCATCACGTCGATGTCGCCGGGCGCCACCTACAAGTCCACGCTCAAGGCCAACGCGGTGGCCAACGTCATCCGCAACGTCTGGGCCAACGCCGTGATCTTCTGCGGGCACTTCCCCGACGGCGCCGAGAAGTTCACCAAGACCGACATGGTCGGCGAGACGCGCGGCGAGTGGTACCTGCGGCAGATGCTGGGCAGCGCCAACTTCGAGAACGGCCCGGTGCTGCGCTTCATGAGCGGCAACCTGTGCCACCAGATCGAGCATCACCTGTTTCCGGATCTGCCGAGCAACCGGTACTACGAGATCTCCCTGCGGGTGCGCGAACTCTGCGACAAGTACGACCTGCCCTACACGACCGGCAACTTCGCTGTGCAGTACGGCAAGTCGTGGCGCACCATCGCCAAGCTCTCGCTGCCGGACCGGTTCCTGCGTGACACCGCCGACGATGCGCCCGAGACGCGCAGCGAGCGGATGTTCACCGGGCTGGAGCCCGCTCAGCGCACGGGACTGAAGTCGGCCATCGCCGCGGTGCGGGCCCGTCGACGCGCCAAGCGCGCCGAGAAAGCTGCCGAGCAGCGACCGGAACTGGCCGCCTGATCGTCCAGAGAGCAGTCACCTGATCGTTCAGACTGCGATGAGGGCGGGGTCTTCTCGAAGATCCCCGCCCTCATCGCAGTTTCAACGTGTGGGTGTCTGTCAGTCCGGCACGTAGTCGAAGGTGTCGGGGTTCGGTCCGATGCGGCCCGAAGCACCCTGATCCAGCGTGGTGATCGCGTCGACGTCGTCTTGGCCGAGCTCGAAGTCGAACAGCGCAAAGTTGTCCTTGATGCGTTGCGGCGTCACCGATTTCGGGAACACGATGTCGCCGCGCTGGATGTGCCAGCGCAACACCACCTGAGCCGGTGACTTGCCGGCCGCCTCGGCGATGCGGGTGATCACCGGATCGTCGAGCACCTTGCCCTGCGCGATCGGCGACCACGCCTCGGTTTCGATGCCGTGCTGCTGGCCGTACACGCGGACCTCGTTGTTCACGAAGTACGGGTGGACCTCGATCTGGTTGACCGCAGGCACCGTCTCGGTCTCCTGCGCCAGCCGCGTGAGGTGCTCGACCTGGAAGTTCGACACCCCGATGCTGCGGGCCCGGCCGTCTTTCTTGAACTCCTCCAACGTCTTCCACGTCGAGACGTAGTCGCCGCCGTACAACGTCGGCAGCGGCCAGTGGATCAGGAACAGGTCAACGTAATCGAAGCCGAGTGCCGACAACGTGTCGTCGAACGCGCGCCGCGCGTCGTCGGGCTTGTGGAAGCCGTTGTTGAGCTTGGAGGTGATGAACACTTCCGAACGGTCCAGCCCGGAGTTGCGGATGCCGTCACCGACGCCCTTCTCGTTCTGGTACATCTCGGCGGTGTCGATGTGGCGGTAGCCGATGTCCAGCGCGGTCTTCACCGCATCGGCCGTGTCGTCGGGTGGGATCTGGAAGACGCCGAACCCCAGTTGCGGGATCCTGTTGCCGTCGTTGAGGTCAATGGTGGGAACTGTGCTCACGTGTGCTCCTTTCGCCGACAGCGTGCCCCGTGCACACCGCGCGGAAACCTCGCCCCCACCACCGGTGACGACGGATCTGCGTGCCCGTCCCGAGGGGCTGTTGACATCCAGTGGACGGCGACGTCAGGCTCACCCTTCCCGCATCGCGGCCAGCAGCCGACGTGCCGCCCCCACCCGATCCGCCGCCGGCCCGGTCAGCTCGTCGAGAGCGCACTCGGGATCGGCCGGCGGGCCCATGTGACCGCAGCCGCGCGGGCAGTCGTCGATCGCCTCGGCCAGATCGGAGAACGCCAACACCACATCGTCGGGCTCGATGTGGGCCAACCCGAACGACCGGATTCCCGGGGTGTCGATCACCCAGCCGCCGGACGCCAGCGGCAGCGCCACCGACTGTGTGGAGGTGTGCCGTCCGCGGCCGATCTCGGTGACCGCGCCGGTGGCGCGCTCCGCCTCGGGCACCAGCCGGTTGACCAAGGTGGACTTACCCACCCCGGAATGACCCAGCAACACGGTCACCTTGTCGGTCAACAGGGCCTCGACCTCTGCCAGCGCATCGTCGCGCCCGGCGGTGACGATGGTCAGGTCCAGCTCGGCGAACAACTCGGCGAACGGCCCCGGCGGGGCCAGATCCGTCTTGGTCAGACACAGGATGGGCACCAGACCGCCGGCGTAGGCGGCGATCAGCGTGCGCTCGACCAAACCGGTACGCGGCGGCGGGTCGGCCAGCGCGGTGACGATCAGCAACTGGTCGGCATTGGCGACGACGACGCGCTCGGTGGGGTCGTTGTCGTCGGCGGTGCGGCGCAACAGCGTGCGCCGATCCCCGCGCCGCACGATGCGCGCCAGCGTGTCGGGGCGGCCGGACAGGTCACCGACGACGTCGACCTCGTCACCGACGACGATCGGGGTACGGCCGAGCTCGCGGGCCCGCATCGCCGTCACCCGCCGGGCCGGGTCGCCACCCAGCACACAGCCCCAGCGGCCCCGGTCCACCGTCACCACCATCGCTTCTTCGGCGTCGGCGTGCTCGGGGCGGGTCTTGGTCCGCGGCCGCGAGCCCCGGCCGGGGCGCACCCGGACATCGGACTCGTCGTACTCGCGGCGGCTCAAGACGGATGGACCACCGCATCACTGGCCTGCCCCGCGAGCATGCCGGCCCACAGCCCGGGGAAGTCGGGCAGCGTCTTGGCCGTGGTGGCGATGTCCTCCACCTCGACGCCCGGCACCCGCAGCCCGATGATCGCGCCGGCGGTGGCCATCCGGTGATCGGCGTAGGACCGCCACACCCCGCCGTGCAGCTGCGCCGCGGTGATGGCCAGCCCGTCCGGGGTTTCCTCGCACTGTCCGCCCAGTCCGGTGATCTCGGCGCACAGCGCGCTGAGCCGGTCGGTCTCGTGCCCGCGCAGGTGGGCGATCCCGCGCAGCCGCGACACCGACCCCGGGGTGGCCAGCGCGGCCAGCGCCGCCACCGACGGGGCCAGCTCGCCGACGTCGTGCAGGTCGACGTCGATGCCGGTGTAGCTGGCCGAGCCCTGCACCTCGAGATAGGTGTCGCCGCGCCGCACCACCGCGCCCAGGCGCTCCAGGATCGACAGGATGGTGCCGGCCGGCTGGGTGCTGCGCGGCGGCCAGCCGGTGATGCGCACACTGCCGCCGCTGACCACGGCCGCGGCCAGAAACGGCACCGAGTTCGACAGGTCGGGCTCGATCACCCACTCCCGGGCGGTGATCCGTCCCGGCGCGACCCGCCAGCGGTTGGGGCGCGAATCGTCGACGTCCACGCCCGCGTCACGCAGCATCGACACCGTCATCGCGACGTGCGGCGCGGACGGAACCGCCTGCCCGGTGTGCACGATCGTCAACCCGTCGGTGAACGCCGCCCCCGAGAGCAGCAACCCCGACACGAACTGCGACGAACCCGAGGCGTCGATCTCGACGGTGCCGCCGGGCACCGCCCCGCTGCCCTGCACGGTGAACGGCAGGCCGTCACCGTCGATGTGCACCCCCAACGCGCGCAGCCCGTCCAGCAGCGGCGCGATCGGCCGGGAGCGGGCCTGCTCGTCGCCGTCGAACACCACGCTCTCGGTGCTCAGCGCGGCCACCGGAGGCACGAACCTCAGCACCGTGCCGGCGAGCCCACAGTCGATCCGGTTCCCGGGGGGCGCCAGTGTGCCGCTGACCGTCAACTCGGTGGCGTCGGTGTCCGAGGATTCGACGGCGAAGCCGAGTGCCTGCAGGGCGCCGATCATCAGGTCGGTGTCGCGGCTGCGCAGCGCCCCGCGCAGCGTGGACGGGCCGTGGTCGGCGGCCAGCGCGGCCAGGATCAACGCCCGGTTGGTCTGCGATTTCGAGCCGGGCACGGTCACGGTCGCGTGCACGGGTGTGGCGATCGAGGGGGCCGGCCAGGTGCTCACGGTTGTCCATTGTCGCCCAGAGGGCGAATCGGGCGCGCACGAGTACCCGCGGTGTCGGGTTTCGCGCCCGATTCGCATGTTCTGCCACCATGGAAAGCATGTGTGGGCGATTCGCGGTGACGACCGATCCGGCTCTGCTGGCCGAGAAGATCAAGGCGATCGACGAAGCCACCTCGCAGGACAAGGATCCGCCCCGGCCCAACTACAACGTGGCCCCGACGACGACCGTGGCCACCGTGGTCAAGCGGCACAGCGAGCCCGACGACGACGCCACGCGGCGGGTCCGGCTGATGCGCTGGGGCCTGGTGCCGCCGTGGGCCAAGACCGCCGACGACGGCGCGCCGGACACCTCCGGTCCGCTGCTCATCAACGCCCGCTCGGACAAGGTGACCACCTCGCCGGCGTTCCGCAGCTCGGCCAAGGCCAAGCGGTGCCTGGTGCCGATGGACGGCTGGTACGAGTGGAAAGGCGCCAAGGGCAACAAGACGCCGTACTTCATGTACGCCGGTGACGGTGAGCCGCTGTTCATGGCCGGGCTGTGGACCACGTGGCGGCCCAAGGGCGCCGACAAGGACAGCAAACCGTTGCTGAGCTGCACGATCATCACCACCGACGCGGCGGGGCCGTTGGCCGACATCCACGACCGGATGCCGCTGAGCATCAGCGCGGCCGACTGGGACCGCTGGCTCGATCCCGACGCGCCGATCGACGAGGGGTTGCTTCGCGGGCACGGCGACCTCGACCGGGTGCAGATTCGCGAGGTGTCCACACTGGTCAACAGCGTCCGCAACAACGGGCCCGAACTGATCGAGCCGGTCGAGACCACACCAGAACCCGAACAGGCCGAACTGTTTTGACGCCGCTGCACACCCCGGCCGTCGTCGACGCGCTGGCCACCGACCTGCGGGCAGCCGCCTACACCACCGACGGGGTCGCCGAACTTCTCGGCGCCGACGCCGGCGCCTTCAGCCGGGGGTTGTCCTGGTCGGCGCTGCGCGCCACCGAACGGGCACCCGGCCACCAGCGCCAGCTCGCCGTGCTGGTGCGGCTGCTGCTACTGGGCACCGAGGAGAGCCGTGACCGAGTGGCGGGCGCACTGCCCACCGCGGGGGTCGACGCGCTGGTCGCCGACGGGGCACTGGAGATCACCGCGCGCGGCGGGGTGCGCGCCGCGCTGGACATCCGCCCGCACAGCGACGGTGCCACCGACTTCCTCGTGGTGTCGGACCTCGACGCCGGCCAACGGCCCGGCCCCGTGCACGCCGACCATGTCCTCGGGATCGGGGGAGCGTCGGTGTCGCTGGCCCACGCGGTCATCCGGGAGCCGGTCGGGCGCGCACTGGATCTGGGCACCGGCTGCGGCATCCAGGCGCTGCACCTCGGCAGTCACTGCGACGCGATCGTGGCGACCGACACCAATGCTCGTGCCCTCGCCCTGGCCGCGGCGACCGCACGGCTGAACGCGATGTCCTGGGATCTGCGCCGGGGCAGCCTGTTCGACGCGGTGGCCGGCGAGCGGTTCGACCTGATCGTCTCGAATCCGCCGTTCGTGGTGGGGACCGGATCGTTGGACTACCAGTACCGCGACTCCGGCATGGCCGGAGACGCGTTGTGCCGCAAGCTGATCGAACAGGTCGGTGACCATCTGGAACCGGGCGGCACCGCACAGATCATGGCGAACTGGATGGTGGTCGACGGCCAGGACTGGCGCGACCGCGTCGCGGGGTGGCTGGCCGGGACCGGGCTGCACGCCTGGGTGGTGCAACGCGAGTTCGCCGACCCCGTCAGCTATGTGTCGCTGTGGACCTCCGACGCCGGCGAGCTGCCCGAGGACGCCGCCCGCCGCGGCGGACAGTGGCTGGACTGGTTCGACGAACACCGCATCGCCGGGGTCGGCATGGGCATGATCACCGTCCGCGCGCCCCGGCACGGCGAACGGCGGGCGCCCGACCAGGTGATCGAAGAGATCACGGGTGCAGGGGAGGCACTGACCGGTCCGGAGGTGGCGGCGTTCTTCGCCCGCCGCGAGTACCTGCACAACATCACCGACGAGCAGCTGTTGGCGGCCCGGTTGTCGACCGCGCCGGTGTTCCTGGAAGAACAGTCCCTGCCCGGCCCCGACGGCTGGCAGGTCGTCGGGGCTGCGGTGCGTCGCCCCGGTGGACCGGGAGCGGTTCTCGGCGTCGACGAGGTGTCCCGCGCGCTGCTGGCGGGATGTCGCGGTGAGGTCCCGCTGGGCATGCTGATCGAACTGTTGGCCGCCACCCACGACGTCGACGACGCCGCGCTGGCCGAGGCCGCGCTGCCGGTGGTGCGCGAGGCCATCGGCCGCGGAATCCTGTACCAGGCGAACTGAGTTCAGCTGCGCCGGGTCGCGCTGACGACGACGTACGGCGCGGTGAAATGCACCGTGCCGGCATTGTCGACGTGCGGCTGCAGCGCCGCCTCGAATGCCGCCGCCAGCCGCTCGCGCTGGTCGGTGGCACGCCGGAACGTCGCCACATGCAACGGCGATTCCTCCTGCAGGAACCGCAACGCCGCCGCCATCGACTCGAACTGCCAGCGGTGCAGCCCACGGTGCAGTTCGATGTGGTCGAAGTACGGCGCCAGCCGGTCGGTGACCGTGTCGGCATCTCCCCACTGCTCCGGGGAGAACGACGCGGCCGCCGGCGGGCCGAGCACCGCCACCACTGGGTCGAACAGCGGGTTGGCACTGTCACGGACCCACGCCGAGAAGGCCAGCACTCCTTCGGGTTTGACGAGCCGTGCGAGTTCCGGGACCTGGCTGCCCGGCTCGACGAAGATGATGCCCATGTTCGACAGCGCCGCGTCGAAGCTGTTGTCGGGCAGGCCGGTGGCCGACGCGTCGGCGCAGCACCACGTCACCGCGTCCGCGCCGGCGCGGCCTCGGGCGATGGTGAGCAGCTCCGGCGTCAGGTCCACCCCGGTGACGTGCGCCCCGCGCTCCGCCGCGGCCAGCGCTGCACTGCCGGTACCGCACCCGAGGTCGACCACGTCGGAACCTCGCAACGGACGTCTACGCTCCACGGCGTCACAGAGCTGCCCGGCGATGTGGGAGATGCGTTCCCCGACCGCGTCGTAGCGGCCGGCAGACCAGAGGCTCGGCGTTGTCACGGCCACCACCCTGCCACGGCGGCGGCCGCGACAGTGCTCTCCCTGTCGTGGTCGAGCCTCGGTGGCTACCCGGTGTGCACTCTCGCGATCTAGGGGGCGGTGTAACCCGGCGGGTTGGCGGCATCGACCCAGAAGTCGACGCCGAGATCAGAACCCGGCACGCAGTCGTAGACCGACAGGTCGGTGACACCGGATTCGAGCAGCACGTCCTCGCACAGCAGCGTGTGGCCGGTGTAGCTGGCCGGCTTGTTGAGCACGACGTAGGCGGCGTCGGAGTACACCTCCGGTTTGCGCGAGCGAGCCATCGACTCTTCGCCGCCGAGCAGGTTCTGTACCGCCGCGGTCGCCACCATGGTGCGCGGCCACAGCGTGTTGGAGGCGATGCCGGCTTCCCGCATCTCTTCAGCGATGCCCAACGCGCACAACGTCATTCCGAACTTGGCCATCATGTAGGGCGTCGGCCGCAGCCATTTGGACTCCAGCAGCACCGGCGGCGACAACGTCAGGATGTGCGGGTTGTCGCGGCCCTTCATGTGAGGCAGGCAGGCCTGTGACACCGCATAGGTGCCGCGCACCTGGATGCCGTTCATCAGGTCGAACCGTTTGAGTGGCACGTCCTCGATGGAGCCCAGGTTGATGGCCGAGGCGTTGTTGACGCACATGTCGATGCCGCCGAACTGCTCGACGGTCTTGGCGACCGCCGCGGCTACCGAGTCACCGTCGCGGACGTCGCCGACGATCGGCAACGCCTGACCGCCGACCTCCTCGATCTCCTTGGCCGCGGTGTAGATGGTGCCGGGCAACTTGGGGTGCGGTTCGGCGGTCTTGGCGACCAGCGCGATGTTGGCGCCGTCGGCCGCGACCCGCTTGGCGATCGCCAGCCCGATTCCGCGGCTGGCACCAGAGATGAACATCGTTTTTCCGGCAAGCGACATGGGCCCACCCTAATGCCACCGCCCCCACGCCGAACGTACGGTTTCTGACAGATCTCGCCCGATTCTCGTCATATTCCGTACTGTCGCGCGTCCGTCCGGCGCAGGCCGTCCTGTCGCGCGTCCGTCACGCACAGATGTCGGCTGTCACCGCATTCGTCAACCGCACCAGATCCTGCGGGGACAGGCTCACGTCCCACCCGCGCTTGCCGGCGCTGCACAAGACCCGGTCCCACTGCAGCGCCGAGGAGTCGACGACCGTGGGTAACGGCTTGCGCTGGCCCAGTGGGGAGATCCCGCCGACGACGTAACCGGAGGAGCGCTGAGCTGCCGCCGGGTCGGCCATCGTCGCCTTCGGTGCGCCGAGCGCGGCGGCCGCCGCCTTGAGCAACAGCTTCGACGGGACCGGCAGCACCGCCACACCCAGGCCGCTGGGCATCGCGACGACCAGGGTCTTGAGGATCTGCCCGGGCCGGACCCCTTCCCGGTCGGCGAGGGCGGCGACCGCCTCCTCACCGAACGACTCGGCCCGAGGGTCGTGCGGGTACTGCACCACCGCATGAGGTGCCCCGGCCGCCACCAGAGCGGCGATGGCGGGGGTCGCTGCGCGCGCCACCGACCCAGGGTAATCGGGTCAGCGCGGCCCGCTGCGCCAGGTGATCCGCGGTGGGTCGTCGGTGCCGGTGCGGGTCAGCCGGCGGCAGGTGTGTACACCCGCCGCGGCGACGGCTACGGCCAGCGCACCGTTGACCCCGGCCAGCACGGCCACCACACGCCCGGTGCGCTCGGCGGCGGGCCGGAAGCGGTCCAGAAATGTGTCCGCGTCGCCGACGGCCACGATCCGCACGTCGGCCAGCCCGGTGTAGGACGTCGCGCCCCCGCCCATCCCGCCGCGCAGGTGACCCCACACGACCACCGGGTCCCCGGTGCGCAGGACGCATTCGCCGGTGCCGTCCGCCGGCCACTGCCAGGCCTGGCTGCCCGACGAGATGCCCGCCACCACGACCGGGGGTCCGCCGGGGAAGTCGACCAGTAAGCGGTCGGGAAACCGGCCACCCGGCAGGAGAAGGCGATGCGTCCCGACCGTCACGCACCCGTGCGTTGCCACCACCGGCGATCCCGTGGGCCCTCGCAGCGTCCCCTGCAACAGCACCCCGGCCTGACGCGCCGGTGCGTCGCGCGCGGCGACGAACTGGTCGCGATCCACCAGGACCTCGGCGTCGGCGACGCCGGCGGTGTCGTCGGCAGCCACCAGGAGGAACCCGGCGACCGCGGCATACATGGCCGACAGGGCCGCGCACACCACGGCGACGCCGCTGCGGTCGCTCCTGCTGACCAGCTGCGGGAGACCCTTGGTCCACAGCAGCGCGGTGAGCACCGACAACATCACGGTGGCCACCGTGATCGTCGCGGCTCGTCGCGCCAGGTCGGGCACCACCTCCCCGGTGATGACGACGACCAGGAACAGCACCGGAACCGTGGTGACCGCCAGCACGCACAACGGGATGGTTCGGCGGCGCCAGCGCCACGCCAGCACCGCCGAGACG
>CAXEZH010000253.1:0-21495 GCA_964000695.1 uncultured Mycolicibacterium sp. | reverse complement strand
GACATCGTCGCCGAGGCCAGTGGCGCGGAATCGGTGCAGTCTGCGTTGACGGTCAACATCTACAAGACCGCCTCCTACACCATTTCGCGCCCGCTCCAGCTGGGCGCGGCGGCCGCCGCCGACTGCCCGGACCTGCTCGCCGCATTCCATGAAGTCGGTACCAGTCTGGGCGTGGCGTTCCAGCTGCGCGACGACGTGCTCGGTGTGTTCGGCGATCCCGCCGTCACCGGCAAACCCTCCGGCGATGATTTGCGGTCGGGCAAGCGCACCGTGTTGCTGGCCGAAGCCGTCGAACTCGCCGAACAGCACGACCCACTCGCGGCCAAAACGCTGCGCACGTCCATTGGCACCGACCTCACCGACGCCCAGGTGAAGGAGCTCTGCCAGCTGATCGAATCGGTCGGTGCGCTGTCGGCCGTCGAGACCCGCATCGACAACCTGATGCGCCGCGCGCTCGACATCCTCGATACCGCCACGATCGACGCCCAGGCCAAGGCGGGCCTCACGGAACTCGCCAGATTGGCCGCGAACCGGTCCGCCTAGGCGCATGACCACATCCCAGCGCCGGCAGGCACCCGCCCGCCTGAGGTCTCATCTGCGCGACCTGAAGCTGTTCGCGCTGTCCCCCGAGGGTCGACCCGCCCTGCTCGGGGCTCTGGGCGCCGCCCTGATCGCCGCCGGCGGGCTCGGGGCCGGCAGCACCCGGGTCAACGACCCGGTGCTGGAGTCGATGCACCTGTCGTGGTTGCGGTTCGGGCACGGGCTGGTGCTGTCCTCGATCCTGCTGTGGGCCGGGGTGGCACTGATGCTGCTGGCGTGGCTGTGGTTGGGCCGCCGCGTCGTCGACCGCTCGGCGACCGAGTACACGATGGTCGTCACCACCGGATTCTGGCTGCTCCCCCTGCTGCTCAGCGCGCCGGTGTTCAGCCGCGACACCTACTCCTACCTGGCGCAGGGCGCCCTGTTGCGGGATGGCTTCGACCCGTACGCCGTCGGGCCGATCGCGAACGTGAACTCGCTGCTGGACAACGTCAGCCCCATCTGGACGACCACCACGGCCCCGTACGGCCCGGCCTTCATACTGGTCGCGAAATTCGTAACGATGCTCGTCGGAAACGACGTGGTGGCGGGCACCATGCTGTTGCGGCTGTGCATGCTGCCCGGGCTGATCCTGTTGATCTGGGCGGCTCCCCGGGTGGCCCGCCACGTCGGCGCCAACGGCGCCGCGGCGCTGTGGATCTGCGCGCTGAACCCCTTGGTGATCATCCATCTGATGGGCGGCGTGCACAACGAGATGCTCATGGTCGGCCTGATGATGGCCGGTATCGCCCTCTCGTTCCGCGGTCGGCACGCCTGGGGCGTCACCCTGATCGCAGTGGCGGTGGCTGTCAAAGCCACCGCCGGGCTGGCTCTTCCCTTCATGGTGTGGGTGTGGATGCGCGGCCTGGAGCAACGACGGGGCTTCGCGCCGGTCAAGGCTTTCGCTGCGGCCACGGCGGCTTCACTCGTGATCTTCGGTGCCGTGTTCGCCGTCATGTCACTGCTGGCCGGCGTCGGACTGGGTTGGCTGACGGCGCTGGCGGGATCGGTGAAGATCATCAACTGGCTGACCGTCCCGACCGCCACCGCGAACATGATCAACGCGGTGGGCGGGTTGTTCGTCCCGGTCAACTTCTACGCCGTGCTGGAAACCACCCGCATCATCGGGATCCTCGTCATCGCGGTGTCGGCGCCGCTGTTGTGGTGGCGGTTCCGCCACACCGACCGGGAAGCGCTGATGGGCATCGCGCTGCTGATGGGGGTTGTGGTGCTGTTCGTGCCCGCCGCCCTGCCGTGGTACTACACCTGGCCGCTGGCTGTGGTCGCCGCGCTGGCGCAGTCACGCCCGGCGGTCGCGTTGATTGCCGGGCTCTCGACATGGATCACCGTGATCTGGAAACCGGACGGGGCGCACGGCATGTACTCACTGCCCCATGTCCTGCTGGCCACCGCCTGTGCGGTCGGAGCGTGGTACTGGTTGCACCGCGCCCCCGACTTCGCCGCGGGAAGCGGAACGTCAGACGTCAGTACGCCATCGCCTGGGCGCGACGAACCACCTCACGGGCCTGATGCGAGTGCAGCGCATCGACCGGGCGGGCATTAGCCTGGCGTTCGGTCGAGCCGTCTCGGCTGATGGTCAGCGACGGGTCCGGGGTGAACAACCACCGCACGATCTCGGTCTCCTCGTAGCCGCCGTCGTGCAACACCATCAGTAGCCCGGGCAGGCTCTTGACGACGTGTCCGTCGTCGTCGAAGAACACCTTGGGCACGACGATCGCCCCGTCCCGGCGCACCGCTACCAGGTGTCCGTCTCGAAGTTGCTGGGCGACCTTGCTGACCGGGATTCCCAACAGCCGCGCCACCGCGGGGAGCTCGTAGACATCCTCGTCGGGCCCCAGCACGTCTTGGGCGGTCGGAATGCTGCTCACCGCACCGAGTCTAAGGGCATCGACCCGGCGCGGGCGGCTGCTTGGACCGGCGCGGTGAGCTCGGCTCGTAACATGTGTGCGGTGACGACCGACCAGCAGGCGGGCCCGCTGACCGGGACCGTTCTCGACCACCGCTATCGGGTGGATGCGTTGATCGCCACCGGCGGCATGTCCGGGGTGTACCGCGGACTGGACCTGCGCCTGGATCGTCCTGTGGCGCTGAAGATCATGGACTCCCGGTATTCGGGCGACGAGCATTTCCTGACCCGCTTCCAACGTGAGGCGCGCGCGGTCGCGCGCCTCAAGCATCCCGGTCTGGTGGCGGTCCACGACCAGGGCCTCGACGGCCAACACCCTTTTCTGGTGATGGAACTCGTCGAAGGCGGCACGCTGCGGGAGCTGCTCAGGGAACGCGGGCCGATGCCTCCGCACGCTGTGGTGGCCGTGCTGCGTCCGGTGCTCGGCGGGCTGGCGGTGGCCCACCGGGAGGGCCTGGTGCACCGCGACATCAAGCCGGAGAACGTGTTGATCAGCGACGACGGCGAGGTCAAGCTCGCCGATTTCGGGTTGGTGCGCGCGATGGCCGAAGCCAAGATCACCTCGACCAGTGTGATTCTGGGGACCGCGGCATATCTGGCTCCGGAGCAGGTGGCCACCGGCGAGACCGACTCCCGCGGTGACGTCTATGCCGTCGGCGTGCTGATCTACGAGCTGCTGACGGGGGTGACGCCGTTCACCGGGGACACCCCGTTGGCCGTGGCCTATCAGCGGATGGACCGGGACGTGCCCGCCCCGAGCTCCGTCATCACCGGTGTGCCAACCCAATTCGACGACTTCGTGGCATGCGCCACCGCGCGCGACCCTGCGTACCGGTTCGCCGACGCCGCCGAGATGGGTGAGGAACTCGACGCCATCGCCACCGAACTGTTTCTCCCAGCGTTTCGGGTGCCGGCCCCGCGCCACTCGGCGGCACACCAGTCAGCACTGCACCAGTCGGCGCCGACCCATCACCTCGGCGCGGGCACCGCGAGTCCCGGGGGCCACACCAAGGCTTACGAACGCGACGAACTACCCCCTCAGGAACCGGCCCCCGACGAGGACGCCCCTGAGCCGACGGGCCGATTCGCCGGCATCGAGCTGTCCGAATTCCAGTGGGAACGGCAGCGGGCCCGGCGCGCAGTGTTGTTCTGGGTCGTCGCGGTGCTGACGCTGGCCGGCCTCTGCGCAGCCGGGGCCTGGACATTGGGCAGTAACCTGCAGAACCTGCTGTAGCCCTGGAAGGGGGATTCCCTCAGTCGCGCAACATCTCGGCGACCAGGAACGCCAGCTCCAGCGACTGCTGCGTGTTCAGCCGAGGATCGCAGGCCGTCTCGTAGCGCCCGGCCAGGTCGGTGTCCGAGATGTCCTGGGCACCGCCCAGGCATTCGGTGACGTTCTCGCCGGTGATCTCGACGTGGATGCCCCCCGGGTGGGTTCCCAGCGAATGGTGCACCTCGAAGAAGCCCTGCACCTCGTCGACGATGCGGTCGAAGTGGCGGGTCTTGTACCCCGTCGACGACTCGTGGGTGTTGCCGTGCATCGGGTCGCACTGCCAGATGACCTGGTGCCCGGACGCCTGCACCTTCTCGATGATCGGCGGCAGCACATCGCGCACCTTCTGGTTACCCATACGGCTGACCAGCGTGAGGCGGCCCGGCTCATTGTTCGGATCCAGCCGCTCGACATACTCGACCGCCAACTCCGGAGACGTCGACGGGCCGATCTTGATTCCGATCGGATTGGCGATGACCTCGGCGAACGCGACGTGCGCGCCGTCGAGTTGACGGGTCCGCTCGCCGATCCACACGTAATGCGCCGACAGGTCGTACAGCTTGGGGCTGTGGTCCTCGGCTTCCGGATCGCCGGTGTCCAGGCGCAGCATCGCTCGCTCGTAGTCCAAGACCAGCGCTTCGTGGCTGGCGTAGATCTCGGCGGTCTGCAGGTTGCGGTCATCAACCCCGCACGCGGTCATGAACGTCAGCGCGCGGTCGATCTCCCCCGCCAGTGCCTCGTAGCGGGCCCCGGCGGGCGACGTCCGCACGAATTCGCGGTTCCAGTCGTGGACGGCGTGCAGCGACGCCAGCCCCGACGACGTGAGCGCGCGGACCAGGTTCATCGCCGCGCTGGCGTTGGCGTAGGCGCGCACCAACCGCGACGGATCGTGCTGGCGCACCGCGGCGTCGGGGGCGAAACCGTTGATCATGTCGCCGCGGTAGGACTTGAGCCCGAGGGCATCGATGTCGGCCGAGCGCGGCTTCGCGTACTGGCCCGCGATCCGCGCCACCTTGACCACCGGCATGCTCGCGCCGTAGGTCAGCACCACCGCCATCTGCAGCAACGTCCGGATGTTGGCCCGGATGTGCGGTTCGGTGTTGTCGACGAACGTCTCGGCGCAGTCGCCGCCCTGCAGCAGGAAAGCCTTACCGCGCGCGACATCGGCCAGGTGGGACTTGAGCCGCTCGATCTCCGCCGGGACGGTGACCGGAGGCACGCTTTCGAGCACGGTGCGCATCGCCGAGGCCTGGTCGAGGTCCCAGGACGGCTGCTGCAGCGCCGGCTTGGCCAGCGCGGCGTCGAGGCGGTGCCGCAGCTCTTCGGGCAGCGGCGGAAGCGCAGGCAGCTGATCGATGGGTACGTCGACGGTCCAGTTCACCCGTCAATGGTAACCGCGGGTCAAAACCGCATTTCCCGCCCGGTGATGAGCTGGTAGCGCACCAGGTTGTGCTTGGCGTCGACGAGTGCGTCGTGGGCGTCGCGGGGCCGGGGCGGCATCCGCGGGCAGCCGTGATCCTCCCAGAACTGCCGCAGTTCACGGGTGAAGCGGGGAATCGCCGGCGGCAGATCGGTCATCGGTCCCCACAACTGGCACAGCACCACGTGGTCGTAGGCCCCGACCCACGCCCACAGCTCGATCGGATCGTCACCGTCGATGCCGAAGAAGTCCTCCAGCTCGGAGCGGATCTGGCGCCGGGACCGCCACAGCGGCGAAGCCGGCGACGGCAGCTTGGGCAGCACGTGCTTGCGCACCCACCTTCCTGCCCGTTCGGGGTCGAATTCGGTGGAGATCGCGTAGTACTCGCGGCCGTCCTCGGCGGCGACACCGATCGAGATGAGTTCGATCGTGCGGCCATTGTCGATGAACTCGGTGTCATAGAAGTACCGCACGCTCAGGCGACCTTCCGGTTGTCGGGCTCGCGGTCCGGCGGCGCGGGGGCCGCGTGGATCTCCCGGTCGAGCTGCTCGTTGACCTTGGCGTCATCGGGGAACTTCGGCATCCCTGAGATGGCGTCCTGCAGCCACAGCTTGGCCTGCACCACGGGGCGGCGCAACCAGCGCTCCCGTTCGAGGGCCCGGTGCATCTTGCGGGGCCGTGTCGTGTAGCGCCAGCGCGCCCACGGCGCGTGGGGTCGCGACAGCCGGATCGCACCGACGAACAGCAGCGGGGTGATGAACATCCCCACCAGCCCGGTCCACACCTTCCCCTTGAGCAGTACGACCACCGCAAGCAGCAGTGTGAGCACCGCCGAGACGACCACCGCGACGCGCGCCCCGACGGAATGGTCGTTCTGCCAGATGCCGATGTCGAAGAAGGACAACGGGTTGAAACCCATGATCAACAGCCCCGCCACCGCGACCGCGACGAACACCGCGTCGACCGAGGCTCGGCCGTCCTCGGACCAGTACACGTCGGACAGGTGCAGGATCAGCGCGAACTCATCCAGGACCAGCGCCGCGCCGATTCCGAAAAGAACTGATGCCGCGGTGAACTCGGGCACTCCCCCGTCGACCGCCAACGTGACCATCGCCACGCCGGAGACCATGACCAGGATCACCCCGATCACGACGTGGTGGATGTGCAGGCCGCCGCCGGCGGAGATGTTGCGCGGCTGCCACCATTTGCGGGGCTTGTCACTGCCGGCATGGCGCCGGATGTACCGCACGATCGTGCGGGTGACGAAGAACGTCAGGATGAACGCCACCAGGCAACACACCAGCGGCAACCGCGAGTACGGGATCCCCGTGGGCAGGCCGAAGTCGAGGTCCAGGGTGGGGCGCACGCAGAAAACTTACGCCGACCTGCACGTGACATGCCCGGGATACCCGCCGACTCGCCGAACGTCCCCGATAGGCTGATGGGCGAGATGAGTACTCTGCGGTCGCCCGGCGGGGCTGGTTTGGCGCCCGTGCTGGCGTGGCGGCTCTTTCAGGTGTTGACTCTGGTCGCGCTGGCCTGGGCGGGGTGGCGGTTGTTGGGCCGCATCCCGTACCGCATCGACGTCGACGTCTACCGGATGGGCGGACAAGCCTGGCTCGACGGCCGGCCACTGTATGGCGACGGGGTGTTCTTCGCGACGCAGGGCGGAATCGACCTGCCCTTCACGTATCCGCCTCTGGCCGCGGTGATGTTCGCGCCGTTCGCGCTGCTGCCGCTGGAAGGCGCCAGCGTGGCCATCACGGTGACGACCCTGGTCCTGTTGTTGGTGTCGCTGGTGATCGTCCTGACCAGGCTGGACGTCTGGCCGACCACGCGGGTGACCGGTGAGCCGGCCTGGGCCAGACGGTGGTGGCTGGCCGCGGCGATCGTCGCGCCTGCGGTGATCTACCTCGAGCCGATCGACTCCAACTTCGACTTCGGCCAGATCAACGTGGTGTTGATGACGCTGGTCATCGCCGACTGCGTGCCCCGCCGGACACCGTGGCCACGGGGCATGCTGCTCGGTCTGGCGATCGCGTTGAAGCTCACCCCGGCCGTGTTCCTGCTCTATTTCCTGCTGCGCCGCGATTTTCGGGCGCTCGCCGTCAGCGCGGTGACGGTCGTCGCGGCGACCATGGTGGGTTTCGCTCTGGCGTGGCGGGATTCCTGGGACTACTGGACGCACACCGTCACGAACACCGACCGCATCGGTGCCGCAACGCTGAACACCAACCAGAACATCGCCGGGGCACTGGCCCGGCTGGGTCTGGATTCCGACCTTCGCTTCGCGCTCTGGGTCGCGCTCAGCTTCGCGGTGCTGGGTGTGACGGTGTGGGCGGCACGCCGCGCGCTCAAGGCCGGTCAGCCGGTGTTGGCGCTGATCTGCGTGGCGATGTTCGGCCTGGCGGTCTCGCCGGTCTCGTGGTCACACCACTGGGTGTGGGCACTGCCCGCGGTCCTGGTGGCCGCGGTGCTGGCCGTGCGTCTGCGGAATCCGGCGCTGGGCGTCGTATCGGTGGCGGGGCTGGCGCTGATGATCTGGTCGCCGATCTCGCTGCTGCCCGAGCACCAGGAGACGGCCGCCTCGTTGTGGCGACAACTGGCCGGCAGCTCGTACCTGTGGTGGGCATTGGCCGTGATCGTCGTGGCCGGAACGGTCCGCGGACGTTCCGCCGGCCAGACCGGACCGGGCGACCACGTCACCGACGCCCAGCCCGCGTCCGCGGTGCAGGCCTGATCACGAACTACCTCTGGACTTGCCGGATCAGCCGACGGCCCGGTTCTTGCCGCCTCAGCCGACGGTCGCAGACTCAGCCTGCGGCTGCCTCAGGGAGCCGTGTCGGCGGGGTCACCGCTCCCGGTTCTTTTCCCTCTTTGACGTCAGCGGCGTACAGGTCGACGTACTCCTGACCGGACAGGCGCATCAACTCGTACATCACCTCGTCGATGACGGCGCGCTCGATGAACCGGTTTCCGGCCAGTCCGTCGAAGCGGGTGAAGTCCATCGGCTTCCCGAACTTGACCTGGACCCGGCCGAACCGCCACATCTTGCTTCCCGGCGGGTTGACGACGTCGGTGCCGATCATCGCCACGGGGATCACCGGCACCCCGCTGGTCAGCGCCAACCGGGCCAGCCCCGTCTTGCCCTTGAAGAGGCGGCCGTCGGGTGAACGGGTGCCTTCGGGATACATGCCGAGCAGCTTGCCTTCACCCAGAATGCGCTCGGCGGTGGTCAGCGCGCTCTGCGCGCTGTCAGCGTCGGTCCGGTCGATCGGGACCTGTCCGGCCACGGTGTAGAACCACCGGGTGAACCAGCCTTTGAGCCCGGTACCGGTGAAGTACTCGGCTTTGGCGAGGAAGGTGATGCGCCGGCTGACCACCAGCGGCAGATAGAAGCTGTCGGCGACGGCCAGGTGGTTACTGGCCAGGATCACCGGCCCGGACTGCGGGACGTGTTCGAGGCCCTCCACTTTGGGGCGGCCGAGCAGGCTCAACAACGGCCCCATGAAGATGTACTTGAACAGCCAATACCACATGGACCCTCCGCGTCAGCCGTGCTCTGCGACAACTGTACCCACGCCGTGTGCGTGCGACCACACGGTGCAGGTCACTCCTCCACGGTCACCGGGATGTGCTGATAGCGCCCGGGGCCCGGGGTGTGAGACGACGGACCGGCGGGCCCGGCCGGACCACCGGGATCGGGCGGCGTCGGCCCCTCGGGGGGACCGTCGGGCTCCGGGGGCGGCGTCGGCCCGGTGTGGCCGGTGTCGATGCCGTCGACCAAAGCTCTGACAACGCTCAACAACGCCACCGAGTGCTCGGAGACGACGTCGAGCAGCGGGTGTTGTTCGCCCGAGATCAGCGCGGCGAGGGCACAGACCGGACACCACACCTGCTGGCACGAGCCGGTGGTCCCGGCGCTCTGTGCACGGGCGGCCGCCATCCGCACCGCCGGTTCGAGCCGATCCAGAATGGATTGGGCCAGCGCGCGCAGTTCCGCGTGGGAATCACTGCCGCTCACGCCGGCCACACCTCCGGATTCGGTCGGAACCGCACGGTCAACTCGCTGCCGCGCAATTGGGCGTCGGTCACGGTGCACCGCCGCAGCACCGATGCCAATCGGACCCGACGCCGCAATCCGCCGACGCCGATGATCAGGTCATCGTCGACCCTACCCAACGTCAGCGCCGACGACTCGACCTGTGGCAGCTGCACACGCAGTCGGTAGACCGCATCCACGCCGCTGCCGCTCTCCCTGTCCACGACCGGGCGTAGCGGGCCAGGCGGCGGCGCACCGTCACGGGAGCGGGCGCTGTCGAGCAACTCGCCCAGCGCCTTGGCGCCGATCGGCTCGCCGGCCAGATGCGGCACCATGACCAGCGCGACGTCACCGATCGCGCGGTCGAGACCGTCGAGAACCGCGCGCTGCTCGGAGATCCGCTCGGCGTACCAGTCGAACGCGGGATGCTCGGGGAGGTTGCGGTATTCGAACGAATCATCTTGCACCAGAATCTGATTGACGATCAACTCGGCTACCTGCACACCCATCAATGCCAGCGAGCCCAGCGTCCGCACCGCCTCGGCGGCCACCACCCGCTCCGCGGTCAGCACCAGGTGGGCGCTGACCCTCGACCCGTCGGACAGCAGGGCGCCCAGCCGATCGGTGCCGGCCGCGATGCGTTCCAGCAGTTCCACCAGCGCGGCCGAACGCGCATCGTCGATACCGGCCAGGCGGCGGTGCCGCGGCCAGGCCCGCTCGAGGTAGAGGCCGAAGGTGGCCGGCAGGGTCAGCATCCGCATCGCATCGGCTGTTGATGCGCAGTCGACGACGATCAGCTCCCAGCGGCCCGAGTCGGCGAGCTCGCCGACCTCATGCAGCCCGAGAACTTCCTGCACCCCGGGGAGAGCCGAAAGCTCTTCGGGGGCAATGTCTCCCACCTCGGAATCGGGGAATCTGTGCGAGAGCAGCACGGCGACGTCGCGCCACCGGTCGCCCAGCAGAGCCAGGGTGTCCAGCGCCAAGGCGTCGAGCAGGCCACCGCCGGAGTCGGCGGTGTCGAGATCGGCCAGCACTCGGGTGGGCGCGCCGCGACCGGTCGGCACGACGGCGGTCCCCAGGACGTCACCGATGGAGTGCGCCTGGTCGGTGGAGACCAGCAGCACCCGCATGCCGGCCCGCGCCGCCCGCACTGCCGTGGCGGTGGCCAGCGTCGACTTGCCTACACCGCCCTTGCCGACGAACAGACTGACCCGGCAGTCCCCGGCCATCCGCGCGGCGTCGGCGGCGCTCCCGCGCTCAGTCAGCCTCGGCTCGTTTCTTCAGGTCCTTCAACGCGGTGTCGGTCAGACGTCGTTCGGCCTTGCGTTTGAGCAACCCGATCATCGGGATGACCAGATCGACCGAGAGCTCATAGGTGACCTCGGTGCCGGTTCCCTTCGCCACCAACCGATATGCGCCGTCAAGGGACTTGAGCAACGTACTCGACACCAGCGACCAGGTCACCGAGCTGCGGTCGGCCGGCCACTCGTAGGCCAGCACCATGCTGTCCTTGAGCACCGACGCGTCCAGCACCAGCCGGGCCACTTTCGGATACCCGGCGTCGTCGGACTCCAGTACCTCGGTCTCCTTGTATTCGGCCACCCAGTCGGGATACGACCCGATATCCGCGATGACGTCCATCACCGTCGCGGGATCCGCATCGATGTAGATGGTCTGCGCCGTCTTGTCCGCCACTGAAACTCTTCCCCAGTTGTTGAAACGAGGTCTGGTCGCTGCCAGGAAATCTACTCTGTCGAGGATGTCCGGCCGCCGCACTTCACGCCAGTCGGGACACCCCCACCGGCCGACCGGCCTCCAGTCTGCGCTTGACCTCGAACGCCATGTCCTTTCCGGCGACCCGGCGCCGGTGGTTCATCGCCGGCAGGTTCATCTTGGCCAGCTCCCAGGCTGCGGCGCCGGCCGGCTCGGCATGCAGGAAGTAGTGAAGCACGACGCCGTCCATCATGCGTTCCAGCCAGACTTCCATCGTGCCCGTCAACGCGCCGGTGACGGTCCAGCGCTGGCCGACTTCGCCGCGGTCCTCGACGACGGTCAGCCGCAGATCGGGCCACCACCGCAACCAGCTGGCCTGATCAGCGACAGCGGCACCGACGTCGGCGGGATCGGCCGCGATGAACGTCTCGTCGGCGATCTGGATGCTGTTCATGACAGACAAGCTTCACATACGGCGATCCAATGCCTACCCGAGCGCCCTGGCGGGCCGACTAGTCTGGACAGGGCAGCGCAGTTTGTCGAGCCGCCTGAGAATCACGAGAGGGTGTCCACCGTGCGCGAGTACAGCGTCCCTGCATCATTCACCGTCGGCGAGAACGACAACATCGTCGGCGCCGTCTACTCGCACGAGCGCGACGACCCCGACCACGTGATCTTCCAGCGACTGGTCGACGGCAGCTGGGTCGACGTGACCTGCGCCCAGGCCGCCCAACAGATCCGTTCGGCGGCAAAAGGTCTCATCGCTGCCGGAGTCGCGCCCGGCGACCGGGTGGCGATCCTGTCTGCGACGCGCTACGAGTGGCCGATCCTCGACTTCGCCATCCTGTCGGTGGGCGCGGTGACGGTGCCGATCTATGAGACCAGTTCCGCCGAGCAGGTGCAGTTCGTGCTCTCCGACTCCGGCGCGGTCGCCGCGTTCGCCGAGACCGACGAGCACGCCGGGCGCATCGAGCAGCAGCGTGCGACGCTGCCTGCGTTGCAGTCGGTGTACTGCATCGACGGCAGCGGGGCCGCAGCTCTGGAGGAACTGGCGGAGGCCGGCCGCGGGGTCGACGATGCCGCGGTCGAGGAGCGCCTGGCCGGCATCAGGTCGGCCGATCCGGCCACGCTGATCTACACCTCGGGCACCACAGGCCGGCCCAAGGGCTGCCAGCTCACCCACTCCAACCTGCTCTACGAGATCCGTGGCGCGAAGGCCTGCTTCCCCGATCACCTGGCCAAAGGCGAAAAGCTGCTGGTCTTCCTGCCGCTGGCTCATGTGCTGGCGCGGGCACTGACGATCGGCGCCTTCACCAACGGGGTGACCCTCGGATTCACCAGCGACATCAAGAACCTGGTGCCGATGTTCTCGGTTTTCCAGCCCACCCTGGTGGTGTCGGTGCCGCGGGTGTTCGAGAAGGTCTACAACACTGCCGAGCAGAACGCGGAGAACGACGGCAAGGGCAAGATCTTCACGATCGCCGCCGAGACCGCGATCGCCTGGAGCGAAGCCCAGGACACCGGCGGCCCCGGCCTGGTGTTGCGGCTCAAGCACGCGGTGTTCGACAAGCTCGTCTACGGAAAGCTGCGTGCCGCGCTCGGAGGGCACTGTCATGCCGCCATCTCCGGCGGGGCCCCGCTCGGCGCCCGCCTCGGCCACTTCTACCGCGGCGTGGGGTTGTCCATCTACGAGGGCTACGGGCTGACCGAGACCAGCGCCGCGATCACCGTCAACCGGGTGGGCGAGCTCCGCGTCGGCTCGGTCGGCAAACTGTTGCCCGGCAACAGCATGTACCTCGGCGAGGACGGCGAGTTGATGGTCAAGGGTGGCGTCGTGTTCGGCGGCTACTGGGGTAACGAGGAAGAGACCAACAAGGTCTTCACCGACGGCTGGTTCCACACCGGCGACCTCGGCTCGGTCGACGAGGACGGCTTCCTGACCATCGTCGGGCGCAAGAAGGAGATCATCGTGACCGCGGGGGGCAAGAACGTCGCCCCTGCGCTGCTCGAGGACCGGTTGCGGGCACACCCCCTGATCAGCCAGGCCATGTGTGTCGGCGACGCACAGCCCTACATCGCCGCGTTGATCACCATCGACACCGAGGCCTTCCCCGGCTGGAAGGAACGCCACCACAAGGATTCGGAGGCCTCGGTGTCCGATCTGGTCGACGATCCGGACCTGCGCTCGGAGATCGAGCTGGCGGTCAAGGAGGCGAACCAGGCGGTGTCCAAGGCCGAACAGATCCGCAAGTTCCGGGTCCTTCCCGTGGACTTCACCGAGGACACTGGAGAACTGACCCCGACGCTGAAGGTCAAGCGCAAGATCGTCGCCGAGAAGTTCGCCGCCGACATCGACGCGCTGTTCGCCAAAGGCTAGAGCAGCCGGGCCAGCCGGTCGGCCTGGCGGCGCCACTGCCAGTGCTCCACGGCCCACCGGCGCCCGGCCGCACCCATCGCCGCGCCACGGTCCGGGTCGGCCAGCAGATCACCGACAGCGGCGGCGACGGCGCCGACATCCCAGCCGTCGACGACCAGGCCGGTCTCGCCGTCCACGACGGTCTCCGGAGCGCCGCCCGAGCGGCCGGCCACCACCGGCACCCCGGACGACGACGCCTCGAGGTACACGATGCCCAACCCCTCGACGTCCAGCCCGGCGCCCCGCGTCCGGCACGGCATCGCGAACACGTCGGCCATGGCGTGGTGGGCGGGTAACTCCTCGGCCGGCACGCCGCCGGTGAACACGACGTCGTCAGCCACCCCGAAGGACTCCGTCAGCCTGGTCAGGGCGCTCCGGTAGGGACCGTTGCCGACGATCACCAACGCGGCACCGGGGACCCGCTCCCTAATCGCCGGCAACGCACGGATCAGCATGTCCTGGCCCTTCCGCGGCACCAGCCGGGACAGACACAGCACCACGGGCCGGTCTCCGAGCCGGTAGCGCGCCCGCATCTCGGCGCGCGCCACCTCGTCAGGGACGAAGCGCTCGGTGTCCACACCGGGCGGAACGTGCTCGAGCGCCGCGTCCGGACCGAACGCCGAGGCAAATCGGCGCCGTGTGTAGGCGCTGATGTAGGTCACCACGTCTGTGTCGTGCCCGATGCGTCGCAGCGCGGAACGTGCCAGCGGGAGCATCGACCAGCCCACTTCGTGACCGTGCGTACTCGCGATCACCCGCTCGGCTCCGGCGGAACGGGCCAGCGGCGACAGCAGTGCCAGCGGAGCGGCGGCGCCGAACCATACGGTGTCCACGTCGCGTTCGGTGATCAGCCGACGCATCCGCGTCGCCACGGTCGGCTCCGGCAGCATCAGGGTGCCGGGGTGACGGACCACCTGGTATCCGTCGACGGCGGCGCCCTCGTCGTACGCCTCGGCACCCTTCCACTTCGGCGCGTAGACGGTCAGCGAGCCGCCCCCCGGCCGATCCACCAGATGGCCGACCAGCGCTTCCAGGTAGGACTGGATGCCACCGGGGCGTGGCGGATAGTCGTTGGTGACGAGCAGGACTCGGCTCATCGCACACCGTCCGGGCGCCACTGCCGCCACCCGGTCAGGACGTCGGACCATTCGACACCCAGCGATTCCCGCACCGCCGCGGCAGCGCCGCGGTGACCATGGCCACCGGCCGCCAGGTACAGCTCACGCAGTGCGGGCTCACCGTAGGTGTCGGCGATGTAGGTGGCGAACGACCAGGCCCGGTCATAGGCCGCGGAGCGCTGCGGCCCCGCGGTGCCCAGCTCGGCATCGGTCGGCACCGCCCCCTCGGCGGGCGCCGATGGGGCGGGTGCGGGCGGGCGACCTACATAGTCAGCGACCCCTTCGGTGAGCCACACCGGGGCATCGGCCGCGGTCTGCTCCCGGGCCGCGTAGTGGAACAGCTCGTGGCGCAGCACAATTCGCAGATCGTGGTCGGTCATTGCGGCGGCCGCCGGGGAGAACGTGATGCGCTGCGCAGTTGTCGTGGCCGCCACGTCCGCCCCACCACCGGCGAGGACCGCGAACTGCTCACCGGATCCGGCGACGACGATCGGGACGCTGCGTGGCCACTCCGGACCCCAGAAGCCGGTGACGGCGGCAGATGCTGCGGGGAGTTCGGCGGCGATGCGATCGAGCAGCGCGCCGCCGTCCGCAGCGCCCAGATCGATGAGGTGAGCCGTGCGGCCGTCGGAGAGCTCGACGACGCGAGGAGACAGCGCGGGCGCAACACGCGCCACTGCGCCGGGTGCGGGAGCGGCCAGCGCAGGACCCGCCGGCACGGCCTGCGGCCCGCTCAGCACGAGCACCGCAGAGAGCAGTTCAGCCCCCAGCAGCGCACCCAGGCGACGGCGAGCACGCGACCCGCGCCGTCTGGAGGCGGCGGGCGACTCAGTAACGACGGACGTTGTAGATCGGCGCATTACTGACCGGCGCGACGCGCACCGGGGTGCCGTACGTCGACGCGTGCACCATCATCCCGTCACCGATGTAGATCCCCACATGCGACGCATCGGAGTACTGGATGACCAGGTCGCCGGGCTGCATCTGATCCGTCGACACCGGTTGCCCACCGCGTGCCAGAGCCTGGCTGGAGTGCGGCAGCGAGATGCCGGCCTGCTGGAAAGACCACATCACCAGTCCCGAGCAGTCGAAGGCGTTCGGTCCGGACCCACCCCACGAGTACGGCGAGCCGATCCGGCTCAGCGCGGCCTGGATGACGGTCGTCGCCGCGGGCGAGCCGGGCGCCGCGACGTCACCCGGCGGGATCGCTCCGGGTGGGGCGGGCAGCGGCGGAGGTGCGTCCGGCAGGCCGGGCAACACCGGCGGCGCGGGCGGAGCCGCGATGATCGCCGGATCCTGGCCGGGCGGTACCGGCGCCGCAGCGGGCGGCACCGGGGGCGGTGGCGGCATGGCGGCCAGCGCTTCCCGCTGATTCGGCGTCAGCGCTTCGTACTGGGCCTTGACGATGGCGATCTGCACCTGCAGCTGGCTCTGCTTGGACTGCAGGTCGGCGCGCACCGCAGCGGCCTGCTCGGCGGCGGTCTTCGCTTCCGCCGCCGACGCGGCCGACGCCTTCTCGGCGAGCTCGGCCTGGTGCCCCGTGTCGCGGAACGCCGTCATCTGGGCCTGCATCTCCGAGGCCATCACCCGCTGCATCGCGAGCTGATCGATCAGGCCCTGCGGCGAGGACGCCGTCAACATCGCGTTGAAGCCCGACGTGCGCCCTCCCATGTACTCGGCGGCGGCGAGCTTGTCGACGGAGTGCTGGAAGTGCGCGAGTTCGGATCTCGCGGCGTCGAGTGCGGCGAGGTCGCTCGCGTGCTTGGCCTCGGCCTCCTGCTGGATGGCGAGCTTGTTGTCCAGATCGAGCTGGGCGGAATGCATCAGCTCGGTGGTCTGCTCGGCCTGCCGAGACAGATCGTTCAGCTTTGCCAACGCGTCATCGGCGGGATCCGCGCCGACCTGTCCGGCCAGCGCGGCGCCAGCCATGGCCACGCCGACTATCGCACTGATAAAGGGTCGCCGAAAACGGGTGATGGTCCGGTGCGCGCGGTCGAGCCTCAAGATTTGTGTGTCCTTCAACTGCCGTAACGAGCCGCCTCGAACTGCTCTAAGGTCTCAGACAGGTTACGAAACGGCATCGGCCTTGTCCAACAGGAGACGCAAATTTAACAGCCACTCCGAAGGTATGGACAGTGCCGAAGCGGGGGCGTGTCGTCAGGCAACTCCGGCGCTTCCGTGCCGATGGATCGGCACCAACCTCAACCTCGGCGCCAGACCCACTTCAGCGAGCACCTCCAGCGCCCGCTGCTCGTCGACGAGCAAATTGTCCGGCACGCCGAGAAGCACGCTCACAACGCAGTCCTGACAGCCCGGACCGCGGACCGCGCAGTCGTCACAGTCGATGGTCACCGTGCCGGTGTCCGGCTCTTCGCCCGGCGGCAGCTGTTCCTGGGCCATGGCGCCCTCCTTTCGATGGCAGACGACCGCACGGTATCCGCGGGGTCTGACAGTTCCCGTCTCGTCCGGCCCGCCTCCCCGGACTTGTCACCGGGGCCGCCTACGTTCAGCCCATGGGTCAGCTGAGCTTCACCGACGTCGACCCGTCCTCCGACCCGTTTGCCGGCCCGACCTTGCGGGAGACCACCTTCGTGGTGGTCGATCTCGAGACCACGGGCGGCCGGGCGAGCGGTGACCGGCACGACGCGATCACCGAGATCGGCGCGGTGAAGGTGCGCGGCGGCGAGATCCTGGGTGAGTTCGCGACCCTCGTCGACCCGGGTCGCGACATCCCGCCTCAGATCGTCGCGCTCACCGGGATCACCACGGCGATGGTGTACGACGCCCCGCGGATCGACGCGGTGCTACCCGCGTTTCTCGAGTTCTGCCGCGGAGCGGTGCTGGTGGCCCACAACGCGGGTTTCGACATCGGGTTCCTGCGCGCTGCGGCCCAGCGCCATCAGCTGCCCTGGCCCAAACCGCCGGTCCTGTGCACCGTCAAGCTGGCCCGCCGGGTGCTCACCCGTGACGAGGCACCCAGCGTCAAGCTCTCCGCATTGGCCACGTTGTTCGGCGCCACGACCACGCCCACGCACCGCGCCCTCGACGACGCCCGCGCGACCGTCGACGTGCTGCACGCGCTGATCGCCCGGGTGGGCAACCAGGGCGTGCACACCTACACCGACCTGCGCGCCTACCTGCCCGACGTGACACCGGCCCAGCGGGCCAAGCGTCATCTGGCTCGCGGGCTACCGGCCGCCCCCGGCGTGTACCTGTTCCGGGGCCCGTCGGCGGAGGTGCTCTACGTCGGCACAGCGGTCGACCTGCGGCGCCGAGTGGCGCAGTACTTCACCGGCGCCGATCCGCGCACGCGGATGAAGGAGATGGCGTCGCTGGCCGTCGGGGTCGACCACGTGGAGTGCGCCCACGACCTGGAGGCCGGGGTTCGGGAACTGCGACTGCTGGCCGCCCACGCTCCGCCGTACAACCGGCGCTCGAAATTCCCGCACCGGTGGTGGTGGGTGGCGCTGACCGACGAGGCGTTCCCGCGATTCTCGGTGGTGCGCGCACCCGGCGCACGCAGCGCGGTGGGACCGTTCCGCACTCGGGCCGACGCCCAGGACGCCGCGGCGCTGTTGGCCCGCTACACCGCAGTGCGGACGTGCACCACCCGACTGGGCCGCTCGGCCGTGCATGGACCGGCCTGCCCGGACCACGAGGTCTCGCCGTGCCCGGCGGTGCGCGGCTACCGCGCCGACGAGTACGCCGCCGCCGTCACGGATGCGCGGGCGGTCATCGATGGGCGCAGCGACCACCCCCTGACGGCGATGCTGGCCCACATCGCCGAGCTCGCCGAGCGCAACCGCTACGAAACCGCCGCGCGGCTGCGCGACCGCACCGCCGCCGCCATCGACGTGCTGTGGCGTGGGCAGCGGCTACGCGCCCTGGCCGAGGTCACCGAGCTCGTCGCCGCCAAGCCCGACGGCGACCACGGCTGGCAGTTCGCCGTGGTGCGGCACGGCCAGCTCGCCGCGGCGGGATGCGCGCGGCGCGGTGTGGCTCCGATGCCTGTCGTGGAGGCGCTGTGTGCCGGCGCGCAGACCGTGTTGCCCGCCGATGCGCCGTTGGGCGGTGCGCTGATCGAGGAGACGGCGCTGATCACGCGCTGGCTGACCGCTCCCGGAGTGCGCATCGTGCGGGCCGAGCCCGGCTACTGCTCACCAGTGGGGGCCGCCGGCCGGCACGCGACGTGGTCGGCGTCGGCACGCTCGGCGCGACTTGCCTCGGAGCAGGTGATGGCGCAGTGGAGCGCCTCGTCAGAACTGCTGAGTGAACCGCACCCAACGCGCGAGCAACTGCTCGGCCGCCCCGGAGTCGATCGCCTCGGCAGCGCGGGCCAGACCCGACTGCCAGGCAGGCACCCACTGGGCGTCGCTGGATAACCCCGCGTGGGCGACCAACGCGCCCGCCGCGTTGAGCACCACCGCATCGCGCACCGGGCCCTTGGCGCCCCCCAGTACTGCCCTGGCCTCTGCAGCGTTGGCTTCGGCGTCGCCGCCGATCAGCGCCGAGATGTCCGCCCGGGCGAACCCGAACGCAGCCGGATCGAGCGTCAACCGCTCTACCGTGCCGGCCTGCACCCGCCAGATGGTGCTGGTCGTGGTCGTCGTCAATTCGTCGAGTCCGTCGTCTCCGTGCACGACCAGCGCGCTCGACCCTCGGGTGGCGAACACGCCGGCCATCACCTCGGCGAGATCCGCCCACGCGCAGCCGATCAGTCCCGCCCGCGGGGACGCGGGGTTGGTCAGCGGGCCCAACAGGTTGAACACGGTGGGCACGCCGATCTCGCGGCGCACCACCCCCGCGTGCTTGTAGGAGGGATGGAACTGCGGGGCGAACGCAAAGCCGATGCCGACCTCGGCCACGCAGCGTGCCACTTCGTCAGGCCCCAGGTCGATGCGCACGCCGAGCGCCTCGAGAGTGTCGGCGCCGCCGGACAACGACGAGGCGGCGCGGTTCCCGTGCTTGACAACGGGCACGCCGGCCGCGGCGGTCACGATCGACGCCATCGTCGACAGGTTGACGGTGTTGGCCCCGTCGCCGCCGGTACCCACGACATCGACGGTGTCGGTGCCGATCTTGTCGGTCGGGACGCGGCGGGCATGCTTGAGCATGATGTCGGCGAGCTCGGTCACCTCCGCCGAGGTCGGCCGCTTCATCTTCATCGCCACGCCGAACGCCGCGATCTGAGCCGGTGTCGCGGTGCCCGTCATGATCTGGTCCATCGCCCACGACGCCTGACCCGGCTCCAGCGCCTGGTTGGTGGTCAGTTTTCCGAGGATCTGAGGCCATGTCGGGACAGTCACGACGGCGATGTTCCCACGTCGGCGAGGAACTTCCCAACGCGCCCACCCGACTATTTATGACCAAAACCATCCCCGGGTGGAGTTCGCCAACTACAAAGCGTCATACTTGCTTCTGTGACGAGCGCTGTAGGGACCTCGGGAACCGCCATCACGTCGCGCGTACATTCGCTGAACCGGCCGAACATGGTCAGTGTGGGCACCATCGTCTGGCTGTCCAGTGAATTGATGTTCTTTGCTGGGCTCTTTGCGATGTATTTCACCGCGCGCGCGCAAGCTGATGGCGTCTGGCCGCCCCCACCCACTGAGTTGAACCTTGCCCTGGCGGTACCGGTGACGTTGGTGCTCATCGCGTCGTCGTTCACCTGCCAGATGGGCGTGTTCGCCGCCGAGCGCGGCGACGTCTTCGGGCTGCGCCGCTGGTACACGCTGACGTTCGCGATGGGCCTGTTCTTCGTGCTGGGCCAGGGCTATGAGTACCTGCACCTGGTCGAGCACGGCACGACCATCCCGGGCAGCGCCTACGGCACCGTGTTCTACCTGGCGACCGGATTCCACGGCCTGCACGTCATCGGCGGATTGATCGCCTTTTTGCTGCTGCTGGCCCGCACGAAGATGAGCAAGTTCACGCCCGCTCAGGCCACCGCGGCGATCGTGGTGTCGTACTACTGGCACTTCGTCGACATCGTCTGGATCGCACTGTTCGCCGTCATCTACTTCGTCCGATGAGTCCGAAGAGAAGGGGTTCCATGCCGAAGAAGGCACCCTCCGCCGACCAGCCGGTGTCGGTCAGGCGGCGTCGTCTGCGCCGACGCCTGTCGGGCGCGCTGTTGCTGGCGATCGGTCTGGGCGTCGCCGGCGGTCTGGCCGCCACGCTCACGCCCGCGCCACAGGTAGCTGTCGCCGACGAGTCGGCCTCGGCGATGCTGCGCACAGGCCAGCAGCTCTACGAGACCTCCTGCGTGACCTGCCACGGCATCAACCTGCAAGGTGTCGCCGACCGCGGGCCGAGCCTCATCGGGGTCGGCGAGGCGGCGGTGTACTTCCAGGTCTCCACCGGTCGTATGCCCGCCATGCGCGGCGAGGCCCAGGCCCCGCAGAAGCCGGCTCAATTCGACGCCGAGCAGACCGACGCACTGGGCGCCTACATCCAGGCGAACGGCGGCGGTCCGGTGGTCCCGCGCGACGAGAACGGTCAGATCGCGCAGGAGTCGCTGCTGGGTAACGACATCGCCCGCGGTGGCGACCTGTTCCGGTTGAACTGCGCCTCGTGCCACAACTTCACCGGCAAGGGCGGCGCGCTGTCCTCCGGCAAGTACGCGCCGGATCTGGGCGGTGCGAATCCCGCACAGATCTACACCGCGATGCTGACCGGTCCGCAGAACATGCCGAAGTTCTCCGACCGCCAGCTCACACCCGAAGAAAAGCGCGACATCGTGCGCTACGTCCGCGAGTCGGCTCAGACGCCGACCCCCGGCGGCCTCGGCTTGGGTGGCTTCGGCCCGACCTCCGAGGGCATGGTCGCGTGGATCGTTGGCATGGTGGCCGTCATCGCCGCCGCTCTCTGGATCGGAGCCCGCGCATGAGCGACAACAGCGACGACGATCTCAAAGGCTCCGACACCCCGGGCCAGAAGGGCGCCCCCGGTCAGCCGACCGACGCCGAACTGGCCGAGATGACCCAGGAGCAGCTCGTCGAGTTGGG
>CAXEZH010000252.1:0-3400 GCA_964000695.1 uncultured Mycolicibacterium sp. | reverse complement strand
GAAGGCTCCGGCCAAGAAGGCTCCGGCCAAGAAGGCCGCGACAAAGGCCCCCGCCAAGAAGGCTCCGGCCAAGAAGGCCACGGCCGCCAAGAAGGCGCCCGCCAAGCGCGGTCGCCGGTAGTCAGTTCTCGAATTTCGCCGCGGGTCGACACGACCCGCGGCGAATTCGTGTGCCGGGAGGTCGACCGACACCGACACGAGTTGAATTCAATTGTGCGGTTACTTCTTCGGTGGGAGCGCCGTGTCGATGTGGTCGGCGGCGATCAGTCGCCCGTCGACAAGCGACATCACCCAGGTGCTGCCCTTGCGGTTGCCGGCCTCACCGGGGCGGACCCCGTCGCGCTGGCACCACCAGTCCACGAGGCCCGGAATCACCTTTCCCTGACTGCAGATCACCGGGGTGGCTGACGAGGCCGCGATGTCGAGGATGCGTTCGTGCGCGGCGTCGCGATCGCCCTTGTAGGCCTCCTCGGTCAACGAGGCCTCGGCGCGGATCGTCGCACCCAGTTCTTCGGCCAGCGGGTCGAGCGTCTGCTCACAGCGCACCCGGTCCGCGGCGAACAGCTCCTCGGCGCCGAAGGCCAGCAGCTGACTGATCAACGATTCCGCCTGGGCACGGCCGTGCTTGTCCAACGGGCGCAGGCGATCGTCGCCGACGAAGCGGGACTTGCTGCCTGCGGTGGCGTGCCTGACGATCAGTACCGACCGGGTGTCGGCGGGTGCGGCCAGGAACCGGCTGACGACGTCACGGTCGTGCGGATACTGCAATTCAGACATCGCCTGGTGCGCCGGAAGCCACTTCAGCTCGTCCACCTCGTCGTTGGCCCGGAACTCGCCGTGGAGGAGCCGAGCCGCCCAGTACCGGACCTGCTTGGCGCCCTGGGGAACCGAATAGTGCACGGTGGCGAGCTGCCGCCCCAGCCTGGCGCGGAAGCCGGTCTCCTCTTCGATCTCGCGCGCAGCGGCGATAGGTTCGTTCTCACCCGGGTCGACCTTGCCCTTGGGCAGCGACCAGTCGTCGTACCGGGGACGATGGATGATCGCGATCTCCGGCGTCTCGTCACGCGGGCCGGGACGCCACACCACCGCGCCCGCAGCCCGGATCGTCTTCGTGCCCAGAATCGGATCCGGCGATGTCGCCTTCGGCAACTCAGCTCCTGCGGGTCGTCGCGGTCCTGGCGGTTCTCACGAGTAACGGTGTCGTTCCATCATCGACACCTGGTGGTCCCGGACGGTCTGTCCCTCCTGCGGCGAGGCCGTCCAGCGTCCGTCAGGACCCAATTCCCAGCAGCGGGTCTGCGGATCGGTAGCCGATTCGAAGATGTCGTCGAGTTGGGCGCTCAGCCGCGGATCCTTCACCTGGGCCATCACTTCCACTCGCCGGTCGAGATTACGATGCATCATGTCCGCGCTGCCGATCCAGTATTCGTCGATGGCGCGGAAATGAATGATCCGTGAATGCTCGAGGAAGCGGCCCAGAATCGAGCGCACCACGATGTTCTCGGAGAACTCGGGCACGCCCGGGCGCAGCGCACAGATTCCCCGCACCACCACCTCGACCCGGACCCCGGCCTGCGAAGCCCGGTAGAGCGCGTCGATCACCTGCTCGTCGACCAACGCATTGGCCTTCAAGCGGATCCGGCCCTCGGCGCCGTCGCGGGTCGCGGCGATCTCCCGCTCGATGCGTTCGATGATGCCCTTGCGCACCCCGTAGGGGGCCACCAACAGGTTGCGGTAGGAGTCCTTGCGTGAGTACCCGGTCAGCGAGTTGAACAGGTCGGTCAGGTCGGCGCCGATGTCGGGTGCGGCGGTCAGCAGACCGATGTCCTCGTAGAGCCGCGCCGTCTTCGGGTTGTAATTGCCGGTCCCGACATGGCAGTAGCGGCGGATCATCGAGCCCTCCCGACGCACCACCAGGCAGGTCTTGCAGTGTGTCTTGAGGCCGATCAACCCGTACACCACGTGCACACCGGCTTGTTCCAGAGCACGTGCCCACCTGATGTTGGCCTGCTCGTCGAACCGCGCCTTGATCTCGACCAGCGCCACCACCTGTTTGCCGGCCTCGGCCGCGTCGATCAAGGCGTTGACGATCGGGGAGTCCCCGGACGTGCGGTACAGGGTCTGCTTGATCGCCAGCACGTTGGGGTCGGCAGCGGCCTGTTCGATGAAGCGCTGCACCGTGGTCGAGAACGAGTCGTACGGATGGTGGACCAGCACATCACCGTCGCGCAGCGCCGAGAAGATGCTCTTGGGGGTCTCGCGTTCGCCGAATGCCGGGGGAGTGGCCGGCACGAACGGGCGGTCTTTGAGAGCCGGCCGGTCCACGCTGTACACCTGCCACAGCGAGGAGAGGTCGAGCAGGCCGGCAACCTCGACCACATCACCGGGGTCCACGTCGAGTTCGCGGAGCAGCAACTCGAGCATGCCCTCGGTCATGTCGTCGGAAACCTCCAGGCGCACCGGGGAACCGAAGCGCCTACGGGCCAGCTCGCGCTCCAGAGCCTGCAGCAGGTCTTCGTCGCGGTCCTCCTCGACCTCGAAATCCGCGTTGCGGGTGATCCGGAATGCGTGATGTTCGACTATCTCCAGGCCGGGGAACAACACCGGCAGGAATGCCGCGATCAGCTCCTCCATCGGCAGGAAGCGGACGATGCCGGGATCAGCCGAACGGTCGGACAATTCGACGAACCGGTCGACGTTGTCGGGCACCTTGATGCGTGCGAAATGCTGGCCGCCGTCGTCGGGATGCTTGACCGTGATCGCCAGATTGAGACTCAGACCGCTGACGAACGGGAACGGGTGGGCCGGATCCACCGCGAGTGGGGTGAGCACCGGGAACACCTGCTCGTGGAAGTAGGTCGACAGTTCGGCGCGTTCGGCGTCCTCGAGTTCGGCCCACGTCACGATGACGATGCCCTCGTCGGCCAGCGCCGGCCGCACGCTCTCGAGGAACACCCGGGAGTGGCGGCCGGCGATCTGTCGGGTGCGTTCACTGATGCGGCGCAGCTGTTCGCGCGGCGACAGCCCGTCCGCCGAGCGCACCGACAACCCCATCTCGTCACGGCGCTTCAGCCCGGCGACGCGCACCATGTAGAACTCGTCGAGGTTGGAGGCGAAGATCGCCAAAAACTTCAGCCGTTCCAGCAGCGGCAGGCTCGGGTCGGCGGCCAGCGCGAGGACCCGGGCATTGAAGTCGAGCCAACTCAACTCGCGGTTGAGGTAGCGGTCTTCCGGCAGCGGGTTCTCCACCTGCGGCGGGGTCGCCGCCGGTGGTGCCGTCCGCTGCTGCTGCCTCAGCTCCAGTACCCGCTCCCTTGAGCGAGTTGCTGCCGCCTCTGCCTGCGCCGGTGATGGGAGGCCGCGCTGTGTCGCTGCCTCCATCGCCTCCGCCGCCCCTGCT
>CAXEZH010000251.1:0-13722 GCA_964000695.1 uncultured Mycolicibacterium sp. | reverse complement strand
GGCAAGATCAACTTCCGTGTCGACAAGCAGGCCAACCTGCACTTCGTGATCGGCAAGGCCTCCTTCGACGAGAAGTCGCTGGCTGAGAACTACGGCGCCGCGCTCGACGAGATCCTGCGTGCCAAGCCGTCGTCGTCGAAGGGCCGCTATCTGAAGAAGGTCGTCGTGTCGACCACGACGGGTCCGGGCATCCAGGTGGATCCGTCGATCACCCGGAACTTCGCGGAGGCTTAAACAGGGCCAGGCGCTAGCCGGAGCCGACCAGAACGTGAAAACCCCGCACCTGACCGGTGCGGGGTTTTGCGTCTCTCACGTTGTCGGGAGTGCTCCTCGGCCACCACTTGCCTGGCTGCGGCTGCTACCTACCGCCCCCCACGAACGGCGGTTCAGCCCTGCCCGGCCGATCGACGCCCGCGTCCCCCTGTCCGCGAACCTCGATGTGGTGGTCGAGAAGCACCCCCGCAGCAACATATCACCGAATGGTCACGAATGAGGGTTCAATCGTGATGTTCGGAGGTGAACAGGCGTCTTCCAGTACTTTTCCCGCAAAAGGAGCATTCGGGTACGCCGCGAACCGGCGCGGGGCAAAGCTTGGCGATGTCCGGTGGCAAACTAGTTCTCCGCCGGTGGTGCGAGGTTTTCTGGCACATCGCGTCCCTGGTCGCCATCTGGGCAACTGTTCGGATGCCGGTCGACTCGCGTCACCACCGGCGTCGACAGCCGCAGATGCGGAATGCCCGCGCGTTGACATGCGAGGACGACGGCCTCCGACGAGTCGGCATCGAACACGCCGTAGAGCACCTCGTCGGAGGGGTTGGCAAGAGTCATCGTCAACCGCACCGGCGTGCCTTCGCCGGTGACGGCCGACGCCGCCGCGGACAGTCGGGCCACGACATCGTCCACGGTCGGCTCGGCCAGATTGGGCAGATACCACTCCGCGAGGTAGCTCTCGGCGTGCCGGCCGTCGGTCATCGCCCGACCGTATCGGCGTCTGGCAGCGGGGGAATCGGGCGTTTCCCTATGGTTCTGCGGTCGTGCGCCCGCTGGCGGCGTCAGCGGTAGTGGCGCCGATCCGGCGGCACAGGTCGAGGCGGCGGCGGAGAAACGCCTGGGCCGGCGCTGATCCGCTGACCGCCAGAGCCTGCTCGTAGCACTGCGCGGCCTCCGCGAACCGGCCCGCCCGGCGCAACAGGTCGGCCCGGATCGAGGCCACCGTGCCCGAGCGCGCCAACCGTGGGTCGTCGGCCACCGCGTCCAACGCGGCCAACCCGGCGGCGAAGTCGTCGCGGAAGCCGATCGCCAGGGCGCGGTTCGCTCGGGCCACGGGTGAGTCGGTCAGGTCGATGACGCGGTCATACGCCGTGCAGATCGTGCCCCAATCCGTGCTCTGCCAGTCCGGCGAGGTCGCGTGCACCGCGGCGATCACCGCCTGCGGAAGATAGGGGCCGGCTGCGCCCGCCGCGTTCTGTAGGTGTTGCAACCCGCGGGTGATCTTGCCCCTGCTCCAAGCCCGCCGATCCTGCTCGTCGAGCGGGACCAGCGCCCCGTCGCGGTCGACCCGACTGTCCCGCCGCGAATCGTGCAACAGGATCAGCGCGGTCAGCGCCTGCGCGTCGCGGGAGTCGGGGAGCAGAGCGCACAGCTCGGCACTGAGCCGGACGGCTTCGTCGCACAGTTCGTCTCGGATCGCCGACGGGCCGGACGTCGACCAGTAGCCCTCGGTGAACACCGAATAGATGCAGCTCAGCACGTGCTCGGTGCGCTCGGGCAGCGTGTGTGGTGGCGGAACCCGAAGCGGGATGTTGGCCTGCCGGATCTTGTTCTTCGCGCGGGTGATGCGTTGGGCGACCGCGGTTTCGGTCTGCAGCAGTGCCCGCGCGATCTCCGGGACGCTCAGACCCGAGATCAACCTCAGCGTCAACGCCAGCTGCGACACCCGGTCGAGCGCCGGATGCGCACAGGTGAACATCATCCGCAGCTCGTCATCGCGGACGGGATGCGGCGGCGGAGTCCGCTCGGTGCCGATGTCGTCCAGCACGGCGGCCAATTCCTTTCCCGGACGCAGGGTTTCACGGCGAATGCGGTCGAGGGCCCGGTTGCGCGCGACCCGCACCAGCCAGGCGCCGGGGTTGTCGGGCATGCCGTCCCGAGGCCAGACATCCAGCGCTTCTACGCACGCTTCCTGGACGGCGTCTTCGGCGATCGACAGATCGCCGCTCCAGCGCGCCAACGTGGCGACCGCCGGGCCCCAGTGTCGGCGGAAGACGCCGTCCAGTGCGCTCACCTGGCCTACAGGCCCGAGATTCCCGCCAGCCGGCGCACCTCGACGGTGGACGCCGGGATCATCGAGGCCAGCTTCACGGCCTCGTCGCGGTCGGTCGCTGCGAGCACGTAGAACCCGTGAGCCACCTCGGCGCCCTCGGCGAACGGCCCGTCGGTGAGCGTTGTCTTCCCGTTGCGGACCTGCACCGTCGTGGCGGTGCTGTAGTGGTGCAGCGCCGCGCCGGTGAGGATGTGTTCGTCGGCCGCCCGTCCGAACGCTTCGTGGGCGCGTGCTCCCTCGTTCCACTCCGCGCTGCCCGGCGCCGACGCTGATTCCACTGGTTCCAGCAGCAGCGCCATCCAGTCCGCAGCCAATGCGCGGCCGGGCGGGCGCCATTCGACCATCGGCCACACCTCCACCGCGCCGAAGCGGGCGGCGGGGATGTCTTGGGCGATCGCCAATGCGGCGTCGAGGTCGTCGGCTTCGAACACGTAGTAGCCGCCGGCCACTTCGGCGCCCTCGGCGTACGGGCCCTCGGTGACGACGGGGGCATCGGGACCGCCGGTGATGCGCACGGCGTCCGTCGCCGGGGCCAGGGCATCACCCGCCCGGATCGCCGAGGCGGCGCGTTCGTGAAACCGGCCCCACTCGGCCAGCTCGGCGGCCTGCTGGTCGGGCGACGGCGGCGTGGTGCGTTCCGGGTGCAGCAGCAGCGCGAAGTAATACATCGTCATGTCTTCCTCTGTCCGGGAGCAGGACCCCGCGTCCCACTCTCTACCTGACTGACGAATGAGCGCGCGTCAATCCGACACTCAAGACAGAAAGTTGCGACAGTTCGTGGGTTTCGCAGCCCGTCGGCGCCGAAGTATGTGAGGGTTATCGCACCGATGACGGCGCCTCGCGCCGAGGGAACAAGCCGCGGCCCGAGGGCCACCATGAAGAATCCCCCGCAGTCAGGCGTGCGGGGGATTCTTCACGTCGAGTGGGTGTGGGCCGAGCCGGCCGGGCCTCAGGCCGCCAGGGCGGGCTTCAGGTACGTCACCAGGCTGACATCGATGGCCTCGTCGATGAAGTAGTACTGGCAACCCTTCAGGTACCGCATGTAGCGGTGGTAGTTCTCTTCGTCGGTCGCGGCGATCGCAGCATCCTTGTTGCGCTCGAGCCGGTCGGCCCAGATGCCGAGCGTCTTGATGTAGTGGTTGCGCAACGACAGCGTCTCGGGCACCACGAACCCGGCCTTCTCGCCGTGCTCGACCATCATCTGCGTCGTGGGGATGCGACCGCCGGGGAAGATCTCGGTGATCATGAACTTGATGAAGCGGGCCAGCTCGAAGGTCAGCTTCTTGCCGCGCTCGGCCAGGTCGTACGGGTGATACCCGACGCTGCTCTGGAGCGTCATCCGGCCGTCCTCGGGCAGGATGTCGTAGCACGTCTTGAAGAAGTCGTCGTAACGCTCGAAGCCGAAGTGTTCGAATGCCTCGATCGACACGATCCGATCCACCGGGCTGTGGAACTGTTCCCATCCCTCCAACCGCACATCGAACGTGCGCTCGGTGTCGATCTTGGCGAGCAGCTGGTCGCAGTAGACCTTCTGGTTCTTCGACAAGGTCAGCCCGATGACGTTGACGTCGTACTTCTCCATCGCCCGTTGCAGAGTCAGCCCCCAGCCGCAGCCCACCTCGAGCAGCGTCATCCCCGGCTTCAGATCCAGCCGGTCGAGGTGCTGATCGACGTTGGCGATCTGGGCCTCGGAGAGTGTGGCGTCGGGGCCGGTGAAGAATGCGCAGCTGTACTTGCGGGTGGGGTCCTGGAACACCCCGAAGAAGTCGTCCGACAGGTCGTAGTGAGCCTGGATGTCCTCGAAATGAGGCGTCATATCCTTCGTGCCGGTGGATTGATCAGACATGTGTCTCTACGTCCCTTTACTTCGTGTGCCCCGTGAGATGGCGCGGTTGCCGACGACCGTACCCAACCAAGGCCGAGCCTTGCTGCAAACACGCTTCTAGGGCGACCAGCCTATCTGTTGGCAGGTCGCCCGATCCAATCCGCTCAGGTGGCGGGCTGTTTGACCAACGTGAACTGGTTGACGTCGGTATAGCCCTTGCGGAAGGAATCCGCACAACCGGTCAGGTAGTGCATGTACCGGTCGTAGACCTCTTCGGACTGCACCGCGATCGCCTCGTCGCGGTGCTCCTGCAGGGCGGCCGACCAGTGGTCGAGGGTGCGTGCGTAGTGCGGTTGCAGTGACTGCTCGCGGGTCAGCGTGAACCCGGCCTCGGCCGAGTGCTCGCCGACGAGCTCGATCGTCGGCAGGTACCCGCCGGGGAAGATCTCGGTGAGGATGAACTTGATGAACCTTGCCACCGAGAACGTCAGCGGGATGCCGCGTTCGATCATCTGCGGAATCGTCAGCGCGGTGATGGTGTGCAGCAGCATCACGCCGTCGTCGGGGAGCACCCGGTAGGCGGTCGCGAAGAAGTCGTCCCAGCGGTCCTTGCCGAAGTGCTCGAAGGCGCCGATGGAGACGATGCGGTCGACGGGCTGGTCGAAGCTCTCCCAGCCCTCCAGGCGGATCTCTTTGCTGCGCGGGCTGTCGGAGTCGGCGAAGATCTTCTCGACGTGCGCCTTCTGGTTCTCGCTGAGCGTCAGCCCGATGACATTGACGTCATAGCGCTCGATCGCCCGCATCATCGTGTAACCCCAGCCGCAGCCGACGTCGAGCAGCGTCATGCCCGGCTCCAGCCCCAGCTTGCCCAGCGCCAGGTCCACCTTGGCGTGTTGAGCTTCCTCGAGCGTCATGTCGTCGCGCTCGAAGTATGCGCAGCTGTACATCTGCGACGGGTCCAGGAAGAGCCGGAAGAAGTCATCCGACAGGTCGTAGTGCGCCTGCACGTCGTCGAAGTGCGGCTTCAAGTTTTTCTTGGTCGAGGCCATGAGGGCCTTCCTTGGGACGCTGCCCGAAGAGGTTCTCCTGAGACGGCGGTCATGCGTACCCGTCAGGCATGGTACGTGTTTTCGCGAACTTGTGAATTGACGGAGACGCAGGTCACCCGGCGTGCGCGAACGTCGCCTGCAGTTCGCCGACGATGTCGTCCCACAGCGGTTCGGGCAACTCGTGTCCCATGCCGTCGAACAGCACCAGCCGGGCGCCGGGGATCGCGCGGGCGATGGCGCGTCCGCCCGAGGGGCGCATCAGTTTGTCCGCCTTGCCATGGATGACCACGGTCGGCGCAGTGGTCTGACGGTTGTAGCGGCGCAGGCTGCCGCTGCCCAGGATCGCCGCGAACTGCCTGCCGACGCCGGCGGGATAGTAGGAGCGGTCATAGACCTCGACAGCCTCGGCGCGGATCGCGTCGTCGGGGCGGGGAAAGCCGGGGCTGCCGATGATCTTGGTGACCCGCACCGCGTTGTCGATGATCGCGTCACGCCCGGTGCCGGAGGGCTTGGACAGGACGGCCAGCAGCTGTTGCGGACCAGGCGGTGGCAGCGCCGACTGATTGTTGCTCGAGAAGATCACGCCGAGGGCCCGGGTGCGAGCGCGGTGGCGCGCGGCGAACACCTGGGCGATCATGCCGCCCATCGACGCCCCCACCACGTGTGCGCGGTCGACGCCGAGGTGGTCGAGCAGCGCCGCGGCGTCGTCGGCCATGTCCTCCAGCGTGTAGGCCGCCGGGCTGGCCATTCCGAGGAACGAGCGTGCCATCCGCGGCAGCAGCGGCGCCCCGGAGTGGTGTTCGGGCAGCTTGCCGGACAACCCGACGTCGCGGTTGTCGAAGCGGATCACCCGAAGACCCTGGTCGATCATCTTCTGGCAGAACTCCGCGCGCCAGAAGATCATCTGCGCACCCAGGCCCATGATCAGCAGCACGGCCGGATCGGCCGGATCGCCCATGTCCTCGTAGTGGATGTCGACCTCGCCCGAGGACGCGGTGCCGGTGCGCACCTGCATCAGGTTTCCGGGTCCGTTTTCGGCTGCTCGTCGGTTCCGCTCTTGTCGCCCGCCGCGTCCAGTTGATCGGAATGTTCGCGGGAGACCTCCACCATGAAGTTGGCGAAGTACCCCGTCAGTGCGGGGTCGTTCATCATCTGCCAGCGGGGAGCCAGCAACTTCATGTAGCGCTCGACATAGAGGAACTGTTTACCGATGAGCACCAGCTCGCGCGGCAACTTGACGTCGTAGGCGTCGGCAAGCGCAGACAGCTGCTTGCCGATCTCGGCATAGCTCAGATCGCCGAGGGACGTCATCGTCAGCGGTGTGGCGAACTTCTCGAGATCCTTGGCCGCCTGCGCCTCGGGTTTCACCGTCCCCACTGCACCCATCAGCACGACGATCTTGCCGGCCGCGGCGTGGTCCTTCTTGACCAGCAGCGCGTAGACCAGCTCGCGCAGCAGCCAGCGGGTGCGCGGGTCGATGCGGCCCATGATGCCGAAGTCGAAGAAGACGATCTTGCCGTCGTCATCGACATAGAGGTTGCCCGCGTGCAGGTCGCCGTGGAACAGCCCATGGCGCAGCCCGCCCTCGAAGACACTGAACAGCAGTGCTTTGACCAGTTCGGTGCCGTCGAAGCCGCGCTTGCGGATCTCGGCGACATCGTCGATACGCACGCCGGTGATTCGTTCCATCGTCAGGACGCGCTCGCTGGTCAGATCCCAGTACACCTGCGGCACCCGGATGTTGCTGCCCAGCGTGGAGGCATGCATGTGGGCCACCCACGCGTCCATCGACTGGGCCTCGAGGCGAAAGTCCAGTTCTTCGGCGAGGTTGTCGGCGAAGTCGGCCACCACGTCCTGTGCGGAGAGCCTCCGCCCCATCTTGGCCAGCTCCACGAGTTGCGCACCGCGCTTGAGGATCTGGAGATCGGCGGCCACTCGGCGACGGATGCCGGGCCGTTGGATCTTGACCACGACCTCTTCACCGGAGTGCAGGGTCGCGTAGTGCGCCTGCGCGATCGACGCCGAGGCGAACGGCTTCTCGTCGAACGACTTGAACAGGTTGGCCGGGTCGTCACCGAGTTCTTCCTGGAGCAGCCGGTGTACGGCCTTGGAATCGGCGGGCGGCACCCGGTCCAGCAGACCGCGGAACTCGCGGCTCAGAGGTTCGCCGAAGGCCCCTGGGCTCGACGCGATGATCTGTCCGAACTTGACATAGGTGGGGCCGAGATCGGCGAACGCCTGCGGGATCTGCTTGACGACCTTCTGCTGTAGCGAGCCGCGGCTGCCCAGCTTGGACACGACGCGGGCGCCGGTGCGAGTGACCTGCCAACCGGTGACACCGATACGGGCCGCCTCGACCGGCAACGGAACCCGGTCCAGCCTGGCGACCTCGCGGTGCTGCGCTTTTCGGGGTGTGCTCATAGCTGCAGTGTCTCAAAACCGACCGGTCAGGGGGAAAACGGTGTGGACCGGGTCACAGCTGAAGGCAGAACGCGGCGCCTCAGACAAACGCGTGCTCGACCTCGGCCCGGCCCCGGGCGGGGTCGCTGCCGGGCCGGTAGCTGGGCTCGGTGTGCGGTGCCAGATCCGGGTCGAGCCCGTCGGCCACCCGCGCCTTGGCCTGTTCGAATTCGGCGAGCGGACCCGAGCCCACGTGAATTCCGTTGATGATCGACCACACCACCGCGCGCCGTGCGCTGCGCTCGACGATGTTGGGGTTGCGGTGCTGGATCAGACGCTGCGCCCACGGCGGCATCGTGTCGCGCACGGCCCAGTCCAGCGCGCTGTGCGGCATCGGCAGATTCGGTCCGGTCGCCATCGCGGTGCCGTAGGTGACGGCCAGCCTGGGCAGGTAGGACTCCAGGCAATCGAGCGTCTCGCGCTTGGTGGTCGGGAGGTCCGTGCCGCCGAGCGCGTGGCCGACCCGGACGAATTCGCCGTAGTAGCGGTCCAGGTCTGATCCGCGTAACGGCTGGGGATGGTAGAGCTCGTGAGCGGTGGCCAGCCCCCACACGACCGTCGCGTAGTTCCAGCGCAACCACTCGGGGTCATCGGCGTCGTAGCGGGCCCCGTCGGGCCGAACCCCTTTCACGGTGTGGTGCATCGAACGAACCGCCAGGGCGAGGCGCTCCGCCGTGGGTGTCGAGCCGTAGGCGGTGCCGATGAAGAAGGCGACCGAATGGCCGAGTCGTAGCGCCGCCCCCTTCGGATCGATCTGCGGGGCCGGGTCGGTTCTGGTGTCCGGGCGGACCAGGCGGGAGTGGTGCACGCCCATCCAATAGATGGAGGGATCGAGCCGCTCGAGGTACGCCGCGCACTGCAGGCCGAAGACCAGCGCCTGGGTGTGCGAGTGCACATGCCAGACCGCGCTGCCGGGCCCGAACCATCCCGGATCGCCCTGCGGTCCGGTGAAATCCATACCGCGGAAGAAGTGTTGCCGGACGTCCTGGTCGAACCGCTTGTTGAGCAGTTGGCCGACGATCTGATGCGGCATCAGCATGTGCGCCTCCCAAAGTGGTTACAGCCGTCACCAGAATAGCGGCCGCCGGGCCGATCTGACCAGAACCGGCTGGTGGCGGCTTAGGCTGAGCTGATGTCCGAACCGACGTCGAACGCGACCAGATGGGCGGGCGTGCCCCTGGTCGATCGCCGGGCGGAACGGCGTGCGCTGCTGGTGGACGCGGCCTTTCGGCTGTTCGGCGACGGCGGGGAAGCCGCACTGTCGGTGCGATCGGTGTCGCGGGAGTCGGGGATGAACACCCGGTACTTCTATGAGAGCTTTCCGGGTACCGACGATCTGCTGGGTGCGGTGTACGACCACGTGAGCGCCGAACTGGCCGAAGTGGTCGCCGACGCGATGGCCGCGGCGGGACCGTCGTTGCGTGCGCGCACGCGAGCCGGGATGGCCGCCGTTCTCCACTTCAGCTCGGCCGACCCGCGCCGGGGGCGAGTCCTGTTCACCGACGCTCGCGCGAACCCGGTGCTCACCGAGCGTCGGGCCGCCACGCAGGACCTGCTGCGGGAGGCGGTGCTCACCGAGGGCTGGCGGCTGCACCCCGACAGCGACGCCGTCGCCGCACTCGTGGGCGCGGCGATGTACACCGGGGCGATGGCGGAACTGGCCCAGCAGTGGCTGGCGGGCCACCTGGGAGACGATCTCGATGCGGTCGTCGACCACGCCCTCGCCCTCGTCTTGCGTTGAGCGCCTAGCGGGGCGCCGGCGGCGTCCAGGGCGTCAGCCATTCGGTCGCCGGCCAGTCCTCCAGGCCGGCGAGCAGTTCGTAGAGGGTGGCCCCGTCGATGCTCTCCCTGATGATGTCGCCGTGCCCGGCGTGCCGGGCCAGTTCCTCGATCATGTGGAAGAACACCCACCGCACCGACCAGGCGGGCACGTCGCTGGGAAACCACGGCACGTCGTGGGGGACCGGCACCGCCGCACCGAGATCGGCGGTTTCGAGAAGCCGCATCGTCTCGGCGTTCTGCTCGTCGAAGGTCGCCAGGAGGTCGGCCAGGGTCTCGTCGGTGCGCATGACGAACTCGTTCTGGTAGTCGGCGGCCTGGCTGTCCATCGGACGCTTGTCACGGTCGCAGAGCTCGGGCGCGGCCGCGACGCGCTGCATCCAGCCCCGCTGGCAGTTGGTGACGTGCTTGATCAGACCGCCCACCGACAGCGCGCTGACCGAGGGGGTGGCGCGGGCCTGCTCGTCGGTCAGGCCGTAGGCGATGGCGTGGAAGGCGTACTGCTGGGCGGCGAGGTACTCCCGCAGGCCGGCGCGTTCGTCGGCCACGGGTGGGGGCATGGCGGGCATGTCAGCTCTCCTTCGGATGGGTGTGGACGTACAGGTCGCGGAGCAGGGCGATCTCGGCTCCGTGGTGAATCACCTCGCGGTTGATGTGGAGTACGAGCTCGATCATCGGGTGCTCGGCCCAGGGCCCCTCGGCCGATCCGACCGGCGCGCGGAGGCCGGATTCGTCGAGCCCACGCACCCCGTTGTCCCAGGCGCGGTACACGTCGTCGAGCTGCCGCAAGGCGGCGTCGGCGCGAGGTGCGTAGGGCCAGGACTGATAGTCGGCGGGTGGACCGCCGAAGTGCGCGTGGTTGCGCATCGCCAACACGCCGACGATGACATGGGCCAGCCGCCACGCGATCGTGGTGACCGGCTCCGGCTCCGGCGGCGGGTGGCTGAAGTCGATGGATCCGTCCGGATGCACTGTCCAGCAGTCCCCGACGGGCTGCCAGAAGTACTCATCGTCGGTCAGGCCCACCAGGCGGGGGCGCAGTTGGGTGTTCCAGTGGAAATCGAGTTGGTCGGCCAGTCGAGACGCCAGGTCGGTGGGCATGGACCCACTCTGACAGCCTTTGCGGACAGTTTCGGTCCGTGAAGTGGGGCAGACTTGCGGCATGGCGGAAACCACCGCGCGAATCCTGCAGTTGCTCGGTCTGCTGCAGTCGCGCCGCGGGTGGAGCGGTCGGGAGCTGGCCGGGCGGTTGGGGGTGACCACGCGCAGCGTGCGCCGCGATGTCGAGCGACTCAGGGAACTCGGTTACCCGGTGCATGCAAGCGCCGGCCACGGCGGCGGGTATCAGCTGGGTGCCGGGGCGGCGTTGCCGCCGCTACTGCTCGACCCCGACGAAGCGGTCGCGGTGGCGGTCTGTCTGCGGGTCGCGGCGGGAGGCAGCGTGGCCGGCATCGGCGAATCCGCGCTGCGGGCGTTGAGCAAGTTGGACCAGGTGATGCCGAGCCGACTGCGGTCGCAGGTCAGTGCGGTCCACGACGCGACGGTGACGTTGAGTTCGGCCACCGATACGCCCGTCGACCCCGACGTGCTGATGACACTGGCCAGAGCCTGTCGCGACCGCGAACACGTGACCGCCGGCTACGTCGACATCCGTGGAGTCGCCACTCGGCGGCGTGTGGAGCCCTACCAGCTCGTGACCACCGGGCGACGCTGGTATCTGCTGTGCTACGACCGCGACAAGGCCGACTGGCGTAGCCTGCGGCTCGACCGGATGACCGACGTCAGCGCCGTGGGCAGCACCTTCGTCCCACGACAAGCTCCCGACGCGGCGTCCTATGTACGGCGGGCCATCAGCTCGTCGCCATATCCCTACATCGCGCGGGTGCGGTACTTCGCCCCCGCCGCACGGATCGCCCAGACGTTCTCCACCGCATCGGTCGACATCGAACCCGACGGGCCGCAGGCCTGCATCGTCACGACGGGGGCCGATGATCCCGAACGCATGGTCGCGTGGCTGGCCATGCCAGGGTGTGACTTCGAGGTGCTCGAGCCGCCCGAAGTGGTGGCGGCGGCGCGAGCGGTGGCCGCGCGCATCGCGCGGGCGTGCCCATCGTCAGGCGCTGATGATCACCAGTCGCCGATGGCCGGGCCCACCGGATAGCCGCCGCGGAAGCCCCTGGCCTTGCCGCCGGGCACGGCCTTGATGTTGTCGCGGATCTCGCCCTGCGCGCTGATTTCGCCGGCGTCGGCCAGACGGGTCTCGGAGATCCCGCGTGCCACGCCGTAGTCGTTGATGCGGATCACGGAGTTCTGCGAGGCCTGCCGGCTGGTCACGGTCGGGCTGGGGCCCACCTCGTCGACGTCCGCGCCGGCAACGCCGCTTCCCACGCCGACCGACAGCGCGCCGGCGGCCAGACCGCCCAGACCGATCAGGCCGGCTTTCTTGACTCCTCGGGCAAGGGCATCTGAAGGGCCGGTCATCAGCGATCTCCTCTGGTTTCGTGGCGGTGCGTGGCTACGTGACGAACGAAGTCCACATGCTGCCATAGATAGATCGGTTGATGTGCAGCAACTGTTACGACTCCCCGTCCGGTGAGGTCCGCGAGCGGATCGCCGGCATCGGCCCCACCGATCGCCCTACAGTGCTGGCGTGTCCGACCACGTGCTGGCGCTCGACATCGGCGGGACCAAGGTCGCCGCCGCTCTCGTCGATGACGCCGGACGGCTCAGTCATCTCCAGCAGCGCCGTACCCCGCACGGCGATGCGGAGGCGCTGTGGTCCGTGATCGCCGCGCTGGTGAGCGACGTCCGCGACTCCGGTTCCGTAGCCGCGTTGGGTGTGGCGTCAGCCGGCCCGGTCGACATCCCGGCCGGCACGATCAGTCCGATCAACATCGCGGGGGTGCGGGGCTTCCCGGTGGTAGACCGGCTCGGTGAGCTCACCGGGCTGCCCGTGCACCTGGGCGGCGACGGGCTGTGCATGGCGATGGGCGAGTCTCGCGCGGGCGCTGGGCGTGGCGCCCGATTCATGCTGGGCATGGTGGTGTCCACCGGTATCGGCGGAGGTCTGGTGCTCGACGGCATCCCGTACCACGGCCGCACGGGCAACGCCGGGCACGTCGGGCACGTGGTCGTCGACGCGGGCGGACGACCGTGTTCGTGCGGCGGTCGCGGCTGCGTCGAAACGGTGGCCTCGGGCCCGAACCTGGTGCGATGGGCCCGGGACAACGGGTGGCAGGCCGCGCCGGATGCCGACGCGAAGACGCTGGCCGCTGCCGCCTCCGGAGGTGACGACGTGGCGTTGCGCGCATTCCGGCGCGGTGCCGGGGCGCTGGCCGCGGCCGTCGGCTCGGCTGCTGCGGTGGTTGACCTGGAACTCGTCGTCATCGGTGGTGGGGTCGCCCGGGCGGGCGCGGTGTTGTTCGATCCGCTGCGCGGCGCACTGGGGACCTACGCGGGACTCGATTTTCTGCGGGACATCGAGGTGGTGCCCGCCGCTCTCGGCGCCGACGCGGGCCTCGTCGGCGCTGCGGCGCTGGCCCGGGAAGAACGCTAGCGGCGGCGGTCTGAAACCCTTGGGTCCGCCGTTTTGGCTGTTGGGTGTGCGGCGCGCTATCCTTGCCCAGTTCCACCGAAGACCGTCGGTTACCGAGTGATCGGTTGAAGGTCCGGGCCAGCCCGGCGACCCACGCAGGAGGACGAGGCTGATCTTGTGTGCGCCCCGACCTGTCTGCGTCGGGGCGTTCGTGGTTTCCGGGGTTGATCCGGCTGCTCGGCGACGAGGGCCTGAGGCGGAGCACTCGATACCAACCACGAGGAGGCATGCATGGCCAAGGATGACAAGGCCGCAGCGATTGCCGACATCGTCGAGCGGTTCAACTCGTCGACGGCGACGCTCGTCACCGAGTACCGCGGCCTCTCGGTCACCAGTCTGGCCGAGCTGCGCCGATCCCTCGGCGATTCTGCAAGCTATCGCGTCGCCAAGAACACGCTGGTCAAGCGTGCTGCGGCGGAGGCGGGCATCGAAGGGCTCGACGAACTGTTCGTCGGTCCGACGGCGATCGCGTTCGTCAAGGGCGAGGCCGTCGATGCGGCCAAGGCGATCAAGACCTTCGCCAAGGACCACAAGGCGCTGGTCATCAAGGGCGGCTACATGGACGGCCGCCCGCTGAGCGTCGCCGAGGTCGAGGCGATCGCCGACCTCGAGTCCCGCGAGGTGCTGCTGGCCAAGATGGCCGGCGCGATGAAGGCCAACCTGTCCAAGGCCGCGGGCCTGTTCAACGCTC
>CAXEZH010000250.1:0-15232 GCA_964000695.1 uncultured Mycolicibacterium sp. | reverse complement strand
CGATCGACTGCGCGTTGCGCACCAGCACCGATTCGCCGGTGAGCCACCGGGCGGAGGCCAGCTGGGCCAGCGTCGCCACCAGTGGCAACCCCTCGGGGACGGCCGCCACCGTCAACGCGACGGAGCTTCCGACGGCCTCGCGAAGCGGCGTGCCGCGCGCCAGGCTGAGCAGGCCCACCAGAGCCCCGCCGCCCACGCTGAAGGGCAGGGCGCGCTTGGTGATTCGGCTCAGTTGGCGCTGCAGGCCGATCTCACGGGACTTCTCCGGTGCCATCGCCAGCGCGCGCCGCATCTCGGTGCGCGACCCGACCGTGGTGACGACGGCCACCGCGGTGCCCGCCACCAGCGTGCTGCCCGCGTAGAGCATGCAGGTGCGTTCGGCCAGCGGAGCGCCCGGCGTCGGATCGGGCTGTTTGGACACCGGCAGTGATTCGCCGGTCAGTGTGGACTCGTCGACCTCGACGGTGCTGGCGTCGATCAGACGGGCGTCGGCGGGCACCACTTCGTCGGCCTGGATCTCGATGATGTCGCCGGGGCGGAGCCGGCCCGCCGGCACCTTCTCGTAGGCGCCTTCGTCCTCGGGGCCGATCCGCCTGCGGGCCAACGGTTCTTCGACGGCCATCAGCCGCCGCAGAATCCGTTCGGCATGTAACTGCTGCTCGGCCGACAGCGCGGCGTTGGCGAGCAGGACGCCGCCGACCAACGCGGCATCCAACGGCGATCCGAGCAGGGCACTGGCGACCGCCCCGGTGGCCAGCAACGGTGTGATCGGGTCGGCGAGGTTCGTCCGCATCTCGGTGACGAAGTCGCGGGTCAGGTGCCATGACCATGTCGTGAGATCCCCGATGATGCGCAGTGGCAGCATGTCGCCGAAACCGGCTGTGGTCGCGGGGCTGTCGTCGGGCGGGCGTGGTAGCAGCCGTTGCACTTCGGCGATCGGCAGGGCGTGCCACTCGTGTGCCGCCTCGGGTTCGGGTGGCGGATCGCGGAAAACTCTGTTCCCCGCAGTGAATCCCGACCACAGCGCGCCGAGGACGCCGACGTTGACCGATTCGGGTCCGCTGCCCGGCACGCCCGGGATCAGCATCAACGCGCCGAGTGCTGTCGCGGAGGCCGAGAGCCGGACGCCGCGGGCGGTGACGGCCCGTGCGGTGGGCAGCGAGTGCAGGATTCGCCAGACGGACAGGAGGTCGGGCACGAACACGTCGGCCCCCCAGGGCGGCGGCCAGCCGGCGCGTTCCAATCCGATTGTCAGGTCGGCGTCCTGGTTCGCCGACAGGTCTGGCGTGGTCAGCACCGCGACCGTGGCCCCGGAGGCCTTGAGTTCGGCGACCGCCGTCACCAGCGCCTCATCGATCGAGCCGTCGACGGGAAACAGCCGGTCGAACCCTTGGGCCAACGACCGCAGTCCGTCGTCGGCGACCGACACCACCTGCGGTCTGGTGCGGCGCGCCTCGGTGACCACGGCGTTGGCCAGCGGATCCCGAACCGGACTCACCAGCGCCCGGCCGGACGTCCCGGCGTCGGCGATGGTGGACAACTCATGCCAGCCGGGGGCCAGGGTGCCTGTCTCGAGCGCCGAACGGACAGCCTCCCAGGCGCGGGCGCGCTCCGAATTCGGCACTCCGACAACCCGTGTCACAGTCAGTGTGTCGGTGTAGAGCGCACGAGGATCGATGACGATCGCGTCGAGACGGTCCAGGTGTCGCAGCGCCCGGGGGCGGACGACGACGACGTCGTGCCGGCCGGTCAGTCCGCGGGTCATCGCGCAGCCGAAGGCCTCGCGCGCGGCGCGGGACGGCTTGGCGGCGGTCACCAGCGCGGCGCTGCCGGCGATCGTCGGGTTGCGGGTCACGGCGCCGACGAGTGTGGCCGCCGCCAGGCCCAGTTCGCCGATTCGCTCCGCGTAACGCTCGCTGGGGCCGTAGTCCCATTCCAGGGTGCCGCGGTCGGGGAAGCCGCCGTCCGGGGGATAGGCGGCCAGCCGCGGCTCGTGGCGGCGCCAGGCCAAGCGGGCATCCCAGGCCTCGGCGGCGAGCAGGGTGCGCGTTGCGGCTTCGGCGGCCGCCGAGGTCGGGGACGCGGTCAACGCCGAGGCCGCGGCGCCCGTCAGGCTCAGCAACAGGTCGGTGCTGTCGCGGCCGAGTCGGCGTTCCATCTGGCGGCGCAACTGGGGAACGTTGGCCGCCATCGTCGGCACGGCCGACAAGAGCTCGGGCACCCGCGGTACGTGCAGCGCGTTCCCCGTCACCGACAGGCCGAACCCGGCGACGGCCGCCAGCGCGCCGATCGTGCGTGCAGCCAGCAGCGCGTCATCGCCGGGAAGGGTCAGCGGGCGGTGCCGCTCACCGCAGGGTTCGGTGCGGACGCGGGCCTCCGCGGCGGCGACGACCTCGGCCAGGTCTTCAGCCGGCCCCTCGGGTCCGGTGGTGACGATCACGCGCGCCACCGAACGGTTGAGCTCGACGTGCGTCACTCCGTCGACGGTCCGCACCGCCGCAAGCACCTCGTCGGCGATCACGTCGGCATCGGGGCCGCTGAGGCCGCAGATCTCGATCCAGTGGTGGCCGTTCAGACGGCTGGTGCGTTTGACCGGATGTCCGCCGAGCGCCTCGGCGGTGATCGCGGTGGCCGTCTGGACCGCCGAGGGCGCTCCGACGGCTGCGGCCTGGAGCGTCTCGGCGACCGTGCGGGCGGCCGACGTGGCGCCGGCCGCAGCATCGTTGACCGCAGCGGCCGCCGCACCCGCCACCGCGCGTCCGGCGCCGAGCGCGGCATCGCCCGCCAGCAGCGCTGTCCCGCCGGCAAGCTGCAGGAGCCGTAGCGGCGATCCGAGAATGGTCACGACGTCCACCCCCGTCGACCGCACCGCTGTAGCGGATGCGGTGTCCGCGCAATCCACGTCACGTCGACCCCCACCGTCAAGGCAATGGACCGGCGATCGATCGGTCTGGTCCACATCCCGTGCCGATTCTAGGCGTCCCGAGCCGAGCTCACCCGTCGAAGCATCGCCGTCCAGCCTGTCTCAGTTCGGGAAATATTCCCATCTACAAGTGGCGAGACAGAAAAATAGTATTAGTATCAACCGTATGGCCGATGTTTTTCCTACAGGGTGCACTGAGGTGGATCTGCTGGACGCGGCCGACGTCCGCCCTCTGCTGTCCCGCAGCATCCTCGCCGACGGTCTGGATCTGGTTCTCGACCTCGATCGCTCGCGCGGTTCACGCCTCGTCGACGCCCGCACCGGACGCAGCTTCCTGGACATGTTCACGTTCTTCGCGTCGTCGGCGTTGGGGATGAACCATCCGGGTCTGGCCGATGACGAACAGTTCCGTGCCGAGCTCACCGCCGCCGCGCTGAACAAGCCCAGCAACTCCGACGTCTACAGCATTCCGATGGCGCGCTTCGTGGACACGTTCGCGCGTGTGTTGGGCGACCCGGCGCTGCCGCACCTGTTCTTCGTCGACGGAGGGGCGCTGGCTGTCGAGAACGCATTGAAGGTCGCGTTCGACTGGAAGAGCCGGCTCAACGAGAGTCGGGGCATCGATTCGGCGTTGGGTACCAAGGTCCTTCACCTGCGCGGTGCCTTCCACGGCCGAAGCGGCTACACGATGTCGCTGACCAATACCGATCCCAACAAGGTGGCCCGCTTCCCGAAGTTCGACTGGCCGCGCATCGACGCGCCCTGTATTCGCTCCGGCTACGACGACGACGCCATGGCTGCGCTGGAAGCCGAATCGCTGCGGCAAGCCCGCGTCGCCTTCCAGGCGAACCCGCATGACGTGGCCTGCTTCATCGCCGAACCGATCCAGGGCGAGGGCGGCGACCGCCATTTCCGGCCGCAGTTCTTCGCCGCGATGCGCCGCCTGTGCGACGAGTTCGACGCGCTGTTGATCTTCGACGAGGTGCAGACCGGGTGCGGCATCACCGGAACCGCCTGGGCCTACCAGCAATTGAACGTCACCCCCGACGTGGTCGCGTTCGGCAAGAAGACGCAGGTGTGCGGCGTCATGGCGGGCGGACGCATCGACGAGGTGGCCGACAACGTCTTCACCGTCAGCTCGCGGATCAACTCGACGTGGGGTGGCAACCTGGCCGACATGGTGCGTTCGCGCCGAATCCTGGAGGTCATCGAGGCGGACGGGCTGTTCGAGCAGGCCGCCGAGCGGGGCTCCTACCTGATCGCGCGGCTTCAGGAACTCGGCGAGCATTTTCCCGACTTGGTGCGCGACGTGCGCGGCCGTGGCTTGATGTGCGCGTTCAGCATGCCCGACGCGGCGCGGCGTGACGCGCTGATCGACGGTCTGTGGCGGCGCGGGGTGATCATGCTCGGGTGTGGAGCCGACAGTGTCCGGTTCCGGCCGGCGTTGACCGTGTCGCACGACGAACTGGACGCGGCGGTCGACGCGGTGCGGGCGGTGCTCAGGTCGATGTCGGTTCGCTCGGCCGGGTGAGCCGGCGGATCGTCGTCCGCAGCGCCGCCAGCTCCGCGCCGCCGACGAGCTCGCAACCGTGACGTTCGGCCAGTTTGCGTGCCGCCGGGGTGAATTCGTGGTTGGTGACGACCATCGTGCGGGTGCAGTCCTGCATGGCGGCGCCGGCGACGACCTCCTGGACCGCGCTGGCGCCGACCGGGCGTGAGTATCGTTTGCACTGCACGGCAAGCCGGTTCGGGCGGTGTCCGACGATCAGGTCGACACCCCAGTCTCCGCTGATCGACGTCATGATCACCGGCACCCCGGCCGACCGCGCGATGTGCGCGACGTAATCCTCGAACTCGGTGCCGGACATGGCATCGGCGCGATCGCGCTCCCGGTGACCGGGAGTGGCGGCACCCACCACGGTGGCGATGAGAAAGCTGGGCGCGGCCATCGCGAGCAGCCCGGCGGCCACGCTCCACAGCGGTGACGCGCCGGCCAGATAGGCGGTGGCGGCGGCGGCTACGCCGAGCGCCAGCAGCACTGTCCACCGCAGCCTCGTCACGCGGGCATCGTAGGCCGGGACCCCGACACACCCGGTTTACCGGGCGGGGTGTCCGGGAACTTCTGGTTCCACAGCTTCGCGACACGAAAGAGCCAGGCCATGACCGATATGTCCCAGCATGGGCATCGCAGCATCGACGGTGACACCGGTGTCCGGGATGCATTGCGGACGGGCCTCGGCTTCGCCGCGGCGGGGTTGGTGTTCTTCGTCGTGGCGGGGCTGTGGCTCGGGACGTGCACCGGGGCGGTCGCGGATCCGCTGGCATGCGGCGTGCCTCAGCGCACGGTGCTCAGCCTCGGGGCGCCGGTCATCCTCGCCGCGGGCGGAGTGTTCTCGTTGGCGCGGCTGATGCGGGTGCGGCGAGAAGAGTTCGCCTGGTGGGCGTGGCTGGGTGCCGCCTGGTTGCTGCTGGCGTTGGCGATGCTCGGCCTGTTCGGCGCGGCACGCTGACACCATGACCCCGAAATTGCACTGAGGGTTGTGTTTGTCGGTTTTCCACAGCCCTAGCCGCAATGTGGGTGCTAGACCGGCCGGTGTGTCGGGGCCGCCAGTGAGCATCACCTCATGCGAAGGGTGTTCATCGGCAGTGAGGCACTGGCCGGCGGCGGGCTCACCCGCGCGGCGCTGCGCTGGAACTATCGACGGTTGTTTCCCGACGTCTATGTCCCGGCCGGAGCCATTCCGTCCCTGCGCGACCGCACACTCGGAGCGTGGCTGTGGTCGGGGCGAAATGGAGTGATCGCGGGACGAGCGGCAGCGGCACTGCATGGCGCACGGTGGGTCGACCAACAGACCCCTATCGAGATGATCTTTCGGTGCGGACGACCTCCGCCCGGCATCATCGTTCGCAACGAAAGACTCGACGATGACGAGGTCACACAGGTCGGTGGCCTGCTGGTGACCACTGTGCAGCGAACCGCGTTCGATCTCGCTCGGCATCGGCCACGCAACGAGGCGGTGGCCGATCTCGATGCCCTCGCCCAGGCGACGGGTGTGAAGGCCGTCGACGTGCTGGCTCTGGCGGAGCGATACCCCGGGGCGCGGGGCACCCGTAGGGCCACCACTGCACTGGGCCTGATGGACGCCGGCGCGCAATCGCCTCGAGAGACGCGACTGCGACTGATCCTGGTCGACGAATGGCTCGACCCGGTCCGGACCCAGATCAAAGTGACCGACGGGTCGACGGTGGCCTACCTGGACATGGGCTACGACGAACCGATGATCGGCCTGGACTATGAAGGCGGCCATCACAGTGCCGACCGCCCGACGTACGTCTACGACATCGGTCGAGCCGAGTTCGTCGAGCAGCGCGGTTGGCATGACATCCGGGTCGTGAACGAGCACAGCGCAGAGTTCGTGAAGTTTCGGGTGCGGCAAGCGTTTCAGCGGCGCGGATACACGCCGAGATTGCGCAGGAGGTCGTGAGCAAGCTCCAATCCACAGCCCTGACGGTAATCTCGGCGTCCGAGCGCCACCACGCCTCGCACCCCCGACACACAGCGAAGGGCCCGGCCGATCGGCCGGGCCCCTCGATGCGAAGCTCTTACTGGTTGGACTCTTGACGCTTCTCAGCAGCGTCGGCGCCGGAGCGGGCCGCGTCGGCCTCCGCTTCCTTCTTGGCCGCGTCACGCTGCGCGTCGGCCTTGTCCTGCTGGGCCTTGCCTTCGTCCACCATGTCGTTTCGACCGGTGACGGTGCCGACTGCTTCCTTGGCCTTGCCCTTGACGTCCTCGACGACGCCCTTGACGCCCTCTTCGGGACCGCTGTTGTTCTTGTCGTCAGCCATGTTCACCCTCCGCTGTTGTGTGGACAGGTCGTTCGTGGCCCGCTTCTTGAGCTCACCCGGAGTCTTCCCGATGCCCCCCGCCCCCAAACGAGTGATCTGGATCGCAGTGAAAACCATTCAGTCACAACGCCATGACTGTGGCGAAACCCGCCGTTGACGGGTGTTTGGCTTCTGAGGAGCAGGGGGTACTGATCTGTCACCATGTCCAGCACTCACACCGCGCCGTCACTGCATCATCGGCGCCAGCATCAAGAACGCCACGGCGTAGACCGCCACCGCCACGAGGATCAGAGCGGCCAGCGTCCAACCGGCCACCACGAGAACGCGTCGCGACCGCTTGGAGCCAGGTTCGTCCGTGCGTTTTGCGTCCATGACATGGGGTTACCCCAGCAAACGGGGACCGTAACGTCCATCAGCCACGCGCAGGAGTGCCCATGACCGGGAGGGGTTCGGCCTGGGGTAGTCTCGCTGGCAAGTTTCCGGGAGGTCAGATGGCTGATGTAGTGAGCCGCAGCAACGGACACTCGCACAGTCCGCAAGCGGTCGAGCTGCGAGTGGCGGCTTCGCTGGAGAATCTGGCCGTGCTGCGCACCCTCGTCGCCGCGGTCGGCACGTTCGAGGACCTCGATTTCGATGCGGTGGCCGATCTGCGGCTGGCCGTCGATGAGGCGTGCACCCGTCTGGTGCGGTCTGCGGTGCCCAACTCGACCCTGCTGGTCGTCGTCGACCCGCAGCCCGAAGCGCTGTGCGTGCACGCCTCGACCACCTGTGAGAGCTCCGACATCCTCGCGCCGGGCAGCTTCAGCTGGCATGTGCTGACGTCGTTGACCGACGAGGTGAACACGTTCACCAACGGATCGTCGCCCGATGGGCAGGTGTTCGGGATCTCGATGATGACGCGACGAGCGAGTTCCTTGCAGTGACGCGGTCGTCGTCCCGGGGTTCGTCCTCACGGCCGAGCTCTGAATATGCCGACGTTGCCGACATGTTCCGCGAGTTGGCTGAGCTCGATGCGGACTCGGCAAAGTTCCAGCGCCAGCGTGACCGCATCGTGGAGCGGTGCCTGCCCCTGGCCGATCACATCGCCCGGCGGTTCGACGGCAGGGGTGAACCACGTGACGATCTCGTCCAGGTTGCGCGAGTAGGCCTGGTCAACGCGGTCATTCGCTTCGACGTGACGGCCGGTTCGGACTTCGTGTCGTTTGCGGTGCCCACCATCATGGGCGAGGTCCGCCGGCACTTCCGGGACAACAGCTGGTCGGTCAAGGTCCCGCGCCGGCTGAAGGAACTCCACCTGCGGTTGGGTTCGGCCACTGCCGATCTGTCGCAACGACTGGGCCGTGCCCCGACGGCGTCGGAGTTGGCGGCCGAGCTCGAGATGGATCGCGACGAGGTCATCGAGGGCCTGGTCGCGGGCAGCTCGTACAACACGTTGTCGATCGACAGCGGTGGTAGCGGAAACGAGGACGCTCCCGCGATCGCCGACACGCTCGGCGATGTCGACAACAGTCTGGATCAGATCGAGAACCGCGAGGCGCTACGGCCGCTGCTCGAGAGCTTGCCCGAGCGCGAGCGCACCGTGCTGGTACTGCGGTTCTTCGAGTCGATGACGCAGACGCAGATCGCCGAGCGGGTCGGCATCTCGCAGATGCACGTGTCCCGCCTGCTCGCGAAGTCGCTAGCGCGACTCCGTGACCAGATGGAGTAGCGGAGGCGGGTCCTGGTGGACGGCACGCAGCGCGTCGTCGACGTCGGCGAAGACGGGCAGTGTCGCGTCCGGATCGCAGATGCGCAGCACCCGCTGCACCGACGGCGCTGAGGCCAGTGCCCAGCGGACTTCCTGTCCGACGGTCTGCACGTTGAGGTTGTGCAGCGCGGTGAAGCCCGCGGTGGCGAAGAACGTCAGGCCCGACAGGTCGATGACCAGGTGCTGGGCGCGCTCGGCCTGGGCCATCGCGTAGGCGACGAACTCCGCGCCGTTGGCGGCGTCGAGTTCGCCGAATGCGGCGACGACCGCGGTGCCGTCCTGGGGCCAGGTGGTCTGGAACTGCGCGGTGTGGCTGACCTGCAGCTCAGTGGCCGCGCTCGCAGTGTGGGTGTCGTGGGTGGGCACGTGAGGCATGGTGAACTCCATCAGTCGTGTTGTCTGTGTGTTCACGCCAAGGCTTGGGCCCTATTGCTAAAAGCCGATAACAGGAGCGGTCAGACTTCTCGCCCCCGTTGACGATGACGCTGGGAGGCTGTCTTGATCAACCTCGATTTGAACGATACGCCCTTTGGTCGATCTTGGACAATGATCGTGAGAGCTTATTAACAAACGTTCAGGGTCGTATTTACACACTCGTCACCGGAAGAAGGGTGTACCACGGAAACCATTGAGCCACAACATTTTCCGGCCGCAGGCGTGTTACTGGCCGCGGGTGCCGGGACCCGTTATGGAAAGCCGAAGGTGCTGGCAGCGGGCGGATCGTGGCTGCGTGCGGGCGTCACCGCGTTGCACGAGGGCGGCTGCGGGGACGTCGTGGTGGTGCTCGGTGCCGCGGTGGTCGAGGTTCCCCTGCCGGCGCGCGGCATCGTCGCTGGTGACTGGGCCGACGGGCTGAGCGCTTCGGTGCGCGCCGGCCTGGCCGCGATTCCCGAGAATGCGGAGTATGCAGTGCTGACGACGGTGGACACGCCGGACATCGGCGCGGCGGTGGTGCGCCGGGTGCTGGCTGCGGCGCACTCGACGGGTCTGGCTCGCGCGGTCTACGGGGACCGGCCCGGCCATCCGGTGGTTTTCGCCCGCGAGCACTGGCCCGCACTTCTGGACGATCTGCGCGGGGACGAGGGCGCAGGACCGTTCCTGCGGGCCCGCGACGACGTCGTGCTCGTGGAATGTGCCGACCTCGCCACCGGACGCGACGTCGACCTCAGCTGAGGTGTTCCCCCGATCGGGGGAACACCGGTTCATCCTCTGCGCCGTCTGATCCGCCGACAGACGGGGCGGCTGCGGTGGGAGAGAGTTGTCTCAACGAAAGCCCCACCCACACAAGGAGATCGACATGAACCGCATCATCCAGCTGATCGCTCTGCCTCTCGTCTCCGCCGGAATCATCGGCGGTGCCGCGCTCGGCCTGGCCGGCACGGCGAGCGCGTCGATGACCGTCAACGACGACGGCAGCATGGTCGCCACCCCGGACACCTACGCCCATCAGACGATGATGTACCCGCACTGGGGCTACTACTACTGGCCGTCGCAGGCGACCGGGCCGCACACCGACACCACCGTGCACCAGAGCCGCTGAATACCCGGCGAATCGGGCGCGCTGGAGCACCGTGGCGGTGCCTGCGCGCGCCCGATTCGCGGCGTCAGCCGAGCATGGCGTCGGCGAACCGGCGGACCGCATCGGCCCCGGTCTGTGCGGCCTGCGCATGACCGCGGCGCGCTTGCTGCCCGATGTTGCCGCTGGCCGGATCGAGGGTGACCTCGGCGAGCAGTTCGCCGGTGGTCGGCTCGCACACCGCCCAGGAGTACAGCGTGTCCGTCTCCCACTGCGTCGTGCGGCGGGCGACGTGCTCGGCGTCGTGCTGGCCCATGTCGGCCAGGGCCGGGCGGTCGTCGACGCGGTCGTCGGCGCGCAGTGCGCGCAAGTACCAGGCGCCGGCATTGATCTCGATGGGCTCCACCTGCACAGCTTCGCACAGGGATCGGCCCCGCTGCCTATGCAGGCAGCGGGGCCGTTCCACCCCTCGGTCCACTGTTGAGTCGGGTGCGCTCAGCAAACCTCTGATCTCAACGTGAGCAAACCATATACGAGGAGGGCGGGTGGCGGGAAGTAATTCACCAAAGTGCAAATTACCAGGTTCGCGGGATGTCGTGCGCAGGCGCCATTTCCGCGCAGCGTAGCCTAGCCATACCGACATAGACAGCACAGCTAATCACCAAGCGGCGCAAGAGGTGCTCGATCCGGTAACCGGCCCTCAAATGCGACGAGCGCGCGCATCTGCACGGGAAACGACGGTGTGTCGTGTGCAGACGCGCGCGCTCGCGCATCCAAAGCAGTAAAAGCAGAAAAGCTAGTCGCTCTTGATCTCGCAGATCACGGTGCCCTGGGTGATGGCCGAGCCCGGCTCGGCGTTCAGGCCGGTGATGACGCCGTCCTTGTGGGCGGTGACCGGGTTCTCCATCTTCATGGCCTCGAGCACCACCACCAGCTCGCCGGCGGCCACGGTCTGGCCCTCCTCGACAGCGACCTTGACGACGGTGCCCTGCATGGGCGCGGTCACCGAGTCGCCGGAAGCTGCGGCGCCGCCGGCACCGCCACGCTTGCGGGCCTTGGGCTTCTTGCGGATGACACCGGAGGCCGGGGCGCCGCCCCCGCCGAGTGCCAGGTCGCCGGGCAGCGACACCTCGAGGCGACGTCCACCGACCTCGACGACGACGGTCTGGCGCGGCAGGGTGTCTTCCTCTTCGATCGGGTCGCCCCCGGTGAACGGCTCGATGGTGTTGTTCCACTCGGTTTCGATCCAGCGGGTGTGCACGTCGAACTTGGTGCCGTCACCGATGAAGGCGGGGTCCGAGACGACCGCACGGTGGAACGGGATGACAGTGGCCAGGCCCTCGACGACGAATTCGTCCAGCGCGCGCCGCGAGCGGGCCAGCGCCTCCTCGCGGGTGGCGCCGGAGACGATCAGCTTGGACAGCATCGAGTCGAACTGGCCGCCGATCACCGAGCCGGCCTCCACGCCGGAGTCCAGCCGCACGCCGGGGCCGGTCGGGATGTCGTAGCGGGTGACGGGTCCGGGGGCGGGCAGGAACCCGCGGCCGGCGTCCTCGCCGTTGATGCGGAACTCGATCGAGTGCCCGCGCGGGGTCGGGTCCTCGGTGATGGACAGCGGCTCGCCGTTGGCGATCTTGAACTGCTGCAGCACCAGGTCGATGCCGGAGGTCTCCTCGGTGACGGGGTGCTCGACCTGCAGGCGGGTGTTGACCTCGAGGAAGCTGATCAGGCCGTCCTGGCCGACCAGGTACTCGACGGTGCCGGCGCCGTAGTAGCCGGCCTCCTTGCAGATCCGCTTGGCGGACTCGTGGATCTCCTTGCGCTGCGCGTCGGTCAGGAACGGCGCCGGGGCCTCCTCGACCAGCTTCTGGAAGCGGCGCTGCAGCGAGCAGTCGCGGGTGCCTGCGACGACGACGTTGCCGTGCATGTCGGCGATGACCTGGGCTTCGACGTGGCGCGGCTTGTCCAGGTAGCGCTCGACGAAGCACTCGCCGCGGCCGAACGCGGCGACGGCCTCGCGGGTGGCCGAGTCGAACAGCTCGGGGATCTCCTCGATGGTGCGGGCCACCTTCATGCCGCGCCCGCCGCCGCCGAACGCGGCCTTGATCGCGACGGGGACGCCGTACTCCTTTGCGAACTCGACGACCTCGTTGGCGTCCTTGACCGGGTCGGGGGTGCCGGGCACCAGCGGGGCCTCGGCGCGGGCGGCGATGTGACGGGCGGTGACCTTGTCGCCGAGGTCGCGGATGGACTGCGGGCTGGGCCCGATCCAGATCAGCCCGGCGTCGAGCACGGCCTGGGCGAAGTCGGCGTTCTCGCTCAGGAAGCCGTAACCGGGGTGCACGGCGTTGGCGCCGGACTTGGCGGCGGCGTCGAGCAGCTTCTCGAAGACCAGGTAGGACTCCGCGGAGGTCTGCCCGCCCAGCGCGAACGCCTCGTCGGCGAGCCGGACGTGAGGTGCGTCGGCGTCGGGCTCGGCGTAGACCGCCACGCTCTGCAGCCCGGCATCCCGTGCTGCGCGGATGACTCGGACCGCGATCTCTCCGCGGTTGGCGATGAGCACCTTGGAGATCTTCGAGCTGGCGTGACTGGCCACAGCGCCTCCTGTTGACACGATTTTTAAGAGCTTCCTAAAGACGATATCCCGGGCAGTTTATGCGGCCCACATTCAGTGTCGGCGAGCCGGTCCCTTACCCGCCGGTAACGTTGCGGCCGTCTTCGTGTTCGACGTCGGAGGCTGCGCGGTGGGTTTGCAGCGGACCGTGGTGGTGCACCCGGTTACCGCCGGCGCGTTTGGCGGTGTACATCGCGACGTCGGACTGCACGGTGAGCCAGTGCAGCGAATCGACGATGGTGGCGGTGTTCAGCGAGGTGACGTCGACAGCGGCAGTACCGACGCTGGCGGTCAGTCCGTAGGCGGTCGTGGTGACGGCCGCGCGGGCCTGTTCGCCGAGGGTGTCCGCGACCGGTGACGTGATGATGTCGGCGACCAGGACCTCCTCACCGCCGACCCGCCCCACGATGGCCGACGACGGCAACGTCCTACCCAGGGCGCGGCCGACCTCGACGAGGGCGTCGTCGCCGGCGTTGTGGCCGAGGGTGTCGTTGAGCGCTTTGAACCGGTCCAGGTCGATCATCGCGAAGGCCAGATAACGGCCGGCACGGTGACCGTCGAGAACCGTTGCGACGACGGCACGCTGGAACGAACGACGGTTCAGCAGGCCGGTGAGCGGGTCGCGGTCGGACTTGATGAGGTCGATCCCCAACGCGTGCACCATGATCTGGATGGCCAGCGGGACGCCGGCATTGAGCTCGACGACGAGGAAGACCATGGTCAACGCGAGTACCAGCTCGCCGTGGGTGGCCATCGCCCAGACGTGGGTCGTGGCGACGCCGATCGCGACGACGAGGTTGGCGGTGACCAGCCGAGCGGAGTGGAAGAAGGCGAAGTAGCCGCCGGACACGGCCAGCGCGGCGCACGCCATCAAGCCGATCTGCGGGTCGGCGGCAGCCCAACTGCCGAGGCCGATGCTCAGGCAGATGAACGACGCGAACCCGATGGATTGCGTGCGGGTGGGCCACCGCGTCAGCCACAGCACGGTGTAGCCGAGGCCGGCCACGCCCGCGATCACCGCCGCGGGAATGAGGAGCGCGAAGTTCGCCGGAGCCGGGCTCCACAACGCGTTGGCGGGAACGAGCGCGCCGGAAGCGGCGATCACCGCCATCAGGATCTGCGCCGGCCGGGTGAAACCACGGGCGTGCATGTAGCTCGACAACCAGTCGTATTGATCCGGGCTCCGCCACCAACGCAGAATCGACCGCATCCGACCCCCGTCGTCGTCAGCTCAGCCGCTTTGCTGAGCGTGGACAGAGCCTAACCCCGGTGGTGCGCCCGACCGCGCGGTTCGCCCGATATCGGGCGCGGCGTCCGCGCGGTCGACGTGCGTCCGGGCCGGAAAGGGGAGAGGCGCCGCCGTGTCTCGTCGTCGGCGCATCCCCGCGTCATGACGCGGGGATGTACGGGAGGGCCCGAGTGCATAACTGTTGTACCGCTGGACCAGTGCACACTCCCGTAAAGTTGTATCTTCCACTCGACTGAGGGGAATGTGATGTCGAGCGTGCTTGACGCCGCCGCTGCGGGCCAGGGAGTCGAACCGCAGTTCCAGCGCGTGGTGTCGCTTCCCGACGAGACCGTCGTCGGCTATGAGGCATTGGCCCGGTGGCCGGGGTTGCGCGATGTCGGTCCGCTCGACGTGTTCGCCCGGGCGAGGGCCAACGGGACGCTCGACGCGCTGGACCACCACTGCGTCGGCTCGGCGGCGCAGGCGGCGATGCAGGGCGGTGCGACGTCGGGCATGCTGCTGTTGATCAACGTCGAGCCGACCACCGCGGCTCTGGACCCGGGCGCTGCGGCGAAGGTGACCGCTGCCGCCGAGGAATGCCATCTGGTCTTCGAGTTGACCGAACGTGAGTTGCTGACCAATCCGAGCGCTCTGCTTCGCAAGGTTGCCGCCCTGCGTGGCGCGGGCTACTCGATCGCGCTCGACGACATCGGGGTGCACAGCGATTCGCTGGCTCTGCTGGACCTGGTCGCTCCCGACATCCTCAAACTGGACATGCAGTTGGTGCAGAATCAGCCCAACAGATTGCAGGCCCGCACGATCGCCGCGGTGATCGCCCACCACGAACGCACCGGCGCCACGATCCTGGCCGAAGGCATCGAGACCGACGAGCATCTGGAGCAGGCCCTGGCCTACGGCGCGACGCTGGGCCAGGGTTTCCGGTTCGGCCACCCCGGTGACCTGCTCGTTGCGCCCCAGGGCAGCTACCGCCCGGCTCAGACGGCTCAAACTCCGTTACCGGCGCGGGCGTCGGCATTCGACGTGGCTGCGCGGGGTCTGATGACCCGCGCGGTGCGCAAACCGACTGTGTTGCAGCTGTCACGCCACATCGAGCATTTGGCGGCGGTGGCCGACAGCCCGCCGATCGTGCTGGCCGCCGTGCAGGAGGCCAAATACTTCGCCGGTCTCACGGTGGACGTCTATCTCGGGCTGGCGGAGCGCTCACCTCTGGTCGCGGTGCTCGGCGGGGGTACGTCGAAAGCCCCGTGCCCCGGGGTCAAGTGGGTGAGTCTGGCCGACGGGGACCCGCTGCTGGCTGAGTGGGGGGTGGTGGTGCTCGGCCCGGACATGGCGGCCGG
>CAXEZH010000249.1:0-7571 GCA_964000695.1 uncultured Mycolicibacterium sp. | reverse complement strand
TGGATTCTGATGAGCTGTCGCAGGCGACGGTGAAGATCGTGAGCGCGGCCAAGGATGCGGACGTGTTGAGCTACAGCGCTATCCAGGGCAACCCGATCACCGCGACCTGGGATGCGGCGACCCAAACGCTGACGCTGAGCGGGGCGGCGACCAAGGACCAGTACGAAGAAGCACTCAAGGCGGTGACGTTCTCCACCACCGAGGGTGGGTTACCACGTGGTCTGTCGGTGTCGTTGGTCGACGATGCCGGGGTGTCGAGTTTGGTGCCCGGTGCTGCGGTGGTGACCGTCATCGGGTTGCCGCCCGGGATCCTGACGGTGGGGACGCCGATCTTCACGTTGGGGAAGTCTCCGGTGAAGGTGCTCTCGTCGGTGACGATCACCGATCTGGACTCCGACGAACTGTCGCAGGCGACGGTGAAGATCGTGAGCGCGGCCAAGGATGCGGACGTGTTGAGCTACAGCGCGATCCAAGGCAATCCGATCACCGCGACCTGGGATGCGGCGACCCAAACGCTGACGCTGAGTGGTTTGGCCACGAAGGATCAGTACAAGGACGCCCTCAAGGCGGTGACCTTCTCCACCACGGAAGGTGGCATCGCTCGCGGTATTTCGGTGTCTCTGGTCGACGACGCCGGGGTGTCGTCGCTGGTGCCCGGTGCCGCAGTGGTGACCGTCATCGGTCTTCCCCCGGGCATCGCCGTTCTCGGTGCACCCATCCACACGATCGGGACTGCACCCGTGAAACTCGTTTCCTCGGCGACAATCACCGATCTGGACTCCGATCAGTTGTCGAAAGCCGTCCTGAAGATCGCCACACTGGCGCAGGACGGGGACGTGCTCGGCTACGTGGCTCCGAACGGAAATCCGATCACGGCCAGCTGGGACGCGGCAAGCAAGACATTGACGTTGTCCGGGGTGGCCACGAAAGCGCAGTACGAGCAGGCAATCGAAGCGGTGACGTTCTCAGCCACCGGCGGCATTCTCGCGGTTCGGTCGGTCACGATCAGTCTCACCGATGAGACCGGCGTCAACACCTTGATACCTGCAGCAGTGCTCGCCGGCGCGCGGTACTCGTTGGCCCCCACCGTTGCTCCGGTCGGAGCACCGACCTACACCATCGGCAAGGCTCCGGTTCGGTTGATCAGTGCTGTCGACGTGGGCGATTTGGACTCCGACTACATGTCCAAGGCCACACTGAAGATCACCCTGCTGGCCCAATCCGGTGACACCCTCGGCTACGTCGCGCCGAACGGCAGCCCGATCACAGCCAGCTGGGACGCGGGAAGCAAGACCCTGACCCTGCAGGGGGTGGCCACCAAGGCGCAGTACGAGGAGGCGCTCAAGGCGGTGACCTTCTCTGCGACCGGAGGGGCCTTGCTGGTCCGAACTGTGTCGGTGAATGTCGTCGACGACACCGGTGTCGAAAGTGTCCTTCCCGGAACGGTTCTGGCGAATGTGGCCAACCCGCTTCCGCCATTGGTGACCCCGGTCGGCAGACTTCTCGCCTATGGTGCAGGAAACTCGCCGGTCAACCCGATCACTGCGGTGGACATCGCTGACGCGGACTCGGACTTCATGTTCGGCGCCACCGTGGAGATCTCGAACAACTACAACAACGGTGACGTCCTCGGGTACGTCGCGCCGGCCAACAACCCCATCACGGCGAGTTGGAACGCGAGTACCCAGATCTTGACGCTGTCCGGCACGGCAACCAAGGCGCAGTACGAAGCCGCGCTGAAGGCGGTCACGTTCTACGCCTCCAAGCCGGGCGGAGTGCTCAACCTCGGTGAGATTCGCACGTTCAAAGTCGTCGTCACCGACGACTCCAACGTCAAGAGCCTCGCCGCTTTCGTGCCGCTCGGGGTGACGATCTAGGAACAGCGATGGGCCTGCTCGGTTCCACCGAGCAGGCCCATACGCGTGTCGTAGGTCTGTGAAAGCTAGGGCGCCGGAATCGGCGTCACCGAACCGAACGGGTTCATCGGGTCCGGCGGCGGCGGATCGAAGTATCCCGGCGGTGGCGGGCCGTTGAGCGGGTAGTACCCGGGAGGAAGCGGAGGTGCGACGGCACTCGGGTCCGCCTCGGGCAGCGGGGTCTCCGAACCAGGCGCGTTGAGCGACTGATAGCCGGGCGGCAGCGGTGGTGGCGGACCGGCTCCCGGCGGTGGCGCCGACGTCGGCAACCCTTCCGGGGGGATCTGGGTGAATCCGTACGGGTCCTGCGCCATGTTCCAGGCTTCTCGCAGGAAGGCGAGGGTGCCTCCGCCCCCGCTGCTGTTCTGGCCGTATCCCGGGTTCTGGATCTCCGGGACCATCGGCGGACCGACGGGCGGCGGGGCCGCCGGGGGTGCGTCACCGCCTGCAACGGGCTGGAACACCGGCTGTCCCGGCGGCGGGGGAACCCCCGGCTCCGCGGGCGGGGCGGGCTGGGCGTAAGCCATCCCCGCCAGGCCGAGGGCGCCCATGCTCAGGGCGGCGGCGGTGACCGCCACGCCGGCGAGCCGGGTCGGTCGCGGTGCGCTGAAGCGCTGTCGTCCGATCATGACTTCGGTGCCGTGCTTTCTGTCGTGACCGCCAGGCGGCCGTCGGCTTCGCGTCGAGGCTAACGTGTCAGCCCGCATCGTGCGTCCTCCACCGGTGATTTCGCACGTCGGAGGCCATCAGTTACATCGCGCTGCTAGATGGCTGGTCCGAGCAGGTCGTCGGCGTCCTTGATGATGTATCCGTAGCCTTGCTCAGCCAGGAAGCGCTGCCGGTGTGCGGCGTACTCGGCATCGAGGCTGTCGCGCGAGACCACCGAGTAGAAGACCGCCCCGCCACCGTCGGCCTTGGGTCGTAGCAGCCGTCCGAGACGCTGAGCTTCTTCCTGTCGGGAGCCGAAGGTTCCCGACACCTGCACGGCAACCGACGCCTCCGGCAGGTCGATCGAGAAGTTGGCGACCTTCGACACCACCAGTGTGCGGATCTCGCCGCGGCGGAACCCGTCGAACAGCGCTTCGCGCTCGGCCGTCTTCGTCGAGCCCTGGATCACCGGCGCGTCCAGTTCGGCGCCGAGTTCGTCGAGCTGATCGAGGTAGGCGCCGATGACCAGCGTCGGCTCGTCGGGGTGGCGCTCCAGAATCGACTTGACCACCGCGATCTTGGTGTGGGCGGTGGCGCACAACTTGTAGCGTTCGTCGGGCTCGGCGGTCGCGTAGAGCATCCGCTCGTTGTCGGTCATCGTGACCCGGACCTCGATGCACTCGGCCGGTGCGATCCAGCCCTGCGCCTCGATGTCCTTCCACGGCGCGTCATACCGCTTCGGGCCGATCAGCGAGAACACATCACCTTCGCGGCCGTCCTCGCGGATCAGCGTCGCGGTCAGGCCCAGGCGCCGGCGGGACTGCAGATCGGCGGTCATCCGGAACACCGGCGCCGGCAGCAGATGCACCTCGTCGTAGACGATGAGGCCCCAGTCCCGGCTGTCGAACAGCTCGAGGTGTTTGTACTCACCCTTGGTCCGCCGGGTGATCACCTGATAGGTCGCGATGGTCACCGGCCGGATCTCTTTGCGCTCCCCGGAGTACTCGCCGATCTCCTCTTCGGTCAGCGACGTGCGTGCGATCAGCTCGCGCTTCCACTGCCGGCCGGCCACGGTGTTGGTCACCAGGATCAGCGTCGTCGCGCCGGCTTTCGCCATGGCTGCCGCGCCGACCAGGGTCTTGCCGGCGCCGCAGGGCAGAACGACGACACCGGAGCCGCCGTCCCAGAACGAGTCGGCTGCCATCTGCTGGTAGTCGCGCAGCGCCCAGCCGTCCTGTTCGAGGGCGATCGGGTGCTTTTCGCCATCGACATAACCGGCCAGGTCCTCGGCCGGCCACCCGATCTTGAGCAACATCTGCTTGACCCGGCCCCGCTCACTGTTGTGCACCACGACGGTGTCGTCGTCGAGGCGCGCACCCAGCATCGGTGCGATCTTCTTGTTGCGCAGCACTTCCTCGAGTACCGCGCGGTCGAGGCTGACCAGCGTCAGGCCGTGGGCAGGGTGCTTGACGAGCTGGAGGCGGCCGTATCGCGCCATCGTGTCGACGATGTCGACGAGCAGCGGCTGCGGAACCGCGTATCGCGAGTAGGACACCAAGGCGTCGACGACCTGCTCGGCGTCGTGGCCGGCGGCGCGGGCGTTCCACAGTGCCAGCGGTGTGATGCGGTAGGTGTGAATGTGTTCCGGAGCGCGCTCCAGCTCGGCGAACGGTGCGATCGCCGCTCGGGCGGCTCCGGCCAGCTCATGATCGACCTCGAGCAGCACCGTCTTGTCGGACTGCACGATCAGCGGGCCGTCGGTCATGGGAGATCTCGGTAGGACGTCATCCCAGCCATTATCCCGATTCGGCCGACACCACCGAAGTCACACGGTGAATGGCGAACTCCCGGACCCGGCCGGAGGCCGGATCGAAGGCCGTCAGCTGCCCGCCTCGCACGTTGATCGGCGCCACCACCCGCTGCGTCGCCACCCCGGCGGGGTCCACGTAGCCGATCACCACCGACTCCTGATGATGGGCGGCCTGCTGGAGTTCGGAGATCGCCACGGCCGGGTCCAGACGCATACCGGTGGGCGGGGTCGACGCCACCTTGCGCAACACCGCGACGATGGCCGACAGGGTCTGGTCCTTGGGCACCGGCGGATGCCGGAACTCCCGGCGTCGGCCCGGCGCCGGGACCCGAGAACCACGGCTGCGCAGGTCGACGATCGCTCCGGTCGAGTCCTCGGCGGCCGGGGCGAAACCGGCCGTCCGCAGTGCAGCGAGCACCTCGGAGATCGGCGCCTGGGAGACCGCGACCGTGGGCGCGAGCTGCCGCAGCTCGACCGCTTCAGCGGCCGGGGCCGCAACGGCCTGGGCGAGCAGCGCCGGATCCTCGCACCGCACGAAGGATGACGCCATGCCTACCCGCAGCTGACCGTGGCGTCGGGCGACATCATCGATCAGATAGGTCAGTGCCTGCGGGACCGGGGTCTTCGAGTGCTTGCTGAACAGTGCATGTAGCTCGCCGGCGGTCTTCCCCGTGTCCAGCGCGCGCCGTACGGAGGCCTCGGTGACGCGATACACCATGGCCGCGCCCGCCGACTCGACCGTCGCGACGGCTGCCAGCCTGTCGGCGAGGTCACGCTGCAACGGGCCCGGCACCACCACCGTCAGATCGGCCTGCACCAGGAAATGGTCGATGGGCGCCGGAAGGATCTTGTCCATCGCGGCGACAACCGCGTCCTCGGGTTCACCGGCGAGCATGTGCCGCATAGGCGTGGCCACCGCGCCGCGACCGACCGCGCCCACCGCGTGGGCCTCGGTGAGCAGATCAGTTATCGGTTCCGGCTGCAGTCGTGCCGACCAGCGCGGCCGCTGCCACACCAACGCCCGCGACGCACTGTCGGCGTCGACTCCCGCACCGGGCGGCAGATCGGCAAGGACCTGCAGCAGCAGCCGCCGGTCCAGGGGGGCGGCGGTGGAGAACAACGAATCGGCCAGCGCCGCGTACGGCTTGCCGTCAGGGTTGCGCCGCCCGATCAGGCTGGGGCGACCCGGCAGGTCCAGCCACGCCGAGAGCAGCAGATGCCATTTGACGGCCGTCGGGGATTCCAGGAACCGGTCCGTCGCGACCGTCGGAGCCCAGTACGGTCCGGCCGGGTCCGGAGGTTCGGGGTCGGGAAGTCCCGGCGCCAGCAGTCCGGCGCCGGCGGTGATCTCCAACAGCAACCCCAGCCGATCCTCGTCGATGCCGGTGGTCTTGGCGAGGCGTTTGACGTCGCGCACGCCCAGGCCGCCGCTGCGCAGCTCCGGAATCGGCGTCGCGCTGAGCGTGTCCAGCACGATCTCGGCTTCCCGCAGCAGGTCGATGGCGGCGCCTGCGGCCACCGCGTCGACGTCGGCCGCCGTCGTCGACGACACCGTGGGATCGGGTCGGGTGGCCGTGACCGGTCCCGGCGCTTCACCCCGTAGGACCTGCCCGACCAGGCGGGGCAGGATCACCGTGTCGGTGTCGAGGCGTCGCAGCAACCCGGCCGACAACAGGCGCTGCACAGGACGATCCGCCGGAGCATCGGGTGCGGCATCTCGGGTGCGGCCGACCGGGGAGCCCTCCACCAGACGGTCCAGCAGCTCCCGGGAATCGGAGTCGAGACTCTCGAGCGCCGCGGCGAGGTCGGCCTCCGGGATGGCGCTCTCGACAGTGGCCTGGCCCGGATACCACGGCAGGCTGGAGGCGACCTCGGCGGCGACGCGCAGCGCACCCTTCCCAGAGGTGTCGCCCCACACCAGCGCCCGTGCCAGCAGATTCTCGAAAGCGTGGGTCACCGAGGGGCCGTCGGCGCGTTCTCCGAACGCTGCGGTCAGGTCGGCGGTGGTGACGGCCGTCGTATCCGCGTGCAGGGTGAGCAGCGCATCGAGCACGGACAGATGCAGGAAATCGAGATCATCGGTGGCGGCTTTGATCGACTGACGGGCCGCCGCGCGGGCCGCCAGTGCCGCGATGCTGCCCGGCGGTGGTTGGGTGAGGTCGGGTCGGAGGCGCAGCAGCTGAAGCAGCCGCGCGTCGTCCAACTCGGCCAACCAGGCGCCCAGCGGTACGCCCGGGCTGTTCGCGCTCATCAGTACTATCTGCTCTTCGTCCAAGGCCTCATCGGCACTGTCTGCTCTTCGTCCGAACCCCCATCTCGACCAGCGTAAAGCAGCCTCCCGACCTCGCCAGCCGGTGATCGGCCTGCCACAATGGCACCGTGGCTGATGACAAGAAGAACCGATACGTCGACCCGGGTTGGCCCAAGAGCGATCCTGACGATCATGCGGTCAGCGAGCTCGCCGCCGATCGCACAGGCGCCCTGTCTCCGTTCGGAGACGTGACGTTCCCGCTGCCGGCCGACGAGCTGCCGTTCATCCAGTCGGCCACCGTCATCAACAAGTAACGGTGCCGGACGGCCTGTCGCACCTCGACGAGACCGGTGCCGCGCACATGGTCGACGTCTCGGCCAAGGACGTCACCAAGCGAGTGGCCGTGGCGGCCGGCGTGGTGCGAACCCGTCCCGATGTGGTCGCGATGATCACCGCGAACGGCCTGCCCAAAGGCGACGCCCTCGCCACCGCGAGGGTGGCCGGCATCATGGCCGCCAAGCGCACCAGCGAACTGGTGCCGCTGTGTCATCCACTCGCGATCACCGGTGTCGACATCGACTTCACCGTCGGTGCAGACGACGAGCCCGCGGCGGTCGCCATCACCGCGACCGTGCGCACCACCGACCGCACCGGCGTGGAGATGGAGGCGCTGACCGCCGTCAGTGTCGCGGCGCTGACGGTCTACGACATGATCAAGGCCGTCGATCGGGCCGCCGAGATAGACGACATCCGGGTTGTGCGCAAAGAGGGCGGCAAGACGGGTACGTGGGAGCGGTGACACGCTCGGGACTTGTGGTGATCGCCTCGACGCGCGCGTCGTCGGGGATCTATGAGGACCGCTGCGGACCGGTGATCGTCGACTGGCTTGCCGCGCGGGACATCAGGACGCCCGCGCCCGTGGTGGTCGCTGACGGCGCGCCAGTCG
>CAXEZH010000248.1:0-13932 GCA_964000695.1 uncultured Mycolicibacterium sp. | reverse complement strand
TGGCCACCGACTTCGCGTGCGTCAGCTGACCCGCCCCCAATGCGGCACCGACCAACGACTGCGCCGCGATGGCCAGCGAATCAAGCACCAGCGCCAGGAAATTCCACAGCTGCAGGACGACCTGATGGGCGGCCACCGCGGCCGCCCCGAAGCGGGCCGCGACGGCACCGGCGGACACGAAGCAGGCCTGAAACGCCATCGTCCGCAACACCAGGTCTCGGCCCATCACCACCTGTGCCTTCAGCACCGACGCCCGCAGTCCGAGCGGGACCCGCTCGACGATCAACGCCCGGACGAACAGCCCGGCGGCCAGCCACTGCCCGACGACGTTGGCCACCGCAGAACCCGCCAGACCCAGCTCCGGGGCACCCATCAGGCCGTACACCAGCGTCGGACACAACACCGCCGACAGCGCGAACCCGACCACGACATAACGCAGCGGACGCACCGTGTCCTGGACACCGCGCATCCAGCCGTTGCCCGCCGCTGCCACGAGGATCGCCGGTACCGCCAAGCTGGCGATGCGCACCCAGGGCACGGCGGCGTCAGCGACCTCACCGCCGGCCGAGGCGCCGGCCAGAGCCGAGACCAGCGGTCGCGCGGTGAGTTGAACCGTCAGCACGATGGCGCTGCCGATCCCCAGCGCCAGCCAGGTCGCCTGCACGCCTTCACCGATCGCCGCCCGGCGATCACCGATCCCGTAGAAACGGGCCGCGCGCGCTGTGGTGCCGTACGCCAGGAACGTCAGCTGCGAACTCAACACGCCCATGATCAGCGCCCCGATTGCCAAAGCCGCCAAGCTGACCGCTCCGAGGCGGCCCACGACAGCCAGGTCGAACAACAGATAGAGGGGTTCGGCGGCCAGCACGCCCAGTGCCGGGAACGCCAACGCAGCGATGCGCCGGCTGGTGGCCGGCTCGAGGGCGTCAGTCAAGCGCGCTCTGCAACGCCGCCACCACGTCGGCGGCCGTTCCGGACGTGGTGTAACCCGCCGCCAGCCGATGGCCCCCGCCGCCGAAGGTGATCGCGACCGCGGCCAGGTCGATCGTCTTGGCCCGCATCGACACCGACCACAACTGCGGCTTGATCTCCTTGAACACCGCCGCCACTTCGGCCTGACGGGTGGTGCGCACGATGTCGACGATGCTCTCGACCTCTTCCGAGCGGGCCGCGGCCCACTCGCCGTGGTCGACGACCGCGTAGACGAACCCGCGCCCGCCGGCGGCGTCGGAGACCAGGCGGGCCGAACCGAGCACCCGCGACAGCATCGGCAACCAGGCAAACGGATGAGTATCCATCAGTGTGCGGCTGACAGTCGCGTTGTCCACGCCGAGTTCGATCAGCCGCGCCGCCAGCCGGTGCGCCCGCGCACTGGCCCACCGAAACGATCCCGTGTCGGTGGTCAGCCCGGCGTACACGCAGTGCGCGACCGCGGCGTCAATAGGGATGTCCCAGGCGTCGAGAAGCTCGGCGACCAGCATCGTCGTCGAGTCAGCCGACGCGTCGACGTAGTTCGCTGAGCCGAACATCAAATTCGACGCGTGGTGGTCGATGACCAGCACGCTGCGACCCGGGGCCGCGAGCTCACGCAACTCGCCCAAGCGGTCCACGCTGGGGATGTCGACGGTGACGACCAGGTCGGCGTCGCGGCGCATCGTCTCCGGCGCCACCAGCAGGTGGCCTCCGGGCAGGGAGCACAGCGATTCGGGGAGTACGTCCGGCGCGGCGAAGCCGACCTGGACATCCCTGCCCAGCCGGTCGAGTACCAACCCGAGCGCCAACCCGGCCCCGATGGTGTCGGCGTCGGGGAAGACGTGACAGACCACGCTGACCGTCGCGGCCGAGGACAGCAGTTCGGCGGCGCCACGGGCATCCACCCGCGCGCCGGTCACAACAGTGTCAGTCGTCGCGTCTGTCATCGAGCGTGTCGAAGTCACCCATGTCCTCAGCGTCCGGCCCGTCCGTGCCCTCCGCCCCGCTTACACGGTACGGGTCGGCCTCGCCGGCGTGCTTGGCACCTTGGCGAACTCTCGCCAAATCCTCATCCGCCGCCCGGGCGCGGGCCAGCAGCTCCTCCATCCGGTGAGCGGTGTCGGGCACGGTGTCGCGCTCGAACGCCAGCGTCGGGGTGAACCGCACCCCGAGGGCCGCGCCCACCCGGGAGCGCAGCACCCCGGTCGCCTTCTCCAGCCCCGCCGCCACGCCGGCGTAGTCCGGTTCCTCGTCCAGCGACCGACCCAACACCGTGTAGAACAGCGTGGCGTCGTGCAGATCGTTGGTGACCTTGGCATCCGTGATCGTCACCCCGGCGAGTCGAGGATCTTTGATCTCGTACTCGATCGCCGAGGCGACAACCGTGGAGATGCGTTTGGCCAGCCGCTTCGCCCGTGCGGGGTCAGCCATGGCGCGTGCTCACCTTTCGGTCTCGGGTCCCACTCAGACCCGCTCTTTTTCGACCAGCTCGTAGGTCTCGATGACGTCGCCCTCCTTGATGTCGGAGTACGTCAACGTCAGACCGCATTCGTAACCCTCGCGCACCTCGGTGGCGTCGTCTTTCTCGCGCTTCAGCGACGACACCGTGAGGTTCTCGGCGACCACCACGTTGTCCCGCAGCAGCCGAGCCTTGGCGTTGCGCCGCATGATGCCCGACTGCACCAGGCAGCCGGCGATGTTGCCGACCTTGGACGACCGGAAAATCGCCCGGATCTCGGCACGGCCGAGCTCGCGCTCCTCGTAGATCGGCTTGAGCATGCCCTTGAGCGCGCTCTCGATCTCGTCGATGGCCTGGTAGATCACCGAGTAGTACCGGATCTCCACGCCCTCGCGGTTGGCCAGCTCGGTCGCCTTGCCCTCGGCACGAACGTTGAAGCCGATGATGATCGCGTCCGAGGCCGACGCCAGGTTGACGTTCGTCTCGGTCACGCCACCGACACCGCGGTCGATGACGCGCAGTTCGACCTCGTCGTCGACCTGGATACCCAGCAACGCCTCTTCGAGCGCCTCGACCGTACCGGCGTTGTCGCCCTTGAGGATGAGGTTGAGCTGACTGGTTTCCTTCAGCGCCGAATCCAGGTCCTCCAGGCTGATCCGCTTGCGCGCTCGGGCCGCCAGCGCGTTGCGCTTACGCGCGTTGCGCCGGTCGGCGATCTGCCGGGCGATCCGGTCCTCGTCGACGACCAGGAGGTTGTCGCCTGCGCCCGGTACCGACGTGAAACCGATGACCTGCACCGGCCGCGACGGCAGCGCTTCCTCGACGTCCTCGCCGTGCTCGTCGACCATGCGCCGCACGCGGCCGTAGGCGTCGCCGGCGACGATGGAATCGCCGACGCGCAGCGTGCCGCGCTGCACCAACACGGTGGCCACCGGGCCGCGACCGCGGTCCAGGTGCGCCTCGATCGCCACGCCCTGGGCTTCCATGTCCGGGTTGGCCCGCAGGTCCAGCGAAGCGTCGGCCGTCAGCAGCACCGACTCGAGCAACTGCTCGATGTTGACGTTGTTCTTCGCCGAGATGTCGACGAACATCGTGTCGCCGCCGTACTCCTCGGGAATCAACCCGTACTCGGTGAGCTGCCCGCGAATCTTCGACGGGTCGGCACCTTCTTTGTCGATCTTGTTGACCGCCACCACGATCGGCACCTCTGCCGCCTGAGCGTGGTTGACCGCCTCGATCGTCTGCGGCATCACACCGTCATCGGCGGCGACCACCAGGATCGCGATGTCGGTGGCCTTGGCGCCGCGCGCACGCATCGCGGTGAACGCCTCGTGACCCGGGGTGTCGATGAAGGTGATGGGCCGCTCGGCGCCGTCATGCTCGACCGACACCTGGTAGGCGCCGATGTGCTGGGTGATGCCGCCGGCCTCGCCCTCGCGGACGGTGGCGTTGCGGATGGTGTCCAGCAACCGGGTCTTGCCGTGGTCGACGTGACCCATCACGGTCACCACCGGCGGGCGGAACTCGAGGTCCTCCTCGCCGCCCTCGTCTTCGCCGTAGGTGAGGTCGAAGGACTCCAGCAGCTCGCGGTCCTCGTCCTCCGGGGAAACGACCTGAACCTTGTAGTTCATCTCGCCGCCCAGCAGCTCCAGGATGTCGTCGCCGACAGACTGCGTCGCGGTGACCATCTCGCCGAGGTTGAACAGCGCCTGCACCAGCGAGGCCGGGTTGGCGTCGATCTTCTCGGCGAAGTCGCTCAGCGACGCACCGCGCGCCAGGCGGATGGTCTCACCATTGCCCTTGGGCAACCGGACGCCACCGACGACCGGGGCCTGCATGTTCTCGTATTCGGCGCGCTTCGCCCGCTTCGACTTGCGACCCCGCTTGGGTGCGCCACCGGGGCGTCCGAACGCACCCGCGGCACCGCCGCGCTGACCGGGACGACCGCCGCCGCCGGGGCGACCTCGGAAACCACCGCCACCGCCGCCGGGACCTCCACCGGGTCCGCCGCCGCGGTAGTTGCCACCACCGCCGCCGCCGGGACGACCGCCGCCGCCGGGCTGCGGCCGACCACCGGGGGCCGGACGCGGACCGCTACCGGGACGGGGACCGCCACCGGGACGAGGGCCACCGCCGGGCCGCGGGGGCATGTTGCCCGGCGTGGCGCCCGGGCGCGGGCCACCGCCGGGGCGGGGTCCGCCTGCGCCGGGTCCCGGTCGCGGGCCCTGGGGGCGAGGCGCCGGACGCTCGACAGGCTGCTGCGAGGAGAAGGGGTTGTTGCCGACGCGCGGGGTGCGCGCAGCGGGCCGGGGTCCTGGCTTCGGTCCGGGAGTGGGCCGGGGACCCGGGGCGGGCCCGGGCCGCGGGGGCGCGCCGGGAGTGGCAGCGGCGGGCGGCTGTGGTGCGGCGGGCGGTGCCGCGGCGGCCGGGGGCGGCGCGGCCGGAGGCTGCGCGGCGGCCGGGGGCTGGGCCGCGGCCGGGGGCTGGGCCGGGGTGGGGCCGGGTTTAGTCACCTGCGGCGGGCCTGGTTTGGGCGCGGCGGGCCGCTCGGGCGCAGCCGGCTGGGCCGGTGCACCGTTGGCGGCAGCGGCGCCACCGCTGCGGCCCTTGTCGCCGGCGGGCTTGTTGCCGCCGAACGACTCGCGCAGCCGGCGCGCTACCGGGGCCTCCACGGTGGAGGACGCGGATTTGACGAATTCGCCCTGTTCGCTCAGACGGGCGAGCACTTGCTTACTGGTGACACCGAGTTCCTTGGCCAACTCGTGCACACGGGCCTTACCTGCCACTACATCTCCTGTCTAGAGGCGACAGCGGTGGTAGGCGCCGCGCCTCGGTTTAGCTATGACGCATGGTCATCGGGACTTCACGGTGTGCTCATGTTCTTCGCTACCTGTTCTCTAGGTGCCGCCGTGTCCGGACGCTCCGACGAATCGAAACGCTCGATCACCGCGGTGATGTCCGGTGAACCGGTGATCCGCAGCGCCCGGCCGAACGCTCGCCGCCGGACCGCCGCGTGCAGACATTCCGACCGGGGATGCAACCAGGCACCCCGCCCCGGAAGTGCTTTCGCTGTGTCAACAGTCACGACGACCTGGCCATTCCCAGGGCCGTCCCCACTGTCGACAGCTACTACTCGAAGCAATTCGACGGCCAGCTCTCGTTTCCGGCATCCGATGCAGGTTCGCACCGGCCCTGGTGGGGGCTTGCTTCGCTGCATCCGTGCCGATTCCTCGCGCTGGACCACGGCTGAGTCTACCGTCACCGCGTCGCCAAATTGAAAACCGGTCGGACGCGGCGTGGATCAGCGTTCGCCGACAGCGCCGTGCGCGGCGTCCGGGCGCGGTTCGCGGCGGTGCTCCGGACGCTGGCTGTCCGCGTCGTCGCTGCGGATGTCGATGCGCCAGCCGGTGAGCCGGGCGGCCAGGCGCGCGTTCTGCCCCTCTTTGCCGATGGCCAGCGACAACTGGAAATCCGGCACGATGACGCGTGCGGCGCGGTTGGCTTCGTCGATCACCGTGACCGAGACCACCTTGGCCGGCGACAGTGCATTGGCGACGAACCGGGCGGGGTCCTCGTCGTAGTCGATGATGTCGATCTTCTCGCCGGACAGTTCACTCATCACGTTGCGCACCCGCTGCCCCATCGGGCCGATGCAGGCGCCCTTGGCGTTCAGACCCGGCATCCGCGACGTCACGGCGATCTTGGAGCGGTGCCCGGCCTCCCTGGCCACCGCGATGATCTCGACGGACCCGTCGGCGATCTCGGGGACCTCCAGCGCAAAGAGTTTGCGCACCAGGTTCGGGTGCGTCCGCGACAGCGTGATCAGCGGTTCCCTGGCGCCCCGGGTCACGCCCACGACGTAGCAGCGCAACCGGTCACCGTGTTCGTAGCGCTCCCCCGGCACCTGCTCGGCAGCAGGGATCACACCTTCGGAGCCCTTGGTCTCACTACCCATCCGCACCACCACCAGGCCGCGGGCGTTGGCTCGGGCGTCCCGCTGGATGACGCCGGCGACGATGTCGCCCTCGCGGGCGGAGAACTCGCCGTAGTTCTTCTCGTTCTCGGCATCGCGCAGCCGCTGCAGGATGACCTGGCGCGCGGTGGTCGCCGCGATGCGGCCGAAACCTTCCGGGGTGTCGTCCCACTCGTGGAGGACGTTGCCGTCCTCGTCGGTCTGGCGCGCCATCACCTTCACCACACCGGTCTTGCGATCGATGTCGATGCGGGCGTCGGGCTCGTGCCCCTCGGTGTGCCGATACGCGGTCAGCAACGCTGACTTGATGGTCTCGACCACGACGTCGACCGAGATGCCCTTGTCCGCCTCGATCGCATGCAAGGCAGCCATGTCGATGTTCACGCTCAGGTTTCCTCTCCGGCCAGGCCGGCCAATTCCAGCTCCCGCGGATTCGGCGGCGAGAACTCCACCTGGACAACGGCGTTGACGATCGTGTTCAGCGCGATCTCGTGCACGGCCAGATCTGCCCGGGCTTGGCGCACCACGAGCGCCACCGTCTCGTCGCCGCAGTCACCGAGCCGGCCGGATACCGTCGCGCCGTCGGTCAACGTGATCTCCACCCGACGTCCCCGCGCCCGCCGAAAGTGCGTCGGCGTCGTCAAGGGCCGGTCCACTCCCGGGGACGTGACCTCGAGCACATAGGGCGGCGTGTCCAAGCCGTCGAGCAACTCCGACGCTGTCCGTGACAGCGCGGCGATCGTATCCAGGTCCAGCCCGTCGTCACCGTCGGCCACCACCGCGATGCGCGGCGGACGGGCGGACGTGTCGATCGCGACATCTTCGATGTCGTAGCCTGCGCGCGCGAACTCGCCCTCGAGCAGTTCGATCACCTGTCGTTGCGACGGCAGTCGACTGGACCGCTCTACCACGGCGAGCTCCTCGTCTTGAGTTGTCCGGACCCGGTGCGCAGGATCGATCGTGCTCCCGCGAACCCGAGTCACCACGATACGCCAGCCGCGGGGGCCCAAACGCCAAAAGGAAACGACCACCGGCGCTGCCCGAGGCGTCACCGGCCCAATGGCAGGATGTTGCTCGTGCCGAGCCCCTCCCCGACCGTCAACCGTCGACGCCTGCTGCTCGGCGCCACGGCGCTGGCCGCCGCGGGGCTGACTGCGGCGGCCTGCGGCACCGCCACGCCGCCACCCGACCTCGACGACCTGACCACCGCGCTGGACCGGGCCCGCGCCGACAGCCAGCTGGCGACCGAGGTGGCCGAGCGGATGCGCGGCCCCGTCGCGCGGGCGCTCGGCGAGGTATCGGCCGAACGCTCTGCGCACGCCGACGCGCTCGCCGACGAGATCGTGCGGCTCACCGGACAGGCGGCCCCGTCCACCAGCGTCACGGTCAGCACCACCACCTCGACCACCTCGTCGACGTCCTCGGTCGCAGACCCACCGCCTACCGTCGACGACGTCGTCGGCGCCCTGCGCACGTCGGCGGAGAGCGCAACAACTTCGGCCACCGCGCTGTCCGGCTACCGGGCCGGGCTGCTCGGGTCGATCGCCGCGGCGTGCACCGCCGCCTACACCGTCGCGCTCACCCCGCTCGGAGAGACGTCATGACCACTCCCACGACCTCCCCGTCCGCCCAGCCGGAACCGACCCGCCCGGGCGGCGCGGCCGACGGTGCGCTCTACGACGCACTGGAGGTCGAGCACGCTGCCATCTACGGCTACGGGATCGTCTCGGCGCACTCGACGTTCGACCGCAACTATCTGGTCGCCGATGCGATGAACGAACACCGGGCTCGCCGGGAAGCCGGGATCGCGCTGATGGAGGAGCGCGGCGCGCAAGCCCCGTTGCCCGCGGCGGGCTACCGGCTGCCAGGCGAGGTCGACAATCCCCGCCAAGCCGCCGAACTGGCCGTCACCATGGAACAGGACGCCGCCGTGGCCTGGCGGGCAGTCATCGAGCAGGCCGACGACCAGACAGTGCGGGCCTTCGGGGTCACCGCACTGACCGAATGCGCGGTCACCGCTTCCCGGTGGCGGCGCCTGATGGGCGAGACGCCGGTCACCGTGGCCTTCCCGGGCGGCTCGGAGTAGGCCGCGCTCGTCAGGAGATGGCCCGGGCAATCTCCGCTGCCGCCGAGTCGACCGGAACGTCGCGCTTCTCGCCGCTGAACCGGTTGCGCAACTCCACCACGCCGTCCGCCCAGCCGCGGCCCACCACGACCACCCATGGCACCCCGAGCAACTCGGCGTCCTTGAACTTCACCCCGGGCGAGGCCGTCCGGTCGTCGAGCAGTACCTCCGTGCCCAGCACATCGAGATCGGCGGCCAATTCCAGGGCGCCCGCACGTGCTTCGGCGTCCTTGTTGGCGATCACCAGGTGCACGTCGAACGGCGACACCGTCGAGGGCCAACGCAGCCCGAGCTCGTCGTGGTGCTGCTCGGCGATGACGGCCACGAGCCGCGACACGCCGATCCCGTAGGACCCCATGGTCAACCGGACCGGCTTCCCATCTTCACCGAGCACGTCGGCAGAAAACGCGTCGGTGTACTTGCGGCCCAGCTGGAAGATGTGACCGATCTCGATTCCACGCGCCGAGGTCAGTGGCCCCGCGCCATCAGGGGACGGATCGCCGTCGCGCACCTCGGCGGCCTCGATGGTGCCGTCGGGGGTGAAGTCACGCCCGGCCACCAGGCCGACAACGTGCTTGTTCGGCTCGTCGGCGCCGGTGATCCAGGACGTCCCGTCGACCACCCTGGGATCGACGAGGTAGCGCACACCGTTGGCCAGCAGCGCCTTGGGTCCCACGTAGCCCTTCACCAGGAACGGATGCTTGGCGAAGTCGGCGTCGTCGAGCAGTGCGTACTCCGCCGGCTCGAGTGCGGCGCCCAGGCGCTTGTCGTCGACTTCGCGGTCACCGGGCACGCCGATGGCCAGCAGCTCCCAGTCGCCGCCGGGCTCGCGGACCTTGAGCAGCACGTTCTTCAATGTGTCCGCGGCGAGCACGTCGCGGTCGGCGAACTGCGGCAGGCCGGCCGAGTTCGCCCAGTCGACCAGCGTGGCGATCGTCGGCGCGTCCGGCGTGTCGTAGACCGTGGCCGCAGGCTGGCCTTCGATGGGGATCGTCGGAGGAACTGCGGTGAGCACCGCTTCGACGTTGGCGGCGTAACCCGACTGGATGCACCGCACGAAGGTGTCCTCGCCGGCGGCGCTCTCGGCCAGGAACTCCTCCGACGCGCTGCCGCCCATCGCCCCCGATACCGCCGAGACGATCACATAGTTCACGCCGAGGCGGCTGAAAATGCGCTGATAGGCCTCGCGGTGGGCGTGGTAGGCGCTCTTGAGGCCGTCCTCGTCGACGTCGAACGAGTAGGAGTCCTTCATGATGAACTCGCGCCCGCGCAGGATGCCGGCGCGCGGCCTGGCCTCGTCGCGGTACTTGGTCTGGATCTGGAACAGCAGCAACGGGAAGTCTTTGTAGGAGCTGTACTCCCCCTTCACGGTCATCGTGAAGAGCTCTTCGTGGGTCGGGCCCAGCAGGTAGTCGTTACCACGGCGGTCGGCCAGCCGGAACAGATTGTCGCCGTACTCGGTCCAGCGATTCGTCGTCTCATAGGGCGCACGCGGCAGCAGAGCGGGGAACAGGATCTCCTGGCCGCCGATCGCGGTCATCTCGTCGCGGACGATCTTCTCGATCTTGCGCAGCACCCGCAGACCCAGCGGCAGCCAGCTGTACAGCCCCGGCCCCACGGGGCGGACGTAGCCCGCCCTGATGAGCAGCTTGTGGCTGGGGACCTCGGCGTCGGCCGGGTCGTCACGCAAGGTGCGCAGGAACAGCTCGGACATGCGGGTGATCACGAGCGACCACCTTACTGGTGGGGGCCGGAGCTCTCCCCAGCCCAACGTCGAGCTAAAGCTCTCCCCAGCCCAATGTCGAGCTAAAGCTCTCCGGCGTCGATCGCGTCCTTGACTTCCTGCGCATGCGCCACCTGCTGAGCCGTGTAGCCGATGAACAGCGCAGCGGCGCCGACGACGACGGCGACCGCGGCCACCCACAGCAGGCCGTAGGTGTAGCCCTGATCGAGGGCGTGAAGCTGCGCGGCGTTCATGTCACTGACCGGCCCGGTGGTGCCCCCGAGATAGAGGGTGCGCGAGGTGATGACCGCCTGGATGACGGCGAGCACGACGGGTCCACCGAGGTTCTGCAGCATCAACGCGATGGCCGACACGGGGCCGATCTGGTCGAAGCCGACCCCGGCGATGGCCGAGATCATCAGCGGGACCACGATCATGCCGATCCCGAGGCCACCGACGGTGATCGGGAAGACCAGGTTCGGGAAGTACGGGATGTCGGCGTCGAGCGTGGACCCGTAGATCATCGCGCCGAGCACGAGCACGCCGCCGGCGATGACCAGCACCCGCGGGGGGAACTTCGACACCAGCGCCGAGGACAGCCCCAGGCCGATGCCGAGTGCGATGACGAACGGGATGAAACCGATGCCCGCCCGCAGCGCGCTGTAACCCATGATGTCCTGCACGTAGAGGCCGATCAGGACGGTCAGCGTGAACATGACACCGCCGGCCAGGAAGATGGCCGCGAAGGTCGCCACCCGGTTGCGGTCATGGAACAGGCTGAACGGCACCACCGGGTTCTCTGCGGTGCGTTCGACGATCAGGAAGCCCACCAGCGCGGCCACCGCGATCACGCCGGAACCCAGCGTCAACGGCGACAACCAGCCCTGCTCGGGCCCCATCGAGAAGCCGAACACCGCGGCGGTACATCCCAGCGTGGCCAGCAGCGCGCCGGCGGCGTCCAGCTTGAGACGCTCGCGGTTGGTCTCCCGCAGCGTCTTGCGGGCCAGGTAGATCATCAGCAGGCCGATGGGCACGTTGACCAGGAACGCCAGCCGCCACGAGACCTCGGTCAGCGCACCGCCGACAACCAGGCCCATCACCGACCCGACACCGGTCATCGCGGCGAACACCGCGGTGGCCGCATTGCGGGCGGGGCCCTTGGGGAAGGTGGTCGCGATCAGCGCCAACGCGGTCGGTGAGGCGATCGCGGCGCCCACACCCTGCAGCAGACGGGCGATGACCAGTGTCGCCTCGTCCCAGGCGATGCCGCACAACACCGACGCGATCGTGAACAGCGTGACGCCGACGATGAAGGTGCGCTTGCGGCCGATGGTGTCACCGAGCCGCCCGCCGAGGAGCATCAACCCGCCGAACGTCAACACGTAGGCGGTGATGACCCAGCTTCGACCGGCGTCGGAGAGGTTCAGCTCGTCCTGGATCTTGGGGAGCGCGACGATGGCGATGGTGCTGTCCATCGTGGCCAGCAGCTGCATGCCGCCGATCGCGATGACCGCGGCGATGAAGCGCCGCGACGGCAGCCACGCCGCCGGCGACCTGCCAGGTCGTTGAGTGTCGGCACCCTGCCCGCCCAGCGTGGGCGTGCGTTCCGGCAACGCACGGTCACCGGCTCGCCTCGAGCCTCGCTGGTTTTCGCCTTCAGAATCACGGTGGATGGCGGCACGCTCCGCATCATTGAGAGCCGTCATAACAGGTTACCTTACAGTACTCTTAAGAATCCTTTAGGCGCCGAAGGCCGCCACCGCCCCGATGACGATGATCGCCGGCGGCCTGATGCCCTCGGCGCGGATTCTCTCGGGCGCATCGGCAAGCGTCGCCCGCAAAGTTCGTTCAGCAGACGTCGTGCCCTGTTGCACCACTAGAACAGGGGTATCGGCAGGGCGCCCCCCTTCTCGAAGAACTTTGGCAAACAGTTCGATCCGCTCGACGGCCATCAACAAGACGATTGTGCCCCGCATCGCGGCCAATGCATCCCAATTCACTAACGATTCAGGGTGCTCCGGCGCAACATGTCCGCTGACCACCACGAACTCGTGCGTCATCGCCCGGTGTGTGACGGGTACCCCGGCAAGCGCAGGAACCCCTATGGCGCTGGTCACACCGGGTACCACTGTCACCGGGATCCCGGCCTCGGCGCAGGCGATGATCTCTTCGTAGCCGCGCGCGAAAACGAACGGATCGCCGCCCTTGAGCCGCACCACGAACTTGCCCTCCTTGGCGCGGTCGACGAGCACGCTGTTGATCGCGTCCTGGGCCATCGAGCGGCCGTACGGGATCTTCGCGGCGTCGATCACCTCGACGTCCGGGGACAACTCGGCCAGCAGTTCCTGCGGCGCGAGGCGGTCGGCGACCACGACATCGGCGTGAGCCAACAGTCGGCGTCCGCGCACAGTCACCAACTCCGGGTCTCCCGGGCCACCGCCGACCAGTGCGACGCCGCCACGAACCACACCGGGGGTCACCGAGTCATCCCTGGCGATGACACCTTGCTGGAGCGCTTCGTGGATCGCCGAGCGGATCGCCGCCGACCGCCGATGCTCGCCACCGGCCAGCACGCCTACCGCCAACCCCTCGTACTCGAAGGAGGCGGGGGTGACGGCCGTGCCCTCGCGCGCGATGTCGGCGCGGACGCAGAAGATGTGCCGGGCTTCGGCCTCCGCCACGATGGCCGCGTTGACGTCGGGGTCGTCGGTCGCGGCGATGGCGTACCAGGCACCGTCGAGGTCGCCGGTGCGGAACTCCCGCAGGTTCAGCGTGATCCCGTCGATCGCCTCGACCGCGGGCGTCGCGGAGATGGTGATGACGTGCACGTCCGCGCCGCTGGCGACCAGAAGCGGTAGCCGGCGCTGCGCGACGGTGCCGCCGCCGACCATGACGACCTTCTTGCCGGTGAGCCGTAAACCCACCAGGTAGGCGTTCTCGGAGCTCGCTTCGCTCCTCACGTGGGCGGGGGTCACCCGGCGAGCCTAGAGGCTGCTGCCGCCGCGAAGACGAACCGGGCGACGGCGTCCGGATGCGCCGCTGGGTGGGTGTGCAGATAGCCCGCGTGCACGCCGGCACGGACGGCGCCGTCGTCGACGATGTGGCCGCCGCGCCCGGCGAACCGCCACGCCGGCTGACGATCTCCGGTGAACTGCACCGCGGTGCGATGGAATTCATGACCGACCACCCGGTCGCCGACGCGGTGTAGCGGGGAGTCACCGACCGCGACAGCGTCGCGGTACCCCAGCGTCAACGTGTCGGTGAACGTCGCAGTGCCCGCCAGCACCCCGCACATCGGTTGCCCGTCCAGGTCGTCGACCAGGTAGGTCAGGCCCGCGCACTCGGCGTGCACCGGCGCCCCGCGCATCGCGAGGGCGCGAATCTGGGAGCGGACGATGTCGTTGGCCGACAGTTGCGGGCCGAACTGTTCGGGGAAGCCGCCGGGCAGCACGAGGGCGGCCGTCGTGTCGGGCAGCGGGTCGGTCAGCGGGTCGAAGTCCACGACCGTCGCGCCTGCGGCCCGCAACACCTCGACGTGCTCGGCGTAGTTGAAGGTGAACGCCTTGCCCGCAGCCATGGCCACGGTCACCCCGCCGGCAACGGGTTCGCACACGGCCGCATCCCACGGCGGTGCGGTGACACTGCTGGCCGCCACCGCGGCGACCGCGTCCAGGTCGACG
>CAXEZH010000247.1:0-8524 GCA_964000695.1 uncultured Mycolicibacterium sp. | reverse complement strand
CGGTGCCGTCGATCGGGCTGGGGGCGGTGCCGTCGATCGGGCTGGGGACGGTGACGCCGAGGGTGACGTCGCGCCGCGCGGCTGAGCGCTCGTGGGCGTTCAGGCCCACGACCAGTAACGACGGCTGCCATGGCGATGCGGTTGCCACACCGCGGTCAGAACGCCGGTGACCTGCATAGCCGAATTGTGATGTGGGTAACCCTCGGTGATGGACAGCCAACAGGTCATGACGCGGGGGACGGCTGAGCGCAGCGCCGTCCGGTTGTACCGACGCTGGATCGACGAACTGTGGACCGGGCAGCAGGTGGCCGCCGAACTCGTCTCCGACGATTTCGTGGGGCATTGGCCGAACCGTGACGTGCACGGTCCGGCCGAACTGCAGTCGATGGTGGACGAGACCCGCGCGATGTTTCGCGAGTTGGAGTTCTACGTCGACGTCGACCCGTTCGCCGACGGTGACATGCTCGCGGCACGGTGGATCGGCACGGGCGCCCGCGAGCGGGGGCCGGTGCTGTTCGCCGGCAACGACATCCTGCGCGTTCGAGACGGACGGATCGTCGAGTACTGGGCCTGTACGTCGAGTTAACTGGCCGCGTCACGCAGCAGGCGGCGCAGCACCTCCATCGGATCGCCCGCGGTGGGATCGAGTTGGCGTGCCTCGGCCGGATCGTCGGTGCCGGGCGCGGACACGGGCGGGGGTGCAGCGGGTGGCGCCGCGGCGGCCGGCGGTGGGGCCAGCGGTGGCGGCGGTGCGGCGGTGCCGAGGTTGCGCAGCTTGGCGTCGATCCGAGCGGCCGTCTCCGCGCGGATCGCACGCCGTTGCGGGTCGGTGTCCTGGTTTCCGGCGAAGCACCCGGCGGGAGCGTCGGCCAGCACCTGCAGCGCGCTGAGGTACTGCGTGCGGGCGCTGTCGAGCCTCGCCTCCCAGGCGTCGATGTCCGCGCGCCGCTCACGGACCAGCACGAGATTGATGCGGGCGGGGCAGGTGTGCGGTGGGTCGGTGCGTGCCAGCGCCTCGGAGAACCGGTCGTCGGCGACCTCGAGGCGGTCGTCGAGTACGGCCAGCGCGCCCGCCGCGAAGGGAGCGTTGGCGGGTTCGATGACGTTGAACACCTGCAGGACGGTGACTTCGTCGTCGAGCGCGCCGATGTCGCCGGAATCGTAATGGCGTTGCGCGGCGTTGCCGGCCACGACGACGGAGATGAGCTTCGCGGCGACCAACAGCATGATCAGCGCCGGCGCGGCCGACAGCACGAGCAGGCGGCGCCGCAGCCTCAGCCGGGCGGGTGTCGGGGCGGGTGTCATCGAGCGGTCACCGTCCCGCCCGGTCGCTCAGTCGGGTGCGGCGCAGATCCCGCACCGTCAAGCCGATCTCGATCAGCAGCAGTGCCGAGGCCAGCGACGTGAGCACCCAGTAGTACTCGGTGCGCGGTGGCGACTCGTTGATGGTCGCGGCGTCCGCCGACCCGGTCTCGGCGGCCCGTACCGGCTCCCCGGCGGCGCGGTTGACGTAGGGCACGCCGAGTTCGTCGGAGATGGCCCGCAGCCGCGCGGCACCGTCGCCTCCGTCGTAGCCGAACACCGCGCCACCGTCGACCGCTTCGGCGGCGAACTCGCTCTGCGGCGACGTGGATTGTGCTGCCCCGGAACCGAAGTAGTACACCAGCTCCTCGGCCTGCGGGTACCGTTGACGGGCGGCGATCAGCTGGTAACGCAGCACATTGGCGGCCGCGGCCGCGTTGGCCTGGTCGGCGGCCGCGTTCGGGCCCACCGCCGGGGAGAGGGTGTCGACGAGGGGGCGCAGGCTCCAAGCGTCCCCGGACAGCGGCCAGGCCACCGCGGGTCGCGAGGTGAAGGTGATGACACCGATCCGGTCGCCCTCGTGCGCGGCCATCAGCGCATCGATGTCCTCGCGGATGGCTGACATCCGGGTGGATCCCCCGATGTCCGCGATCGCGGAGTCCGCCGACAGGTCGACGACGAAGAACACATTCGCCCCGGCCGCCCCGGCGTCGTCTGCGGTGCGCTCGGCATCGACGCCCGGACGGGCTGCGGCCAGCACGACCAGCATCAACGCGCCGGTCGTCGCGGCCCAGCGCAGGACGCCCCACCGGCCGGACCGCGCCGCCGAACGCAGCGCCACGGCGCGCAGCGCGAGTATCACCGACGCAAGCGCGGCCAGCGCGACGGGGGGAAGCACCGGGTCGAACGTCACCGCCGCACCGCCAGCAGCGAAATCCCGAGCAGAGCGGTCAGCATGAGCGCGGCGATCAGTACGACGACCGGGGCATCGATGCGTTGTTCGTCGGCGCCGCGGGCTTGCTGCGCGGCGCGGATCTGGTCGAGTTGACCGGTGGCCGCGGCCGGGTCGTACCGCAGGAACAGCCCGCCGGTCCGTTCGGCTGCGGCGGCCAGTGCGTTGGTCGGACGTCCGGCGGTGGCGAGCGCGTCGATGCGTACCCCGGCGTCGCGCGCCATGTCGGCGACCTGCACGTCGGTGAACAGCGACGGACGATCGTCGCCCGTGGCCCGCAGTTCGCCCGGTCCGAGGTAGAGCACCGACCTGTCGGTCTCGCTGGCGGCGGGGAATCCCGGAAAGCCGTTGAGGCACAGAGCGAGGACATCAGCCACCGTCGGCGCGTAGTCGGTGTACTCGACGGGGGCGGTCAGCGGCTGCGCAGGAGGTGGCGCCGACGGGTTCTGCGAGATCTGCGCGTAGTCCCCGAACCGTTCGGCGGCGAACTGGTAGTCACGGGTCAACGGGACCACCCGGCGGTTGGGGGAGGTCAGACCGATCCGGGTGACGCTGTAGCTGCCGGCCTGACGGGCGAAGTAGCTCAGGAACCGGCCGGTGGCCTCGCTGGTCGCGGGTTCGGCGACGCAGAGCATGATGTCCTCGCGGGAGTCGGTGTCCTGGTTGGTGCTCGGGCGCGCGCTGGCCACCACCGTCGCGCCGAACAGCGCCAGCAGGACCGCCAGCATGATCGCCGTGGAGCGGGTCCGCGCGGCCAGCACCGCGCGGTACTCGGGCAACCGGGACAACCGGGAGGTGTTCGCCAGCGCCAGACCGTCACCGGGGGAGCGTCTCGTCGGGATCAGCACGGCCAGTGCGACCGTCCCGAGCAGGCACAGCGCCCCGAGAATGGCGACCGGCCACCACATCAGGGCCATGAGCGGATCAATTCTTCGGTCTGCTCACCGAGCCGGTCGACGTCGGTGGTCGACGCGCGGTTGAACTGTGCGTCACCGAGCGCGCTCAGCACCGGTGCCGCCGCGGCCAGCTCACCGTTGGCGACGGTGCGCAGCTGCATGTACTGGGCGCGCCGTCCGGTGGCCTGGTGCAGAAAGCTGCGCAGCGTGCGAGTGAGGGCGGCGCTGGCCGCCGCGTCGGACAGCTCGCCGCTTCGGTGCGAGTCGGTGATCCGGCGGACTGTGCGCGTGAAGCGGTGCCGCAACACCCGAGCGTGCAGGTTCCGCACGGCCGGGATGGTCCTCAGCCGGTGCGAGGGCAGGGTCGCCACGAAAACCGCGGCGTACCAGACGATCACCGCAAGAATCAGGGACAGTCCCAGCCACAACCACACCGCCGAATAGCCGGGCGGTCCGCTGACGAACTCCAGCAGGTCATCCGGCACGCGACCACACCCCGGTCAGGTCCACGATCGCCCGGCGCAGATCCGCGCTGCCGGTGAGCGTGGCGTGCGCGATGGAGCGCGCGGTCAGGAACTCGGTGAGGCGTTGCGCGCGAGCCTGTTCGGCGCGGCGATACGCGGCGATGACCCGTCGGTTCCCCGCGGCCAGTGCGTGGACGGGCCGGCCGGTGGCGATGTCGAAGCCGCCGCGGTCCCGGGCGGCGGTCGCGGGCATGTCGGCGACCATCGCCCACATCACGTCGTGGCGGGAACCAAGCCTGGCCGTCAGCTCGTCGAGTCGGGCGTTGGGTTCGGGCTCGTCGGAAACCATGACGATCAGCATCCGATGCCGGTAATGCGTTGCCACATAATCGAGTTGGCAGCAGATGTCACTGGGACCGCGGGCAGCCACGGCATGGTCGTGGTAGTGGGTGAGGATGCGCTCGACCTGGGTCTCGCCACGGCTGAGCCCGATGTTGAGGCTGCCGCGGCCGTCGCCGTAGACCATGGCGATCTGATCACTGCGGCCCAGGGCGATCAGCCCGATCGCGCCCAGAACGTTTTCCGCGACCGTGCTCTTGCGCTCTCCCCCCGGGGCCAGCGCCGCCATGTTCTGCCCGGCATCGGCGACGAGCAGGATCTTGTGGTGCTTCTCGGTGACGAAGCGCTTGATCAGCACCGAGCCCGACCGGGCCGACGCCTTCCAGTCGATGTCGCGGACATCGTCACCGGGCACGTAGGGCCGCAGCTCGTCGAATTCCATGCTGCGCGTGTGCAGCAGCGCGTAGCGGCCACCGTCGAGCAGGCCGCGGGTGTCGGTGCCGAATTGGCGTTTGACCGCGTTGAGGTGCTTACCCACCGGGGCCGCCGATCAGGGCACCCGCACCGCGTCCAGCGCGGCGTCGATCACCACGGCCGGAGTGAGGCCGGCGCCCGCGGCCTCGAAGCCGAGGATCAGCCGGTGCTGCAGCACCCGATGGGCGAGATCGGCGATGTCACCGGGAATCACGTGCGCGCGCCCGGACAGCAGCGCCAGCGCCCGTGCTGCGGTGCACAGCGCGATGGTGGCGCGCGGGCTGGCGCCGTACTCCACCAACCGCGCCACCTGCGCGGGCAGGTGTCTGGCGGGTTCCCGGGTGACCGCGACCAGATGGCTGGCGTAGAGCATGAGCTCGCGGCTGAGGTAGACGTCGGCGACGACGCGCTGCACCCGGCGGATGTCCTCGAGGGTGGCGACCGCACGTGCGCGGTGACCTTTGTCGTAGAGACCGGCGTCGCGGCGGGTGAGGACCTCGACCTCCTCTTCCGGGGACGGGTAGCCGACGATGTCCTTGAGCAGGAAGCGGTCGGTCTGTGCCTCCGAGAGCGGGTAGGTGCCCTCCTGGTCGACCGGGTTCTGGGTGGCGATGACGAGAAACGGTTCGGGGATGGGGTAGACGGTCCCCGCGACCGTGGTCTGGCGTTCCTCCATCGCCTCGAGCATGGCGCTCTGGGTTTTGGCGCTGGACCGGTTGATCTCGTCGAGCAGCACGATGTTGGCGTGCACCGGTCCGAGCTGGGTGACGAACGACGCCCGCGCGGCGTCATAGATCTGCGTGCCGACGATGTCGCTGGGCAGCAGATCCGGGGTGCACTGGATGCGTCGGAACTCGCCGTCGATGGCGTCGGCGATCACCCGCGCAGCGGTCGTCTTGGCCAGGCCGGGCACACTTTCGATGAGGATGTGGCCGCCGCTGAGCAATCCGATCAACAGCGATTCTCGCAGGTGCTCCTGCCCCACGACCTTGGCGGAAAACGCCTCGCTCAACACCGCGACGGTGCGCTGAGCAGCACGGACGTCATCGTCGGACACCCCGGACGGGCGGGGGAGCGGCGCTGCGGTCATCCGCGCTATGTACCACGCCGTTCGGGGGCGCAAACCGGGCGCGCCGGCGCGCGGCGCGCCCGTCGGGTCAGGCCAGCGCGAGCGGTATCGCCACCGCGACCGCCCACACCAGCATCGTCAGCCCGGTGTCACGCAATACCGGGATCAGCTCCCGGCCGCCCGAACCCCGTCGCACCGGTGCGGCTGCGCGCACCGCCAGCGGCGCCGCCACCAGCCCGGCCGCGCACCACGGGGTGGCGAACATCAGCACCAGCGTCAGCGCGAAGGGCAGCACGATCAGCGCCTGGAACAGCAGCCGGGTGCGGGCGTCCCCGAGCCGGACCGCCAGCGTGATCTTGCTGGTCTGGGCGTCGGTGGGGATGTCGCGCAGGTTGTTGGCCACCAACACCGCCGAGGACAGACATCCGGTGGCGACTGCCAGCGTCACACCGACCCAGTCGACGCGCAGCGCCTGCGTGTACTGGGTACCCAGCACTGCGACCAGGCCGAAGAAGACGAACACCGCGATCTCGCCGAAGCCCAGATAGCCGTAGGGCCGGGAGCCGCCGGTATAGAGCCAGGCGCCCGCGATGCACACCCCTCCGACCGCGATCAGCCATGGCGCCGACACCCACGCCAGCGCCACCCCGGCCACAGCGCCCCCGGCCAGCGCGAGCACCGCGGCCACCAGCACCGACCGCGGCGCCGCGAGCCGTGAGCCGACCAGGCGCAGCGGGCCGGAGCGCACGTCGTCGGTGCCGCGGATGCCGTCGGAGTAGTCGTTGGCGTAGTTGACCCCGACGATCATGCCGACCGCGACCAGCATCGCCAGCAGCGCTTTCCACCACGACGCGGCGCCCAGCCAGGCCGCGGCGCCGGTCCCGGCGATCACCGGGGCGATCGCGTTCGGCAGCGTCCGGGGACGTGCTCCTTCGACCCACTGGGCAATGCTGGCCACGCGGCTCAGTCTGTCATGGCCGGTGAAAGCCCCACCGAACCTCGCGGGTGGTGGTCAGGTCGTAGGCGTCGCGCGACGCGGCCGGATCGGCGACGAGCACCGTTCCCCAGTCGACCTCGGGGTGACCACGCAGCCTGCCGGACACCTCCTGCAGGTCTCCGTAGCGGGCCAGACCGGCGAACGTTCCGCCGATGGCCTGGTCGCGGTCCTCGAGGAAGAACGGCCGCGGTGACTCGATGACGGCGCCCGGAGTCTGGGCCACCCCGGCGGCCACCCGCGGGATGTCCCGGATGCAGGGGAACAGGAAGCCCTGCGGCCAGCTGAGCAGCACCGGTGAGCGTCCGGCCAGGAAGTCGTTGAGCGCGACCGCCGACCGCAGCCTCGGCCCGGTGAACGCCAGCCAGCCCCACGCGTCGGTCCGATCGTCGTGCGCGGCGATCCGCACCCGGTCCGCACCGGCGGGGATCGCTGCGGTGTCCACCCCGATCGACCGCCACAGCGGGTGGGCCGGATCCTCGCCGGGCGCGGGGCGGTCCACCGGGGTGCGGGTGCCCAGGACGGCACCGTCGGCGCCGCCGAACTCGAAGGCCAGCGTGTTGCCGTCGTCGGTGCGGCCGGCCACCGACACCGCCAGGCCTTGGCCCTCGGTCAGCGGGGGGAGGGTGAACCACCTGGTCAGAACCGTCGCGGCATCGTCGATGCCGGCTCCGGTGCCGTCGTCGGTGTCCCGATAGGTGCCCCACACGTAGGACGCGCTCGCCGTGCCGGGCGGATCCGGGGGCGGCGCGCTCGGCGGGAAGCCGCCCGGAACGTGGGAGCGGCCGTCGAGCGGATCGAGGACCGCACCGTCGAGTAGCACCTCGACGTCGTCAGCGAGCCCGCACACCCGCTCGCCGGTGAGCCGGTGCAGGTTGGCCAGCGCCAGTGACCCCTCGGCGCGGCGCAACGGGGCGGCGACGAAGGATCCGAGCAGCACCGCCACCGATGTCAGCGCGGCGGTGAGAACCACCAGTGCGGGTGCCCGGCGTCGGGCGAGCAGTCCCGCGACCACGGCGACGGTCAGCCACACCAGCGGGTTGTCCAGCGGCACCCCGGCGGGCCGGATGGGCCCGTTCGCCCAGGGCACGTCGTACACCGTGGACTGCCACCACGCGTTGGGCCCGGTGAACGCCCAGGCGGCCGCGGCGGTCGGCAGCGCGACCGCGGCCACCACCGCTCCGCGCCGCCCCGGCGGCTGCCGGCTGATCAGCACCACCGCGACGGTCAGGAACGCCGCCAGCACACCGGCGGCGGCACCCAGGTGGTACGACCACTTCGACGGCACCACCGCGTAGGCGGCGGCGAGCAACAGCACCACCACGGCCAGCCGCCGCGCCGAGCGCTGCACCACCGTCCGGCCCGACCACGCCAGCCCGGCCACGACGGGCAGCATCGCCACCGCCAGCAGCGGAGCCAGCCGCTTGGCGGCGCTGCCCTGCTGGTCGCCGCTGAGCAGGTTCGCCCAGCGTTCGGGTTCGGCGTACCAGGCCAGGTTCGGCCCGAAGTCGCGGTGCCAGTCGGTCGCTGTCACCAGTGCCGACCACGTCTGGTCGGCGAAGATCAGCGTCACGCTCAGCGCCGCTACGCAGCACAGCAGCAGCACATCGGCGATGAGCGCCGCGCGCGACGCCGCGGCCCGGCGCAATACCGACCACATCCTCGGGCCGAACACCGCCAGCGGTGCGGCGAGCAGCGCAGCGGTCGGGCTGATCGGGACCGTCACCGCGGCCACCAGCACGGTGACGGCGACCCCGGCGCGGGTGCGGGCCCGCCACGCCAGCGCCAGCACCGCGCACAGCCCGAGCGCGACGTAGCTTTCCGGGCGCACCCCGAGATTGAACGGCAGCCAGGCCGCCAGTAGCAGTACCGCGGCCGTGCCCCGCACCCACGGCCGGCGCGCCGAGCCGGGCGTCTACGCGACCGTGAGCAGCGTCGTCGCCTTCACGACGGGCACCGCCGGCGCGGCGAGCGACGCCGCTGCCGTGTGCTGGTGCGCGCGTGCGATCGATGCACGGCGCACGCGCGCGTGCG
>CAXEZH010000246.1:0-4025 GCA_964000695.1 uncultured Mycolicibacterium sp. | reverse complement strand
TGGGGATCGAGGGTTACAACTTCCTCGACCTGCTCGGGTTGGGGCCGGCGACCGGCATCATCTCGTCGTTGGTCAACACCCGTGAGCTCGCGCCGATCGCCGCGTCGCTGGCGTTCGCCACGCAAGCCGGTTGCCGTTTCACCGCTCAGCTCGGTTCGATGCGGATCGCCGAGGAGATCGACGCCCTGGATTCGCTGGGTATCCGGCCGATCCCGTATCTGGTCACCACCCGTCTGATGGCCGCGACCGTGGCCGCGGTGCCTCTTTACGTCGCCTGCCTGGCGGTGAGCTACCTGACCACCCAGGTCGTCGTCACGATCATCTCCGGCGGTTCGACCGGCTCCTATTTGCACTACTTCACGCTGATGCTGTCCGGGCAGGACATCGTGTACTCGATCATCAAGACCATCGTGTTCGTGTGGATCGCCTCAACGGTCCAGTGCTACTACGGTTTCTACGCCAGCGGCGGTCCGGTCGGGGTGGGCGTCGCCGCCGGCCACGCGATGCGCGCCAGCATCACCGTGGTGATCATGGTCAACATGCTGCTGACCATGGCGCTGTGGTCGGTCGACTCCGGGGCGCGGTTCGGGGGCTGAATGGGCAACTCCTTCGAGACCGATGGCCGCGGACCCTCCGACCGGCAGCTGCTGGCGGCCGGCATCGCGCTCGTGGCCGTGGCCGCGGTGGTGACGGCGACGCTGCTGGTGAAGGCGACCGGTCGGCTCGATCCCTACGTGCGGGTGGTGGCCGACCTGGTCAACGTCGGTGACGGGCTGCCGCAACGCTCCGACGTGAAGTACCACGGCGTACTCGTCGGTGCCGTGCAGGACGTCACGCCCGCCGCGCACGGCGAGCCGAACCGTGTGCACATCGATCTGGATCCGCACTACGCCAAGTCGATTCCCGCAACCGTCACCGCACGAGTGGTGCCGAGCAACGTCTTCGCGGTGTCCTCGGTGCAGCTGGTCGACCAGGGGCACGGCCCGCCGATCAGTGAAGGCGCGCACATCCCCGAGGACACCGAACTGCCGACCGTGCTCTTCCAGACGACGATCAGCAAGTTGCGCGACATCCTCGCGGCTACCGGGCGTGGCCGCGAGGACAAGACCATCGGCGTCCTGGCCGCCGTCAACGCCGCCACCGAGGATCGCCGCACCGAACTGCTGACCAGCGGCGCCCAGCTCAGCAGGCTGGTCGACGAGATCGACTCCATCGTGGCGAGCGACCCGGGCCCGACGACGGTCTCGGCGCTCATCGACGCCACTCGTGGGCTGCAGCAGACCGCACCCGAGTTGATCGACGCGCTGCACGTGGCGGTGGAACCGATGCGCACGCTGGTCCGGCAACGCACCCAACTGGATTCGCTGATCAGTGGTGGACTGCACACGCTCGGTACCACCGACACCGCGCTGAACAACCACACCGACAAGTTGGTCAAGATCAGCTCGGAACTGACCCCCGTGCTGGGATCGCTGGCCGAGATCTCGCCCCACTGGGTGCCCGCCTTTGTCAAGCTCAACGGATTGTCCGACAGGTTCTTCGACGAAGTGTGGATACCCGAGCAGGACACCGCGAACATGCGGGTCAACCTGTCGTTCACCCCGACCTACAGCTACACGCGGGCCGACTGCCCGCAGTACGCCGGGCTGAAGGGGCCGAGCTGTTACACCGCGCCGCTGGTGCCGACGCGTCCAGAGCTGCCCGATGTGCTTCTGCCCCAGAACTATCAGCCACCGCCGGATCTGGCCCCGCCCAGCGGAACGGTGGTCGGCGAGAACGGCAATCTGGTGGCGGTCGGACCGCCGCTGGTCGACAACAATCCGAGTCTGGCCGACCCGAATCCACCGCTGCCGTCGTGGATGCCGCCGTCGGCGCCGGTGCCCGACACGGCCAACCCCGCGCTGGTGCCCGATCCCCAGCCTCCGCAGATCTTGTCTCCGGTGGCGCCGGTCGCGCCCAAACCGGGTGATCCGCCCCCACCGGCGCCGGCGCCACCCCCAGGCCCGGCTACCCCAGGCGGACCCGTACTGCCCGCCGAGGCCGCGCCGGCCTCCCACAGCGCCAACTTCTCCGGCGGCACCTTCTCCGGCGGCAATGTGGGACCCGTTGGCAGTCAACAGGAACGCAACCAGCTCGGACTCATCACCGGCCGGCCGGCCAGCACCGCCACCCAACTGCTTCTCGGCCCCGTCGCACGCGGCACCACGGTGTCCCTGGTGGATTCGACCTCGAGAGGGGGGAACCGGTGAAGATCCGAGGTGCCGCGATCGGGCTGTCGTTGTTCATGGTTGTGGCGGTAACGGTGACGTGGCTGGTGTACGCAACGCTGCGGCGCGACGTCGCCGGTCGCACGGTGCCGTACGCCGCCGTGTTCACCGACGTGTTCGGTCTGCGCGAAGGCGACGACGTCCGGATGGCGGGGGTGCGGGTGGGTCGCGTCGAGGGCATCGAACTCGACGGCAAGCACGCCAGAGTCGATTTCGTGGTGCAGAGCGACCAGCAGGTGCTGGGGACGACGGTCGCGTCGGTGACCTACCAGAACATCGTCGGCCAGCGGTACCTCGGGCTGTCGTTGGGCAGCGTCGGCGACCCGGGACCGTTACCGGCGGGCAGCGTCATCCCGGTGGACCGCACCGATCCCTCGTTCGATGTCGGCGCACTCCTCAACGGTTACGAGCCGCTGTTCAGCCTGCTGGATCCCAACGCCGCCGACGATCTGACCCAGGGGGTGATCCAGTCGCTGCAGGGGGACAACGCGTCGATCACGGCGCTGGTCGATCAGACCTCACAGCTCACCGACGCCTTCGCCGGCCGCGACGAGGAACTCGGCGCGGTCATCACCGACCTGAACTCGGTGGTCGGCAATCTCGCCCGGCACAACGACGATCTCGACCAGGTGATCACCACCACCCGCGGCGTGGTGTCCACCTTCGAGGCGCGCCGACCCGAGCTGGTCGACTCGATGGGCACCATCTCACGGGTGATGCGTCAACTGTCGACGATCAGCGACGAGGTGGAGCCCGACCTCACCGAACTGGTCACCCGGGAGCCGGGATTCGCCCGCCACATGGTCGACATCGAACCGCAGCTGGCCTTCACCGGAGCCAATCTGCCGCTGCTGCTGAAGGGATTCGCCCGCATCACCAACGAAGGCGCGTACGCCAACGCGTACGCCTGCGACCTGAACGCCACCGGCTTCTTCCCCGGGCTCAACGACGTGGTCCCGATCGTGGTCGACGCGGCCACACCCGGCAACGACGCCACCTACAGTCCCCGATGCAGGAATCTGGCCAATGGCTGACGCGCCGACGAGACGCCGGAAGAAGCCGCTCGAGGAGCGCAACAAGACCCTGCTCGGCGTGGGTGCGATAGCGGTGGTGGCCGTCGTGGTCGGCGCCATGCTGATGGTGCAGCTGGCCAACATCGGTTACCGGCACTACGCAGCGAAGTTCCTGCAGGCCGCGGCACTTCAGGTGGGCAATCCCATTGTGGTGGCCGGGATCCCGGTCGGCGAGGTGACCAGCATGGTGTTGGCTGGAGATCACGTCGAGGCCGGGCTCAAAGTCCGCGACGACATCGTCTTCGGCCAGGACTCCCGTGCGGTCATCAAGGTGACCACCATTCTCGGATCGCGATATCTGTCGCTGGAACCCGACGGCACGGGGACATTGCCCGACGACACCTTCGACCTGCGTCACACCGAGGTTCCCTACGATCTGCAGGAAGCGCTCGCCGATGTGACCCGGACCTACGAGCAGGTCGATTCGGACAAGTTCGCCCAATCGCTGGCGATCCTGGGTGAGCAACTCGAAACACTGCCGCCGGTGGTGCCGCAGGCGCTGGCGAACACGCACACGCTGTCGACGATCATCGCCGAACGACGCGCTCAGTTGGGCCGGCTGCTCGAGACCACCGAGATGGTGAGCACGACGCTGCGCCGCCAACAGTCCACGATCGGCAGCCTGGTCAACCAGGGCAACGCGCTGCTGGGAGAGTTCGTGGCGCGCCGTGCGAGCTTCCACGCG
>CAXEZH010000245.1:0-7919 GCA_964000695.1 uncultured Mycolicibacterium sp. | reverse complement strand
GGCCGCGGCTTCGATCCGGGCGATCAGGTCGACGAAGTGCTCGACGTCGTCGGTGGGCGGCAGGAAGACATACAGCAACCCGTCACGGACCTCGGCGACCAACGCGGTCGTCGGCGTCCACTCGGCGTCGTCGTCGACGTCCTCGACCACCGCGTCGGCGGTGGCCGCTCCCCCGCGGTCCGATCGCCACGTGGTTCGTGAGTGCATCGGGTCGGCGTCGAAGGAGGGCCGCGGCGGTTTCCAGCTGATCGAGTTCAACGGCAGCCGCAACCCGGCCGGCGAGTCTCCTTCCAACAGCACGATGCGGCCCCGACGCAGCGTCCAATCCGCACTGGCCCACCCGGTGTCGTCGTCGCGCCGGTGCAAAGGCAGGACATAGGCGGCTGGCTCGTCGACCGGGCTCTCGAGCCGGGCCAGCAGCCGGGCGCGGGCCGCGGCGCTGTCGGATTCGAGGTCGTCGGCCGGGTCGACGGGCAGCCCGGCCGGTTGCCGCACCGCCGCGGCCAGGCGGCTCAGCGGATCCTCGAAGGCCGGGCGGACCTGGGCGGCGGGGAGTCCCAACGCATCGGCGACCGCGGTCAGCAGCGCGCGGGCCGCGTCGTCGGAGGCCGGTGCGGCGGCGACCGCCTCCTCGGGCCAGGGGTCGGCCAGCAGTGCGTCGTCGGTCCACAACGGCTCGCCGTCGGTGCGCCAGAGCAGACCGATCTGCCACCGCGGCAACGGTTCACCCGGATACCACTTGCCCTGGCTGCGCTGGACCAGCCCGTTGGGCGCCCACACGTTCTTCAGGCGGGCGGCCAGCGCCGAGGCGCGCTGACGCTTGTGTGGGCCGTCGGCGTCGGTGGTCCACTCGGGATCCACCTGGTTGTCGATGGACACGAACGTCGGCTCCCCGCCCACGGTCAGCCGCACATCGCCGGTCCGGAGCCGATCGTCGACGACCTCACCGAGCGCGTTGATCGCCGCCCAGGACTCCTCGGTGTAGGGCAGCGTCACCCGCGGGTCCTCGTGCACGCGGGTGACGAGATTGCTGAACTCGAGGGTGGTCTCGGCCTTGCCGGTCGCCCCGGTGATGGGGGCCGCCGACTCCGGGTGCGGGGTCGCGGCCAGTGGGATGTGTCCTTCGCCGGCGAACAGGCCCGATGTCGGGTCCAGACCGATCCATCCGGCGCCGGGGATGTAGACCTCGGTCCAAGCGTGCAGATCGGTGAAGTCGGCGGTCGGGCCTGACGGGCCGTCGAGCGCCTCCACGTCGGAGGTCAGCTGCACCAGGTAACCGGACACGAAGCGGGCCGCCAGACCCATCTGACGCAGGATCGACACCAGCAGCCAGGCCGAGTCGCGGCACGAACCGATTCCGCTGCGCAGCGTGAAATCGGGCGTCTGCACGCCGGGCTCCATCCGCACGCTGTAGGCGACGTCGGCGTTGACCGCGCGGTTGAGCGCGACCAGGAAGTCGATGGTGCGCGTCCCCGGTGCGACCGAGAAATTCTCGACCCACGCCGCGGCGAGTTCACCCGGACCGGATCCTTCAGCGACATCGTCGACCGGCTTCAGATACGGCTTGAGGTCGTTGGCCAGCGCTTTGGGATAGGTGAAGCCGATCTGCTCGGCATACTCCTCGATGAAGAAGTCGAACGGATTGATCACCTTCAGATCCGCGATCAGGCCGACCGTGATGGTCAATACGCGGGCCCGGGTCGGGAAGACCAGCCGGGCGAGAAAGTTCCCGAAGGCGTCCTGTTGCCAGTTCACGAAGTGGTCGGCGGGCTCCACCTGCATCGAGTAGGCCTCGATCGGAGTGCGCGAATGCGGCGCGGGCCGGAGCCGCACCACATGCGGATAGATCTCGACGAGGCGGTCGAACGCGTAGCTGGTGCGATGCTCCAGGGCCACCTTGATACCCATAACCGGCAATCCCACCACACCGGTCCCCCAACCGCAGATCGCGTCGGCGGCGCGTCTGCGTCGACGACCGCTCGGACAGACGGAACCGAATCCCACCCCGCTGTGACCGTGACATGCACCGCAGGTGAACTGCGTTGGCGTCAAATATGGACAGCACCCCGAGGCTGTTATAGATTCACATCGAATTGCTGGTTATTCCCGTTCTATCGCTCATTACTGGGAGCCTTTGTGAAATTTACACAGACCGCGGGGGATCTCGCGTGGATGTGAAAACCCGCAGGGAGCGCATCGAGCAGCAGGTCCGCACGGCGCGGGAGGTCAACTACGCCGAGCTGGCCGCCGAGTTCGACGTCTCCGAGATGACGATCCGGCGCGACGTCGAGGCACTCGAATCGCTCGGCGTCGTCCGCCGCGTGGTCGGCGGCGCCATCGCCGTGCAGGGCAAGGACACCGAACCGTCGTTCGCCACGCGCATGGCCGATGCCGCCCAGGAGAAGAACCACATCGCCGACGTCGTCGCAGAACTGATCGGGCGCAAGGAGACGCTCATTCTCGACTCCGGCAGCACCGCACTGGCTGTGGCCAACTCGCTCAAGGGCCGCGGATTGGGGCTGACGGTCGTGACGCCCAGCGTGCTCGCAGCGCTCGCCCTGGTGGATGAGCCCGACACGACCGTGGTGCTCACCGGCGGCGAACTGCGGGCGGGCGAACTGAGCCTCATCGGCGCCGGGGCCGAGGACACGCTGGCCAACTACAACTGCGACACCTTCGTCATGGGCGTGGCCGGCATCGACGGTGACCGCGGTATCTCCGACTACCACCAGGCCGAGAGCCGGGTGAAGCGGGCCGCCAGCCGCCGTGCCGACCGGGTCATCGTGGCCGCAGACAAGAGCAAGCTGGGACGGGTCACCTTCGTCAGCATCGCCACGCTGGCGCAGGTCGACACCATCGTCAGTGACGGCCCCGCCGACCACCCCGCGCTGGTAGCCGCCCGCGGGGCCGGGGTCGAGGTGATCTGTGTTGCCGCACAGCGTCATCGGACACCACCGCGCACGGGTTCGGAGGCGGACGCACGATGACGCGCTACACCGTGGGCATCGACATCGGGACCACCGGCACCAAGACCGTGCTGCTGGACACCCTGGGCGGCATCGTCGCGACCGCGACCAGAGCCACCGATCTGCACTCGACCGGTCCGGGGATCGCCGAGGCCGACACCGGTCAGTGGTACACGAACGCGATCGAATCCATCCGCGAAGTGCTCTCGGCCTCCGGAGTGGCCGCCGAGCAGGTGGGTGCGCTGGCCACCTCGGGAATGGTGCCCGCCGTCGTACCGGTTGACGCGAACGCGAAGCCGCTGCGGCGGGCAATCCTGCAGAACGACGCCCGAGCACACCGTGAGGTGGCCGACCTCGGTCGCACGCTTGCCGAGGTGGACCTGGTCAATCTCACCGGCTCGGCGCTGACCCAGCAGTCGGTGGCCCCGACGACGGTGTGGCTGCGCGAGCACGAACCGCAGGTCTACGCCCGCACCGCACGCTGGGTCGGTTCCTACGACTGGATGCTCACGGCGCTGGGCGCACCTTTGCATGTCGAACAGAATTGGGCGCTGGAGTCGGGGCTCTTCACCATCGACGGGGAAACCGCCGACGCGGTCCTGGCCGCGGCGGGACTCGACGCCGTGACGTTGGCCCCGGTGGTGCGGCCGGGCACACAGGTCGGCGAGCTGAGCCCACGCGCAGCTGAAGCCACCGGCCTTCGCGCGGGAACCGCCCTGGTGGTCGGAGGCGCCGACCACGTCCTGTCGGCGTTCGCCGCCGGAGTCAACGATCCGGGCGACGCCCTGGTCAAACTCGGTGGGGCCGGCGACATCCTGGTCGCCACCGACACCAGCGTGGTCGACGAACGGCTCTACCTGGACGCGCATCCGGTGCCCGGCCACTGGCTGCCCAACGGCTGCATGGCCACCAGCGGGAGCCTGATCAGGTGGTTCCAGACCCTCATCGGCGGAACCGCCCTGCCCGCGCTCGACGAGGAGGCGGCGACCCGTCGTCCCGCCGAGGTGCTGTGTCTGCCGTACTTCCTGGGCGAGAAGAGCCCCATCCACGATCCGGACCTGCGGGGTGTCTTCGCCGGCCTGCATCTCGGCCACACTCGCGCCGATCTGTATCGGGCAGTCCTGGAAGCGATCGCGTTCGGATTCCGCCACCATGTCGACGTCTTCGGCGAGATCGGCATCCCGCTCACCCGGGTGATGATCACCAACGGCGGATCGACCTCGACGTTGTGGAAGCAGATCCACGCCGACGTGCTCGGTCACGAAATGCTGCCGGTGCGCGGCCATCCCGGTGCGTCGCTGGGCGCGGCGGTGATCGCCGCCATCGGCGTGGGCAGTCTCGACGACTGGTCCGACGCCGCCCGCTTCGTCAGCCTCGAGATGCCGTTCCGTCCAGACCCCGACCGGCGCCGCGTCTACGACGAGGCGTACGCCACCTGGCGGGAACTCGGCTCCGCGGTGACTCCGGTGTCCCACGCCCTGGCGCGTCAGAACCGATGAGCACGTCACCACCGATGTGAGCACGTCACAACCGATGAGTAGGACCCCGAAATGAAACGGAAGGGATGACACCGCAATGAGAATCACGCAATGGCCCACTTCGGGGCGGAGCGACAGGACCGGCGTTCGATATCCTCTCGTCTCCGCCGCAATCGCCCTGCTGGCCGTCCTCGCGCTGGCTCTGGCCGGGTGCGCCGGCAGCGGCGGTCCCGAGCAGGAGTCCGGTGACGCCGCCACCGCCTCCGGCGACGTTCCCACCGACATCTCCGGCACCGTCCGGATCCTGATGGAGAACGTGCCCGACACCGACATCGTGCAATCGATGGTCGCCGACTTCAACGCCGAGTACCCCGATGTCACCATCGACATCGAATCGCTGACCTACGACCAGATGCGCGACAAGCTCGTGTCGTCGTTCCAGTCCTCCGATGCCAACTACGACCTCATCGTGGTGGACAACCCGTGGATGGTCGACTTCGCCAACGCCGGCTTCCTGCAGCCGCTGGACTCCCGCATCGACAGCACCCCCGACTACGACGCCGCCGACTTCTTCACCCCGCTGACCGACATCACCACCGTCGACGGTGTGCGGTACGCGGTGCCGTTCTACAACTACGCGCTGGGCTACCTGTACAACACCGCCGATCTCGCCGCGGCCAACCAGCAGGTGCCGACCAACCTCGACGAGCTCGTCGCCACCAGCAAGGCGCTGACCACACCGGAGCGTGCCGGTATCGCCATGCAGCCGCAGCGGGGCTACAAGATCTTCGAGGAGTGGGGCAACTGGTTGTTCGCCGCGGGCGGATCCATCTACGACTCCGAGGGCAATGTCACCCTCGACACCCCCGAGGCCAAGCGGGCACTCGAGGCCTACATCGACACCTACACCACCGCCGCCCCGGCCAACAGCCTGAACTGGAGTATGGACGAGGCACAACGCTCGGTGTCGGCCAACCAGTCGGCGTCGATGATCAACTACAACTGGCAGCTGCCCGCGCTCAACGAACCCGGCAGCGGCCCGGCGGCAGGCAACATCAAGCTCGCCCCCATCCCGGGCGGCAAGCAGGTCCTCGGCTCGTGGAGTTGGGCCATCCCCACCAACTCGGCGGCGCCGGACGCCGCGTGGGCGTTCGTGTCCTGGCTCACCGCCAAGCCCAACGACGTCGTACGGACCGAGAAGGGTGGCGCGGCCATCCGGCAGAGCACCCTGCAGAACCCGGCAGTGCTCGAGGGACGCTACGGCGCCGATTACTACCGCACCGTTGAAGAGCTGCTGGCCAATTCCGCGCCGTTGAGCCAAGGCCCCAGCGGTGAGGAGATGATCCAGGCCGTCGGCACGGAACTCAATGAGGCCGTGGCCGGCACCAAGAGTGTCGAGGACGCTCTGGCGGCTGCGCAGGCCGAGGCCGAACGCATCCAGGGCTGACCTCGATCCCCGGAAAGCCGGAAACCGACCACCCCACGAAAGGAGCGAAGACCACCGTGAACTCCCCCCTGAGATTTCAGCACGGCATGGTCGCGCCCCTCATCGCCCTCTTCGTCGGGGTGGTCGGTTTCCCTCTCGGTTACGCCGCATACCTCAGCATCACCGACTACAAGCTGACCGACCGCGGCGCGCCGACATTCGTCGGCACGGACAACTTCGTGGCGACGTTCGGCGACACCGGCTTCTGGAATGCGTTCGCCACGACCGCGATCTACGTCGTCGTGGCGGTGGGCCTGGAACTCGTCATCGGGCTCGCCCTTGCGCTCGCACTGCAAAAGCAGCGCTGGGCACGCGATCTGACCCGGTCGATGCTGCTGGCGCCGATGTTCATCACACCGATCGCCGTGGGGCTGACATTCCGGTTCCTGCTCAACGACCAGCTCGGTGCGATTCCGGCGATGCTGTCGAGCGTCGGCATCGAGTACGACTTCTTCGGCCCGGGCAAGGCGCTGCTCACCCTCGCCCTCATCGACGTGTGGCAGTGGACGCCGTTCATGGTGCTGCTGCTGCTCGCCGGGCTGGAGTCGATCCCCAAGGAACCGCTCGACGCCGCTCGCGTGGACGGTGCCGGCGGGTTGTACGTGCTACGGCGCGTGACACTTCCCCTGTTGGCCCCCGTCTTGGTGGTCGCCATCCTGCTGCGCAGCCTGGACGCGATGAAGGTCTTCGAATACGTCTTCGCGACCACGAGGGGCGGTCCGGGCACCGAGACCGAGACCTTGCAGTACTTCATCTACCAGACCGGAATCCAGTTCTTCCGAATGGGTTCGGCAGCCTCGATGGCGTTCGTGGTGCTGGTGGTGGTGCTGGGCATCATCGTCGTGGCGTTCCGCCGGCTGGACCGGACCCGTACCGCTGAGGGACGCACCCGATGAACCGGTCAGCCATGGTCACCGTGCTCCGGGTGGCACTGTTGTGGGCCGCCGGCATCACGGTCGCGTTCCCGCTGGTGTGGGTCGCCCTCGCAAGCGTGAAAACTCCTGCCCAACTGAACGAACCGTTCCTGGTCGCCTTCGCCCCTTCGTTCGCCAGCTGGCATGAGGTGTTGGCATCGGGCATCCTCGGCGCGGCTGGGCGTAGTGCGCTGGTCGCCCTGGTGACGGTCGGGATCAGCGTCGTGGTGGGCAGCATGGGCGCCTACGCCATCGCCCGGTACCGCGCCGGCGGCACGCTGACGCGCTTCGGCATGCTGGCGGCACAGGTTCTGCCGCCGGCGGTGCTGGTGTTCCCGTTCCTGACGATGGCCTACGCGCTGCGGCTGACCGACACGCTGCTGCCGGTGATCTTCTCTCATCTGAGTTTCGTTCTGCCCGTGGTGACCTGGTTTCTGATCGGCTTCTTCGAAGCGGTGCCCCGCTCACTGGAGGAGCAGGCACAGGTCGACGGGTTCGGCCGGTTCGCCGCGTTCCGCCTCGTGGTGCTCCCCCAGGTTCTCCCCGGCATCGGTGCCGCGGCGATCTTCGGTTTCACCCTGTCGTGGAACGACCTGTTCTACGGGCTCATCCTGGCGCCGGGTAAGGCGGCCATCCTGCCGGTGGCCATCGCAGGTTTCAACACGTTCCGCGGAGTACAGATCGGCTCCATGAGCGCGGCGATCCTCATCGCGGTCGTGCCCGTGGTCGTGGCGAGCTTCTTCATCCAACGCAAGCTGGTGCAGGGCATCAGCGGCGGCGCGGTCAAGTTCTAGAAAAGGCTTTGGTGACTGATCCTCATGGCAACCGTCCGATTCTCCGGCGTCACGAAGACCTACGGAACCCTCCCCGTGGTCACCGATCTGGACCTCGAGCTGCCAGATGGCTCGTTCACGGTGCTGGTCGGCCCCTCGGGATGCGGTAAGTCGACGACGCTGCGCATGCTGGCGGGTCTCGAGTCGGTCAGCTCGGGCACCATCAGCATCGGCGGACGGGACGTCACCGCTCTGCAACCGCGCGACCGCGACATCGCGATGGTGTTCCAGAACTACGCGCT
>CAXEZH010000244.1:0-7285 GCA_964000695.1 uncultured Mycolicibacterium sp. | reverse complement strand
CTCGACGAGCGCCGCGACGAGCCCCGTCCGGTCCTTCCCCTTCGCGCAGTGAAAGACGACAGCTTCGCCCTTGTCAACCGCCGACGCGATGACGTCGTCGACGGCGGCCGGATCGACGTCCACGCGGTCGAACAATCCCCGCCAGCCGGCGGCTCCGAGGTCCACGGGGTGCACCCCGGCCAGGGAGCCGTTGCGCTTGCCGATCGCGGTACGCGCGGCATCGATGACGTACGCCTGAGATGTGACAGCCATTGTTCAGTCTCCTTGTGTCGTGGTGATGCCACCGAGAACGATGGAAAGATATTGCTGACCAACCTGTTCGGCGGTCAGCGGCCCCCCGGGCTGATACCAGCGGACCGAAACCCAGGTGGTGTCCCGGATGAAGCGGTACACCAGGTCGACGTCGACGTCGGGACGGAACAGTCCCTGTTCGATGCCCTCGGTGAGCACGTCGACCCACATCTTGCGTTGCTGCCTGTTGCGTTCCTCCACGTAGGCGAACCGCGGTTGCGACGACAGCCGTTTGGCCTCGTCCTGGTAGATCACCACCTCGGCGTGGCGGGTCGCGATCGCCTCGAACGACGCCATGAACAGGCCCTTGAGCCGCTCCAGCGGGTTCGGTTCGGTCGCCACGATCTGCTGATAGCGGTCGAACAGCCAGTCCAAGAAGCCGCGCAGCACCTCGTCGACCATCTCCTCCTTGGACGAGAAGTGGTGATACAGGCTGCCGGACAGAATGCCGGCCGAGTCGGCGATGTCGCGCACCGTCGTCGCCCGCAGGCCCCGTTCGGCGAACATCGCCGCGGCGAGACGCAGGAGCTCGTCACGTCTGGTGTTCGCCGGAGCTGCGGGGCGCTGCGCGGTCATGGGTGCTGGCTCGAGACCGAGATCACCTCGCCGGTCAGGTAACTGGAGTAGTCGCTGGCCAAGAACGCGATGGTGGCTGCCACCTCCCACGGCTCGGCGGCCCGGCCGAACGCCTCACCCTGGGCGAGCTGGTCCAGCAGCTCGGAGCTGCTGGTCTTCTCCAGGAACTTGTGCCGGGCGATGCTGGGCGACACCGCGTTGATCCGCACCCCGAACTCGACCGCCTCGACGGCCGCACAGCGGGTCAGCGCCATGACCCCCGCCTTGGCCGCCGCATAGTGGGATTGCGAATGCTGTGCGCGCCAACCCAGCACGCTGGCGTTGTTGACGATCACGCCGCCGTGCGGTGCGTCGCGGAAATAGCGCAGCGCAGCGCGGGTGGCCCGCATGACCGAGGTGAGCGTGACGTTGAGAACCCGGTCCCACTCGTCGTCGCTCATGTCGACCACCGGGGTCTGGCCGCCCAGACCTGCGTTGTTGACCAGCACGTCCAACCGGCCGGCCCTGTCGACCGTCTGGGTGATCAGTGCGTCGACGGCCTCGGTGGAGGTGACGTCGCAGACGACGGCGTCGACCTTGCCGAGCCCCAGCGCGGCGAGCTCGTCGCGGGTCTCGCCGAGTCGGCGTTCGTGGTAGTCGGAGACCACGACGTCGGCACCCTCGGCAAGTGCGCGGCGGGCCGTCGTCGACCCGATGCCGGTGCCTGCCGCGGCGGTCACCAGCACGACCTTGCCGGTCAGCAGACCGTGGCCGGGGATCTCCTCGGGCGCGATGGACAGGTCGGTCACGGTCGGGCCTCCCGGGGCAGGCCGAGCACGCGCTCGGCGATGATGTTGCGCTGGATCTCGTTGGACCCGCCGTAGATGGTGTCCGATCGCGAGAACAGGTACAGCCGCTGCCACTCGTCGAACTCGCCGTCCGGCAGGGTCAAGCCGGCCATACCCTGGACGTCCATCGCGATCTCGCCGAGCTCGCGGTGCCAGTTGGCCCACAACAATTTCGATACCGAATCCTGGCCCGGCTGTTCCTCGTCCATCGTCGCCAGCGCATACGAGCGCATCGCCCGCAGCCCGGCCCACGACCGGGTCAACCGTTCCCGGATCAGCGGGTCGTCGGCCGCGCCCGTCTTCCTGGCCAGCTCGACGAGGTTGGAATGTTCACGGGCGTAGCGGATCTGCTGCCCCAGCGTGGAGACACCCCGTTCGAAGGTGAGCGTGCCCATCGCCACCCGCCAACCGTCGCCGGGCTCCCCGACAACGAGGTCGGCGTCGGTGCGGGCGTCGGTGAAGAAGACTTCGTTGAACTCCGAGTCTCCGGTCAGCTGGATGATCGGGCGGATCTCGACGCCCGGTTGATCCAGCGGGACCAGCAGATACGACAGACCGGCGTGGCGCTTGGAGCCCTTCTCGCTGCGCGCCACCACGAAACACCATTGCGCCCAGTGCGCCAACGAGGTCCAGACCTTCTGGCCATTGATGACCCAGTGCTCACCCTCTTCGTCGAGTACCGCGGTGGTTGCGACGTTGGCGAGGTCACTGCCCGCGCCGGGCTCGGAATAGCCCTGTGACCACAGCTCGGTGACGTCGAGGATCTTCGGCAGGAACCGCTGCTGCTGCTCGGGGGTGCCGTAGGCGATGAGCGTCGGCCCGACGAGCTCCTCACCGAGGTGGTTGACCTTGTCGGGGGCGTTGGCCTTGGCGTACTCCTCGTAGAACGCCACGCGGTGGGCGACCGACAGGCCGCGGCCGCCATGCTCGGTCGGCCAGCCGAGACAGGTCAGGCCCGCAGCGGCCAGATGCCGGTTCCACGCCAGCCGTTCCTCGAATGCCTCGTGCTCGCGGCCCGGCCCGCCCAGCCCCTTGAGCGCGGCGTATTCACCGACCAGATTCTCGGCGAGCCAGTCGCGGACCTCCGACCGGAACTCCTGGACCTCTATCACCCTTGTAGGCTAACCTACCAAGCACTTGCTCGGGTACCCGATCCCCAGAGGAGTATCGATGACGACCTCTCCGAGAACCACTCCCGCGGTTCTCGACCGGATCGCCCGCGAGCTGCCCGACCACGACGCAGTGGTGACACCGGCGCAGACGTTGACGTTCGCCGTGCTGCGCAGCCACGTCCGGCAGGCCGCCGCGGCGATGATCGACCTGGGTGTCCAGCCCGGCGACCGGGTGGCGATCTGGTCCCCGAACACCTGGCACTGGGTGGTGGCGTGCCTGGCCACCCATTGCGCCGGAGCGGTGCTGGTCCCGTTGAACACCCGTTACACCGCCAGCGAAGCCACCGACATCCTGGCGCGAACCGGCGCTCCGCTGTTGTTCGCCTCCGGCGAGTTCCTGGGCACCGACAAGGCCGCCAGCGTGGACCGCGAGCAGCTGCCCGCGCTGCGGCACATCGTGCGGATCCCGGTGGACTCGGACGACGGAACGTGGGAGGAGTTCGTGGCCCGGGCCGCCAACGTCGAGCTGACCGAGGTCGACGCACGTTCCGCGGCAGTAGGCCCCGACGATGTGTCCGACATCCTGTTCACCTCCGGTACCACCGGGCGCAGTAAGGGAGTGCTCTGTGCGCACCGCCAGTCGCTCGACGCATCGGCAGCCTGGGCGGCCTGCGGTCAGCTGTCGGATGCCGACCGGTACCTGTGCATCAACCCGTTCTTCCACAACTTCGGCTACAAGGCCGGAATCCTGGCCTGCCTGCAGACCGGCGCCACGCTGTTTCCCGAGTTGACGTTCGACCCCCAGGCGGCCATGCAGGCGGTGCAGCAGCACCGGATCACCGTCCTGCCCGGACCTCCGACCATCTATCAGACGCTGCTCGACCACCCCAAACGCGGGGACTACGACCTGTCGTCGCTGCGGTTCGCGGTCACAGGTGCGGCCACCATCCCGGTCGTGCTGATCGAGCGGATGCAGAATGAGCTCGACATCGACATCGTGCTCACCGCATATGGATTGACCGAGGCCAGCGGGTTCGGCACGATGTGCCGCGCCGACGACGACGCCGTCACCGTCGCGACCACCTCGGGTCGCCCGATCGCCGAGTTCGAGCTGCGCATCGGCGACCAGGGCGAAGTGCTGCTCCGCGGACCCAACGTGATGCTGGGCTATCTCGACGACCCCGATGCCACCGCCGCGGCGATCGACGCGCACGGCTGGTTGCACACCGGCGATGTCGGTGAACTCGACGACGCGGGCAACCTGAAGATCACCGACCGCCTGAAGGACATGTACATCTGCGGTGGGTTCAACGTCTATCCCGCCGAGGTGGAACAGGTGTTGGCCCGGCTCGACGGCGTCGCCGAGGCCGCGGTCATCGGGGTCCCCGACGAACGGCTCGGCGAGGTCGGCAAGGCCTTCGTCGTCGTGCTGCCCGGTGCCGACCTGGCCGAACAGTCGGTGATCGACCACACCCGCGAACATCTCGCGAATTTCAAAATCCCCCGCTCGGTGGAGTTCATCGACGCGCTGCCGCGCAACCCCGGCGGCAAGGTCGTCAAACCCCTTCTCCGACAGCGAAGTGAAAGGGCCTGACGTGGATCTCACGTTCGACGACGCCACCGACGAATTCCGCGCCGAGGTGCGGCAGTTCCTTGCCGCGAACACCGACGCGTTCCCGACGAAGTCCTACGACACCGCCGACGGTTTCGAACAGCATCGCCGCTGGGACAAGGTGCTCTTCGACGCGGGGCTGTCGGTCATCACCTGGCCGGAACGCTACGGCGGCCGAGACGCGACGCTGCTGCAGTGGGTGGTCTTCGAAGAGGAGTACTTCCGGGCCGGCGCACCGGGTCGAGCCAGCGCCAACGGCACCTCCATGCTGGCGCCGACGCTGTTTGCGCACGCCACCGAAGAACAGCGCGACCGCATCCTGCCGAAAATGGCCAGCGGTCAGGAGATCTGGGCCCAGGCCTGGTCCGAACCCGAATCCGGCAGTGATCTGGCGTCGCTCCGCTCGACGGCCACCAGGACCGACGGCGGGTGGCTGCTCAACGGCCAGAAGATCTGGAGCTCCCGCGCAGTGTTCGGTGAGCGGGCGTTCGGCCTGTTCCGCTCCGACCCCGAAGCGCAGCGCCACAAGGGCCTCACCTACGTGATGTTCGACCTGAAGGCCGACGGTGTCACGGTCCGACCGATCGCCCAGCTGGGCGGCGACACCGGGTTCGGTGAGATCTTCCTCGACGATGTCTTCGTCCCCGACGAAGACGTGATCGGCGAGCCCAACGACGGTTGGCGAGCGGCCATGAGCACGTCCAGCAACGAGCGCGGAATGTCGCTGCGCAGCCCGGCCCGCTTCCTGGCGCCGGCCGAGCGACTGGTGGCCCAGTGGAAGCAGAACCCGGACCCCGCATTCACCGATCGGGTGGCCGATGCGTGGATCAAGGCGCAGGCCTACCGGCTGCACACCTTCGGCACCGTGACCCGCGTCAGCAACGGCGGGGAACTGGGGGCAGAGTCCTCGGTCACCAAGGTGTTCTGGTCCGATCTCGACGTCGCGCTGCATCAGACCGCGCTGGACCTGCGCGGAGCCGACGGCGAGATCGCCGACTCCGTCTCTGACGGCCTGCTCTTTGCACTGGGCGGTCCGATCTATGCCGGTACCAACGAGATTCAGCGCAACATCATCGCCGAGCGGCTGCTGGGCCTGCCCCGAAAGTAGATCGACGTGAATTTTGAGATCGACGAACAGCAGCGCGACTTCGCGGCCAGCATCGACGCTGCCCTCGGCGCCGCCGACCTGCCTACCGCCGTGCGGTCGTGGGCCGACGGCGACACCGCACCCGCCCGCAAGGTGTGGGCCCAGCTGACCGACCTGGGTGTGACCGCACTGATGGTCCCGGAGAAGTTCGACGGCATCGACGCCCATCCGGTCGATCTGGTGGTGGCCATGGAACGGCTGGGCCGCTGGTGTGTGCCCGGCCCGGTCGTCGAATCCGTTGCGGTGGCTCCGATTCTGCTGGGCGACGACGAGCGTGTCGGCGCGTTGGCATCCGGTGAGCTCATCGCCACCGTCGCGCAGCCGCCATGGGTGCCGCGCGCCGTGGACGCCGACACCGCCGGCCTCGTGCTGCTGGCTGGTGACGGCGAGGTCGCCGAGGCGAGCGTCGGCACCGAACACGAGTCGGTTGATCCGAGTCGAAAGGTCTTCGCGGTCCAGGCTTCCGGTGACGGTTGGTCGGCTGACACGGCGTTGGCCTTCGAGTTCGGCGCGCTGGCCACCGCCGCGCAGCTGGTGGGTGCCGCGCAGGGGATGCTCGATGCCGCGGTCGCCTATGCCAAGCAGCGCAGCCAGTTCGGCACGGTGATCGGCACCTACCAGGCCATCAAACACAAGCTGGCCGAGGTGCTCATCGCCGTCGAACTGGCCCGCCCGCTGGTTTACGGTGCGGCGCTGTCGCTGGCCGACCGCTCCCCCGACACCGCCCGCGACGTGAGCGCGGCCAAGGTGGCCGCAGCCGACGCCGCCCTGATGTCCGCCCGGTCCGCCCTGCAGACCCACGGGGCAATCGGCTTCACCGCCGAACACGATCTGTCGCTGCAGTTGCTGCGGGTTCAGGCGTTGCGACCAGCATGGGGTGATCCGACCTGGCATCGACGGCGAGTACTGGAGGCCCTGTAGATGAGCGAAGAACGCGAACTTCTCCGCGAGACCGTCGCTGCGCTCGTGGAGAAGCACGCCACACCGGACGCCGTTCGCGAGGCGATGGCTTCCGAGCGCGGTTACGACGAGGCGCTGTGGACGATGCTGTGCGAGCAGGTGGGCGCCGCGGCGCTGGTGGTTCCCGAAGAGCTGGGCGGCGCGGGCGGCGAACTGGCTGATGCCGCCGTGGTGTTCGAGGAGCTGGGCAAGGCTCTGGTGCCGACCCCGCTGTGGGGCACCACCCTGGCTGAGCTCGCGCTGCTGTCGGTCGACCACCCCGACGGTGAGACCCTGGGAGCTCTCGCCGAGGGGACCGCGATCGGGGCGGCGGTGTTTGATCCGAGCTATGTGGTTCACGGCGACGTCGCCGACGTCATCATCGCGACCGACGGTGAGACGCTGACCCGGTGGACGGAGTTCACCGCAACCCCATCGGTTTCCATGGACCCGACGCGACGGCTGGCTGTGGTCGACGCCAAGGCCACCTCGACGATGGGTACCGACCCCGGGCTGGCCGACACTGCTGCGATCCTGCTGGCCGTCGAGCAGATCGGCGCCGCGACGCGATGCCTGGACCTCACCGTCGCCTACACCAAGGACCGGGTGCAGTTCGGTCGCCCGATCGGGAGCTTCCAGGCCCTGAAGCACCGGATGGCCGACCTCTATGTCGCGGTGCAGTCGGCGCGGGCTGTGGTCGCCGACGCGGTCGCCGACCCGTCACCGACGTCGGCCGCACTGGCCAGGCTGGCGGCCAGCGAGGCGTTCTCCGCGGTGGCCG
>CAXEZH010000243.1:0-18651 GCA_964000695.1 uncultured Mycolicibacterium sp. | reverse complement strand
CATCGCGGCGCACCCCTCGGCGCTGGCCGGGTACCACCGCTGGAGCGTCTACTACAACACCACCTCCGGTGACATGCTGCTGCCCGTCGGCTACTCACAGGACGCGCCCGTTCCTGCCTCCGAGTACACCGGCGCGTACGCCGCGCCCTACACACCGGCAACGGCCGAGGTCCGGATCTCACCCCGCAGCGCCGAGATCCTCGACCGGCTGCTGGCCGTCCGACGGGAAACACCCGGCGCGGGCGGGGCCCCACCGTCGGCCGTGCTGTCTCAGCAATTTCTCGGCACCGCTTACGGCGCACACACTCTCGTCGGATCGCAGGGCGTACCCGAACAGCTCGTGATCGACCTCGAGCGGGTGGACTGTTTCACGCTGGCCGACTACGTCGAAGCCCTCAAACGCGCCGAGACCCGGGACCAGTTCATCGATGCCCTCACCGCGGTGCGCTACCAGGACGGGCTCGTCGGGTTCGCCAGCCGCAGACACTTCTTCACCGACTGGTCGGCCGGTTCACCGCCGATCGCGACCGACGTCACCGCCGACGTCAGCGCCGCCGCGATCACGGTGACCAAGAAACTGAACCAGCGTGACGACGGCGGCACCTATCTGCCCGGGCTGCCGGTGTCGCGCCGCGAGGTCACCTACATTCCTGCCGAACGCGTCGACACCGGGGTGGTCGATCGGTTGCACCCCGGTGACTACATCGGCGCATACGCCGAGGACGGCGGCCTCGACGTCACGCACGTAGGGCTGTTCCTGGCAGGCCCGGACGGGCCGGTGCTGCGCAACGCGTCGTCGCTGAGCAGGGACCGACAGGTGGTGGACACCCCGTTCCTCGATTACGTCCGGTCAGTCCCCGGCATCGTGGTGCTGCGGCCGGTCAGGTAGGCGACGAGGCGGGAGGGGTGCGTTCACGTCCAGAGCTCGGTGATCGACAGTCCCGCGCCCTGAACCATGCGGCGTACCAGCGGCATGCTGATCCCGATCACGTTGGACGGGTCGCCCTCGATGCGCTCGACGAACCAGCCGCCGAGACCGTCCAGGGTGAACGCACCGGCCACCTGAATGGGTTCACCGCTGGCGATGTAGCGGGTGATCTCGACGTCGGTCGGGGTGCCGAAATGCACTGCGGTGGTGCCGGTGTCGCCGTCGGTGTGGGTGATGACCCCGCCGACGATGCGCAGCAGCGCGTGCCCGGTCAGCAGATGCCCGATGGTGCCGGCCATTGATTCCCATTGCGCGCGAGCGGCTTCGGCCGATCCCGGTTTGCCGCACAGAGTGCCGTCGAGAAACAGCATGGAATCACAGCCGATGACCACGCAGTCGGCGAGCAGGTCATCCGGCAACACGCCCGCCACACTGACCGCTTTGGCGGTGGCCAACTTCGCCACCACCGCCTCGGGGGGCAGGTCCGCGTCGAGTGAGGCGATCAACGCGTCCTCGTCGACGTCGGAGACGATCACCTCTGGATCGACACCGGCCTGGCGCAGCACACCAAGTCTGCCCTGGGACGCCGACGCCAGAACGACGCGCGTCATCGGTCTGTCACGCTGGTCATGGCCGCGATGTTATCGGTGGCCGCAGCGACGCCTACCGACGGGACGAACGGTCGTCCCTTCCCGGGTGTCCACCGGGTGACGGTCAGATGTTAAAACCTGAGTCCGCGCGGCCCCCTTCGGGTGAGAATCGATGGATGCGCTTCGGAAACTTCATGGCCCCCTTCCACCCCGTCGGACAGAATCCGACCCTCGCCATCGAGCGTGACCTCGACCTGATCGTGGCGATGGACCGCCTCGGCTTCCACGAGGCATGGATCGGCGAACACCACTCGGCGGGCTTCGAGATCATCGCCTCCCCCGAGGTCGTCATCGGCGTGGCCGCCGAGCGCACCAAGCACATCAAGCTCGGCACCGGAGTGAGCTCGCTGCCCTACCACCACCCCCTCATGCTGGCCGACCGCATGGTACTGCTCGACCACCTCACTCGCGGCCGGGTGATGCTCGGCTGCGGCCCCGGTCAACTCACCTCCGATGCGCACATGCTGGGCATCCCCGCCGACGAACAGCGCCCGCGCATGGAGCAGTGCCTCGATGCCATCATGCGGCTGCTGCGCGGCGAGACCGTCACGATGCACACCGACGGATTCACGTTGCAGGACGCCCGCCTGCAACTGAAGCCCTACAGCGACCCATGCTTCGATGTCGCTGTGGCAGCGTCATTTTCGCCGACCGGTCCGCGTGGGGCGGGTCGGCACGGCATCGGTATGCTCTCGATCGCGGCCACCGCCAAACAGGGCATGGACCTGCTCGCCCAACACTGGTCGACGTGGGAAGAGGTCGCGTTCGAGCACGGGCACGTCGCCGACCGCTCCAAATGGCGCCTGGTCGGACCGATGCACCTGGCCGACACCCGCGAGCAGGCCGAGCGGGACGTCGAATACGGCATCGCCGAATTCTCCCGCTACTTCAGCCACATCCTGCCCGCCGGGCCGGTGCAGGGCGACACCCCGGCCGAGATCATCGCCAACAACCGGGAATCCGGGTTCGCGGTCATCGGCACACCGGAGGACGCGGTCGCCAAGATCACCGAACTCGTGGAGGCGAGTGACGGCGGCTTCGGTGCGTTCCTGCTCTTCGACCACGACTGGGCGCCCCCAGCCGCGAAGATGCACAGCTACGAACTGTTCGCCCAGTACGTGATGCCGCATTTCACCGGCCAGCTCACCGCACCGGCAGCCTCGTGCGACTGGGTCACCGCCAGCGGAACCGAATTCGTCGACCGGGCCGCGCACGCGATCGGCAAGGCGATCGACGACCACGCCGCCGAGCGGGGGTCGAGGCACGCCCCGCGGTGAGCGGCAACGCACCCGCGGTCACCTTCCGCTATACCCGGCACGGGAACGCCCGCCTGCACTATGTGGACTCGGGCGGTGACGATCGCGGTGCACCGATCGTTTTCGTCCCCGGCATGACCGACACCGCTGAGGACTACCGTGCGCTGCTGCCGCTGTTCGGGCGCCGCACGGTGGTGGTGGAGCTGCGCGGCCACGGCCGCAGCAGCGCACCGCCCGTCGGCTACGACTTCGCGACCCTGCGTGATGACGTGGGCGCCGTGGTCGACACCGTCACCGACGGTGACGTGCACCTCGTGACGTTCTCCCGCGGCACCACCTACGGGATCGGCTGGGCACTCGCGCACCCTCACCGGGTCCGCTCGGTGTCCATCGGTGACTACGTACCCGAAGAGAAAGTGCTGACCGGCAGCCAGGCCGAACGACTGCTCACCGGACGCTGGCGCGGCTCACCGGTCAACGAACGCCTCGACGTCCGGGCGGCGCAACTGACTTTCGAGGCCGCGCAACCACAATCGCTGTGGACTGCGTTGGCACGCACGGGCATTCCCCTGCTCGCGGTGCGCAGCGGAGGCAGCGTGCTGGTCGGCGACCGCGACTGGGCCCGGTATCGGGAGCTGTTCCCCGAGGCCGAGTTGGTCGAGTTCGCCGAGTCACCGCATGACATCTTCCGGCCGGACCGCGCCCGTTACCCTCTTCTGGTTCGCGCGCACGTCGAGCGCGCTGACGCCGGGCACCGCTGACGGGTCAGCGTGGACCGGTACGTCGCCACAATTCGGTGAAGGACCCGAGGTCCTGCACTGCACGCACGGCGCGTTCCAGCCCGGTGCGGGTGACGGCCTCACCCTGTAGGCGGGCCCCGAACGCGGCGGTGACGCCGGCCGCGATGAACGCGGTCACCGCCAGCATCCGATAGTCGTCCCAGGTCGGCTCAGGCGCCAACCGGGGGCCACCGTGCGCCTGCAGCGCTTCGAGGTACTCGGCGAGCAGATCCCTCTCGATGCGGTCGCGCAGATCGGTGTCTAGCGAGGTGACGGCGAAGTAGGCGAGATCTTTGACTCCCGCCCCCTGGGCGGCCACCTGCCAGTCGAACAAGATGGGGCGATCCCCGACGAAACAGATGTTGCCGCGGTGGGTGTCGCCGTGCACGAGAGTCCACGGAAGCCCGCGCATCACTTCGGCGACAGCGCGCCGTCGTCGCCGCAGCGTGCGCGCCTCGGCGCGGAGGTCCTGCGGGAGGAGGTCGTCATAGCGGCGCGGGATCGCGGCCAGCAGCCGCCAGGTCTGCGGTCCCCACGTCACCGAGCGGGCTGCCGGCGGCGCGAAGACGGCGAGATCGGTGGTGAAACGCGGCGATTCCCAGAAGGCGGCGTGGAGTCGCGCCAGCGCCCTGGCCACAGCGCGTGCCTCGCGGGGCGTGCAGGAGCCGGCGACGTCGCCGAAACGCCCTCCGCGCAGAGCCAGGTCCTCCATCAGCACCACCGACCGGCCCCGCGCGGAGGCAGCTCCATACACCGCCGGCGCGACCTCACCGAGCTCCGCACCCACCCGGCGGTAGACCTCGACTTCGTTGCGGCCCAACCGCATCGCGACGTTGAACAGTCGCTCCACCGGCCGGGTCGGAGTCAGTTTGGCGAACACCTGCGCCGGTGTCCCCGGTGGACCCGTCACCTCCAGGCGGGCGCGAACCGCGGTGCCGTGATCGGCGTCGATGACTTTTACGCCCGTCACGCCGGCATTGCCGGTCAGTTCGCGGAACACCTCGGCGGTGATACCGTCCGGACGCGCCGGCACCGTCATGCACTACACCCCGCGCTCGACCGGCAACCGCCCGCTGTCCACGGCCGTCACCAGCGCCGCGTGGTCGGCTTCGGTCTGGTCGGCGTAACGCCGGGCGAAGGCGCTCAGCGCGTCGGCGACCCGGTCCGAGCGCCCCAGGTAACCGGCGATCATCGACGCCCCGCTGGTGCGGGCGTGCCCTTTGGCGAGCAGCTGGCCCACCACGGCGGTGTAGTCGACCAGCGCCTTCGAGTCCATCGCGTCCAACGGGATGGTGCCTTTCATGTTCCGGAACTGCCGGACGTAGAACTGCACGCCGCCCATCGTGGTCCAGCCCAACAACGGGTCGCTGACCGTCTGCAATGCCTGCTGATATTCGACCACCCGCTGTCCCTGGTGGGCGTGCCAGGCGGATTCGCCGTGCACGTAGCGCGCGAGCACGGATCGGCGCGCCTGCTTGAGCTGCAGGAAGACGACGTCTTCAGACGACGATCCCTCCAGCAGCGCGACGTAGGCGCGTAGTCCGACACTGCCCACGCCGACCACCTTCTGCGCGACGTCGAGAAGGGTGTAGCCGCCCAGGACCCGGCGCCAGTGGGTGGACAGTGTCGGCAGGTAGTCGTCGAGCGCCACGGCCAACGCGTCGGCCTCGCGTTGCGGAAGGCGGGTGATCAGCGGGGGCTCCTCGACGATCCTGCGCTGGCCGTCGACCTCCTGGGTGAACCGGGGCAGCGCACGGTCGCTGGTGCGGTTGCGCGCCCGCTTGGCCGACCGCTGCACCTGGTCGGCGAGCGGGCCAGCCGCCTGCCCCGCCAACCGGTCGACATCCAGCCGGGTGAACGAACGCGAGAACAGCGGCTCGTCGGCCAGGCGACGCAACTCCAGACGGTAGGCCGTCACGCAGGAGTGCACTGCGGCACCGCAGTCGTCCTCGGAGGTGCCGTTGTGCCGTCCGGCCACCCAGATGCTGGCCACCAACCGACGCAGATCCCATTCCCAGCCACCCGGGTGGGCTTCGTCGAAGTCGTTGAGGTCGATCACCAGGTCGCGTTCCGGGGAGGCGTAGAAACCGAAATTGCCCAGATGCGAGTCGCCGCAGACCACCGGGGTGATGCCCGTCGACGGCAGATGTGCCACGTCGTCGGCCATCACCACCGCCGAGCCCCGCAGGAAGCCGTACGGAGAGGCGATCATGCGCCCCACGCGGATCGGGATCAGCGAGGGCAGCCGGCCCTGGTGGTTGAGTTCGATCAGACGAACCGGGTCGGGCCGGTCCGGGGGCGCAGCCCAGTCGGCCAGCGTCCGGCGCTTCACACGCTTGCGCAGGCTCTTACCGAGGGCATACCGCTCGGCACGGGTGACCGGTCGCCGACGCAGCGACCGGTAGGAACCGCTGTCAGCCTCGGGCAGGACGGTGTGTCTCGTCGGGTCGGGCTCGGGTGCCGTGCTCGTCATCTGTCGCCGGTTCCCCACCGCTTACATGGTGCGCGATACGCGCCTGGGGCGGGCTGAGTTGAGCACATGGCCTACCCCGGCCCGAACACCAGGCGGGGTTTCAGGCGTTGTGGAGCAATGTCAGCTCCCGCGGCGAGGTCCTCGCTCAGCGCCGCGGCGTGGGCCGCCAGGCCTGCGGCGTCGATGCCGTAGGGCGCTGCACCACCGACCGCGAGGCCGTCCGCCGCGCGGCGAAGCAGGGTGATCGCACCCGTCATGTTGCCCCGCTGGATGTGGGTGACACCCACCGCGAGCTGGGCCAGCGCTTTCCACAGGTGCCTCTCGCTGTCCGGGCCGGTCTTCCAGGCCGCCTCGAGCACATCGTGGGCGTGAAACGGGAAGCCCTGGTCCAGGAGTCGCTGGGCGTAGGTCAGCGAATCGTGCGGCGCCAGCTCGAGGTCCTCGGGGATTCGGGCGACACCGGGGCTCCCGTGCGGGAGTGGGCGGCCCAGCGCATCGCGCGGTCGGTCGTTGCGGGGGCGGCCGGTTTCGTCGCGGTCACGGGCAGCCACCTGTCCATCTTGGCATCGAAAGCCGACTGCTTCACACCCACACCACGCCGCCCTCCGCCCGCTGTCTCGCCGACATCCATGACCGCCATCTGAGCGTGGGCTTGACCAAGCATCGAGAATCCTCACTGTGGCAAAACCGACCGGCGGGGTAGCCCTGACGCTGGCCTTCGCGTTCACGGTGATGGCCGATCCGGTTTCGTCCGTCGCCTATGCAATCGAGGCCGCACTCCGTGGACTGCACGGAAATCTGAGCAGCCTGCTTCCAGCTATGGCGGCGGTCATCGCCATCATCGCGGTGATCTCGGCGACCTATCACTACCTCATCGGCCGGTTCCCGAACGGAGGTGGCGGCCCGGAGGGCGTCGCTCACGCGTTCGGCGAAGGCTGGGCGTTCATCCCCCTGGGCGCGCTGCTGATCGACTTCACACTCACGGTGGCAGTGAGCTGCGCGGCCGGGGCATCGGCGCTGATCGCCTATCTCCCGGCACTGGAATCGTGGCGGACGCCCCTCGGACTCGTTCTCGTCGTCATCGTTGCCGGCACCGTGTTGCTCGGCCAGGCGGGGCGGGTCGTCTTCGCCAGTGCCACCGTCACGTTTCTCGTGCTCTCCATCTGCGTGATCGCCTCCGCCTTCATCGGCACGCCGGCCCCGCCCACCACAGGACATAGCGCGGTGGGCCAGACCCCCTTTGTGGTCGGCGCGGGGCTGGGTCCCGTTCTGCTCGCCATCCCGCTCGGAATGGCGCTGGCAACAGGTGTCGAGGCCCCGTCGAACGCCATCGCGCAAGTGCCTCAACTCCATGACCGGGGCCGGCGACGGCTCGGGCGCCTCACGCTGTGGGCAATGGTAGGAATCGTCGGCGCGCTGACAATCGCCTTCACCGTTCTCACGGTGTACCTCGGGACCGGTCTACCGCCTGCGGATTCCACGCTGATCGCCGAGGTGGCCCGGCAAGCCACCGGCGGTGGACCGTTGTTCGTCGCCTTTCAGGCCAGCAGCGCCCTGTTGCTGTTGTCTGCCGCCGCGTCCTCGTATCTCGCGGGGTCGGGCGTCCTCAAGGCACTCGCGACCGTCGGCAAGGACGGCCCAGGTCTGGTGCCAAGCCGATTCGGTCGCGTCAACCGTTTTCTCATACCAGAGTGGGGCGTCGGATTGGTGCTGGTCGCCGCCGCGATTCTGGTGGCGGCCGGCGGACGGGAGCAAACTCTGGTCGGGTTCTACGCGGTGGCCGTCTTCGCGAGTTTTCTGGCTGCCACGATCGCCTGCGCCCGCCTCTCGTATCGCCAGGGACGTCGCGTAAGCCTGGCGTTCAATGTCGTGGCGGCCGTCCTGGTCGCGACGATTCTCGCGATCAACGCAACCCGCCTGGACGGGATGATCGCCCTCGTCGCGGCCGCCGCGGTGGCGGCTTACCTGTGGCGTACCTGGGTTCGGCGCGGGCGTCCGCGCGGCGTCGCGACTGCGGGCGCAGGGTGACGCGGCGGGATACCGGCCCACCGGGCACGAAGACGACCGTGCACGGTCGCGGCCGCTCGGCCGCAGGTCCACGAACTGGACCACGGCATCGACTGGATCTTCGTCGTCCCGGTCGGCCCTCTGGAGCCGGACATGTGAAAGGGGCCGCATCTCTGCGGCCCCTTTTCGGTGGAGCTGCCGGGAATCGAACCCGTCGGTGAGCGCCGGGCAAAAGGGCCTTCTACCAGCAGAAAGACGCCCACGCCCATGTCTCAAAGGACACGAAACGACCTGCGGAAACACTCAACGGTGTTGATCCGATCAACACGTTCGACACTCCCCCGGCAGCCCGTAGAGGTTTGCCCCCGGCAGGTTGGTATCCAGATCCACGGGGTACCGGCGCGTCGGCCTACTGGACCGGTACCTTCTGGCAGATGGGGGAATCCAAGAAGAAGAAGCGCAATAGCCCGTTCATGCTCGCCGGGATCGGCGTGGTCCTGATGTTCGGTCTGGTCGGGCAGGTTCTGACCGGATGCGGATCATCGGAGGAAACTGCCGCCACGTCGTCCGTGGACGCCCCAACGAGGACATCGCCGATTTCAATGACGACACCGTCCGCTCCGCCGGTTGCATCCACCCCCGCGCCAGCTCTGGCGACCGAGGTGCCGGAGTGGTGCGAGGGAGCACCTCAGGATCTTGTAGATCAGGTGAACAGCTACCTCGCACCGACCGGCCAGACGCTGGCGGACACGTTCGTCGTGGAGTCCCCAGCGGGTTACACCTACCTCGGCGGAAACATCATGGAGGGCGAGACCAAGAACTCCAGCGCTGACGTCTGGATCGCCGAGGACGGCTTGGTGACCTACGCGCTGTCAGGAAGTGCTCGGGAAGAGACACAGGAACTCGAAGATGGTCGTGACCTTGGCCTGTCTGCGGGCGATGACTACGGGCTGGCCGTCCAGGAGTGCACGATCGCCGCGTTCCGGGCTCGGCAGTGAAGGGGAACTGATGATGACCAAGACTCTTGCCATCGTCGTGTCGGCAGTCGTCGCCCTGTTTGGGGCACCTGCCGCCCGGGCTGAGTGCTGCGAGACCGAGTTCGACTGGGCTGAGCCCTACGCCAACGCGCTGCGCAACCACGATCTCGGATACCTGATCGAGGATCGCGGGATCATGGTGGCTCTAGCAGCGGAGGCCATCTGCAAGGGCTCCTCGGCGATCGGCATCTCCCAGGAGTACGGCTTCGGCTTGGCTACGTCTGAGCAGATCGCCCGCGCCATGTACATCGACGTATGCCCGGAGATGGCTCCGTGACGAACCGGTCAAGTCGCCAAGAAAGGCTCTAGCTAACTATAAACAAAGAGCAGCCCCGCCAGGACAAACGTCCGCAGCGGGGCTTTTTCTGTTGGTAGACAGTCAGATTCGGATACGAGTGCACCGGTATCGAGCGAGTCGGTTGGGCGCTAGCAGGCGCTTGGCAACGCTAGCGCCATGCCGTACCGTTGATCTCGTTGGGCCGATCCTGCACCGATCAATGGACCGACAAGCCACCCATGGGGAGCGCGTGACCACCGGTCACGTGCTGTTTGTCGCACCCATCGAAAGGATCTCCACCCATCATGACCACCACACTCACGAAGAAGCCGAAGCCGCAAGTGACCCAGGCGGTCCGGGACGCGCTCAGGCCCAAGGGCACCCTGACGAGTAGCGAAGCTGCCGAGTACACCGGCTTCGGAGAGTCGACACTTCGGGCATACCGCCGACAGGAAAGCGGAGGCCCTGTCTGGCGCAAGATCGGCAGCAGGGTCGTGTACGACGTCGCCGATCTCGACAGGTGGATCGAGGCGTTGAAGGCCGCATCGGCGATCAAGGATGGCGTCGAGCGGCACCAGACCCCGGACGAAGCCGTACAGATCTGGCTCGATGGGCCTCGGCGCAGCGCCGAGATCAACGAACACTTCAAGGTCGACGCCTACTCGACCGAGCTGTCCACTGAGCCGATCCGTCTTCGGCGTATCGAGCTGGGCGTACTGATTCCGCGCTACATCACCGCCGAGGAGGAGGAGGAGGAGGAGGAGGAGTACTACCAGACTCACCGTGGCCCGTTCTGGAGCGTGACCGCCGACGACGGCAGTGTGTGCATCGAGTCGAGGAAGCTCTCGGACCTCGTGCTGTGGCTCGCCAAATTCAGCGAAAAGTTCGACGAGGCCGTGGTCGAGCTGGAGGCGGCGAAGTGACCGCCCCCGCAGTGCGCGACGTCTACGGCGAGTGGATGAGCATGGTCGGGACCACGTACGGCGGACGCAACGCTCTGCCCGGAATCCTCTGGGACCACTTCACCGAAGGAGCCTTCACCATCGACCAGAAGGACGACGGGTCTCCCGTGTTCGACACCGAGCTTCTGGCTAGCGCGGTGCAGGACGCCTGGTCCATGGCCGAGTACCCGCAGCAGCACCTGGAGGATTGGGAGTGGCAAGCATTGTTCCTGGCTGCCTGGGAGCACCTGAGCCATCCCGAAGAGCCGATCACGCTCTATCGCGGTGTCCGGGATAAGGCCTTTGCGGGCCGTATGTCGTGGACGTCCTCGCTGGAGATGGCGCGCTGGTTTGCAGCCAGGTACGACGAAGGCGACGGCTTCGTCTGCAAGCTGACCGTCGAGCCGTACCAAGTGCTGGCCAGGATCATCGAGGGTCGCGACGGCGAAGATGAGTATGTGCTCGATCCAGAAGCCATCTACGACGATGACATCGAGCTGGTCTAGCCCACAACACAAAGAAGGCCCCGCTCCGGTGCTCCGGGCGGGGCTTTCTGCTACCTGGGGTCTCCGGCACTCAGGGAGCTGGGCAGATACCTTCGAGGCTTTGGTTCTCTAGTGCCCATAGGACTCGCGGATCGTCCCTTTCGAGGATGGCCGTCAGTACGCCACCGCAATGCACGTGGAGCGGTCCGTGCGCCGACTGCTGCTCCTGCTCAGGCAGCAGCGGAATGATCAGCTTCATGGCGACGATCGCCACCACGACGGGGATCAGGCACAGCAGGTACTGCTGGCCCTTCCCTCGGGCTTGATACCAGCGCCCGAAGGCGTCCCTACGATTCTTGTTTCCCCCCATGACGCCGAGGATAGAGCGCCCGGCTGTGCTTCACCAGGCGTTTTCAGGTGTCGATGCCGGGCGATTTTGGGCTGCTGAGTTACCAAGACATGACGATCTGCGAGGCCAGCATCGCTGCGAGCACGCCGGAGCAGAGAAAGACCCAGAGACTGAACCTCACCATGATGTCCTGAGCGTCGTACCAGCGAGTAAAGCGGCTGAGCATGGCTTCGAAGGTAGGTGCACCGCTAGCTGAGCGCCTGAGACGAGCCTGTGAAGTGATGCATCGGGGCGGGGCTTTGCGGTGTCCGACAACGTCGGTTACTCGATGAACTCGTTGTCAGTGCTGTCGCACATGATGCGCGCTGCTTCGACACTCTCCGGCGTCTCGTCGCTGTAGATCGACACGATGGCGTGCTTCTGGGCGATCTGCTCGTCTCGATCGAGAATGCAGCGGCGCTTGAGACCAGGGATGTCCTGGAACTCCTCTTGGGTGAAGTCGCGCTCGGAGGCGGTGCACATACCCGGAGGGAGCTTGGGGTTGAAGACCTGGACGTAGTACGGCCCGCCGTTGTAGGCGGTGTGCTGACAAAAGAGCGCGTTCATCCGTCCACCAGGCGGCGTGGTGGTCGCCGGAGCTGCGCTTGTCGGCGAAGGCACTGTCGTCGTAGGTAATGCGCTGGCGGTGATCGCCGAGCTTGATTCGGCACTGGACGAAGCGACGGACGGCTCCTCCGTCGGCCCTGGGCTGCACGCCGTTGCTGCTGTCACCAAGATCGCCCCCGCGATGAGAATCCCCTTCATGGACTCGACCGTATACGGACACGAACTTGATGCGCGAAGGTGAAAGGCTAGGCCGTGCACATCTCCACTACCAGAGACTGAACATCCCCAGATTTGACTTCAAGTTCTTCCTTGCTGAAAGTCCGCTCGACCTCCCGGTCGCCACAGGTTATATGCACCGTCTGATCGCCCGACTGATCGCCCGACCCCCACACCAGTGGGGCCACCGCCTCGACAATCTGCCCAGCAGGCACGATCGCGCTCAACACCAGTCCGAGCGAGACGACGAACTTCTTCCCAGTCGGCAGCGCGGTAAGCCACTGCGCGAACCTGTCTCCCCAACTTCTTCTATCCCCCATAGAACTGAGGGTAGAACGCTCTGGCCCTGTGTGTGAACTGCTGCATTGAGGTGGTAGCGCACGGCAATAGAGTTCAAGGTGTGCGGGATCTCGACGACATCGCGATGCTGAGCTGAGCTTGCTGCGTGTCGTGCGGCGGGCGATCAGCGAGTGCGGAGGAGAATCATCCACGGCGGTCGTAGACCGTCTGCTGGATGAGCGCAGCTTAAGCATGCACTCAATGGCGGACCGCAGCTCTGAAGTCGTGTCGGAAAGCGGCGATAAGGTCGGGGCGGAGCTGCCGTCAAAATCGAGGAGAGGGCCGCATGGTGCGAGATCAGTCGTCGCCGACCCGCTCCGTGCTGGTCATCACTGGCGCTGGAGCTAGCACTTCCTTAGGCGCTGACGATCGCCCCATCCCGATGATGCCCGATTGGGCGACGTCGCTGGTCGAACAGCTAGGAGATGCGAGAGCGAAGCAGCTTCGAATTACGCGAGACATGCCGGGTGCCAAGTTCGAGGCAGAACTTGGGAAGTTTCTGGCGTTCGCGCAATCTCTTCCGCTGGTCGAGAGATTCGGGTACTTGGGTAATCCCGGCAAGGGGAATATGGGAGTATCACCATCCTTCACGCAATGGTCTCAGAACGCCCACCGCGCAGTGCAGGAAACTACCCAGGATATTCGTGTCAACCTCTTCGAGTCCTTCAATGGCAGGCGAGTCGACAATGAGCTGGCTGCACAGGCCTACCAGTACCTTCACGACGATGTCTTGGGTTGGAATCTCGGGGGGACGCGCATTTGGCACGCCACGACCAATTTCGACCCAGCGATAGAGATCGCGGTCGACATTGACGCGGATTTGCAGCTTGTGGACGGCTTCACGCGGCCAGCAGGAGGCGGGACACGAGTGTATGAGCCGGAGACCTTCGACGAGTTAGCCGAGGACGGTGTCAACTTCGCCCAGGTACCGGTAGTGCATCTTCATGGTGCTGTGGGTTGGTATTACGACGAGAACAACACAATCATCCAGGACCCCAACGACAGGCCCTATACACCCGGCAAGAGGCCAGCACTGCTGCTTCCCGACAATTCGAAAAACCCATCGAACTTCACGGCTGGCCTGGACCGCACCTGGACCAGCTTCCTTACTCTCTTGCGGGCGGCTAGTCACGTGTTCGTGATCGGGCACAGCCTCAACGATGCCCATCTTCGAGATGCACTTCGTGACTGTGATGCCGCGCTAGCTGTGCTGGCGTATCGGCCTCCAGGCACCGAGGGATCGACCGCCAAGGACCAGAAGCTCTACCAACAGCTCCTCGGGCGCGAGGTCCTAGTAGTTCCGGGTCAATTTCACCCGCTGGGCTTCAGCGCTAAGGTGCGTGCGCAGTTGCAACAGTGGCTGGGGGCTTGAAGAACTATGGTTTATCTGCGGACCTCTGCGGGACCTGCCCCTAACCGGCACCTCTACCCTTTCTTCCTTTCAAAGATCTTGAGGCGGAGGAGTTCCCAGCCCACCGACACAGTCATCACGGCGGTACTGACGGCGGGGTAGCTGGCCAACCTGCGGAGTAAGCGATGCCGCCGGATCTTCTTGGGCTTACCGTTACCCACCCCGAGCGGCTCGATCTTCCACATCTGCCCTCTAACGTCCTGGAAGGTCAGTCGCGGGATGAAGAAAATGTCGATGACCATAGGTTGCGAGTGCAGATGGAGTGAACGTGTCAGTTCCCCAGGCTCAATGACGTCCCATTCCTCCGCGTTCGCACCAAGGTTGGCCTCGATCTCCCTGCGCGGGTTGGAGAGTTCGACTCCCTTAGGTGGCTTGAAGCGGGCGATGTGCCATCTCAACTGCGCCTTGAAAATCGGCTGCGCGGATAGGTTCTGAATCAGTACGTCACTCCCGGCTGCGTCGTGACGCAGGACGATCTGCTGGGCCTGGAGCCGAGCGTTAATCCGGCGATCCCGCGAAGCCGACCACAGCGCGACGGCGACTGCTGACACGGTCCCGAAAGCGCCAGCCCACTCAGCCACCGTTCCCCACACTTCTGCTGCGAATGGCCGCTGACTCAGTTCCCCCCAGTCCACAGGGCGATGATCGCACGGGGGGTCAGCTCAGACAGTCACAACACGTTGACGGGGAATACCCCTCTCTCGGGCGACCGTAGACACGGGAGCGATCCTCCGCAGTCGCAAGCCGGAGGCGAAGGCGTTCTCGTCAGTCCTCGGAGTGCCGGATCTTCTGGACGCAGACCCCGATCGTGAGCCAGCAGATTGCTGCCGTACCGATGGCGAAGGCACGCTCGAAGTCCATCTCGTTGGTCGAGTCGGTCCGGGCGACGATGATCGTGACCCAGACCACGAGGCACAGGACGATCGTCGGGTAGTACCTCATGGGTCCTCCTATTCAGAGCGGGATGCGTTCTGCGGTGGCCACGTTGAGCACCGCGTCCGTGTTCGGTGCGGCGATGGCGAAGCGGGCCAGCTCCTGATCCCCTCCGTTGAACGTGACGTGGTCGAAGCTGAAGCGGTAGCCCAGGATCGCGCCTTCCGGCAGCCCGAGGACATCGGTCTGGGCGACCAGACGGACTGGGGTGTAGCTGTCGGTGACCTCGTAGGCCGAACCGGTCCAGGCGTAGATGATCGGGGTGTCCTGGGCTCGGTAGGGCCGAGCGGTGTTTCCGGTGCCGGGGAAGGCTGCGAGGTTGGCGTAGTTGTCGACTGGGCGGTCCGGGTCCACGCGCAACATCAGGACACCGTTGTCCAAACGAGCCCGGATCGGTGCCAGCACCACCATCGCCGCCTCCGGCGTCAGCGTCGGTGCCTGGATGGTCGAGGCGTTGATTCCCTGGCCGTCCTTGATGAATGGCGTGATGGTGACCCCGGCGTAGATGCCCTTGTTCTGGGGGTCGTAGTCGATGTCGACCTCCTCGTCGCCCGTGATCGCCTGGTAGCGCAGCTTGGCGGTGAAGTGAGTCAGTGCAGGCATTGAGGATGTCTCCTTTCTTGCGGGCCGTGTGGCTAACGGAATAGGTCGAAAGGGCGGCTTATCGTCGGATGATGAGCACCGAGATAGTCGTGGCACTCGTAGCTGCCGGTGCGGTCGGCCTTCAGGTTCTAAGCACGTTCTTGATCAGGCAGCGGGAGGCGAACGACTCCCGCACTAACCTCGACCGCGACATCTCGATCCTGCGCAGATTGAACCCAGAGGCAGACGAGGCGAAGAGGCTAGAGCGACACATCGCCGAACGGATCGAGCAGATGGTGTCTCGTGAAGAACGCCAGCGAGAGATGGCTCCCAGACTGTGGTTCTCAGCCATCTTGATGGCGATGCTGCTCGCGGTCTATGGCCTGAGTTATGTTCGGCCAGATAGTGAACGGCCCGACTTCAGGTCACTTATCGACTCGGCTTACTGGTTCCTGTGGGTCATGGTCTTGTTGTTCCTGGCCAGAATGGCGTTTGACATCGTGCGCTTCCTGTTCCAGGTTCTCCGCACAGGTTGGCAGATTGTGGATCTCAGCGTCCGCAACGCCAAGCTGAGGAGAGTGAAAAATGAGCTATGGAGACGCCTTGACGCATTGACGGCTAGGGACGTCGAAACGATGAATGAGCTTGGTGCCCATAAGGACCAGATCATCACGAAGTTTGGCCAGCAAGTCTGGGATGACCTGATGAGCAGAAGGGCCGAGGTCAGCGCCACGATCGAAGAATTGAGGCGGGAGCGCGACGAGGACGCGGCCAGAAGCGGGAAGATGGATGACTAGTCAACCTGTCCCGGTGCCGGAGACCCGTCGCGCCCACGCCCATGGACGACGATCGCTCGACAGCACCGGGACAGGAGGTCTTATCTCTGCGGCTCGATCTGGGCGCAGTTCGGGTACTGGTTCTGCTCGCGCTTGGAGGCGAGCCTGGCCTGGTCGGCGTTGATGGCCCGGATCTCGGCGGTGAACTGATCGAGGATCGGCTCGGCCTGCTCGTCACGCTGGGCCTGGGTCTGGTTGGTCTGGATGGCCGAGAGGCTGAAGATCAGGCCCTCCCACGCCCGCTGCCGCCGGTCATCGAGCTGAGCGATGTCGTCGTTGTAGCCGACACGGGTGGTCAGGGTGTCCACCACCTGCTGGAGACAGTCGTTGGTCAGCTCGGCGAACTGGGTGGTGATCTGAGACTGGCGCTGGACCTGGTTGGCGGTGTCCTGGGTGCGCCAGCCGATCCAGCCGATGATGATCGTGGCGATGATCGTGTAGGTCCAGAATCGGCTGCTAAAGCCATAGGACCCGTCCTTCTTGGTGCGATACAAAGGCTTCTCCCGATCTCGGATGTACTTGCAGTAGAGGTGATGCACACCGACACCGGCCAGGAAGCTCAGCGGGGTCTGCCAGGTGACGAAGCCTGCGAACAGGCCGAGGATGTCCATCAGCCGCTCCTTCTATCTGGTGGCGGCTCGGGGTCCTCGTCGTCTTCAGCGACCGTGATCGAGCCGTCAGAATTGGTCGTGATGGTGCGCCGAGGCGCGTCTTTGTTCTTGCGGTCGATGGCTTCGTTGGCGAACCAGACACCGAAGCTGGCCACCAGGATCTGGTCCAGGACCGGCGGTGGGGTTGGGTCTCGCCACTGGAAGACAGCCCAGAGGCAGGTCAACAAGAAGAGGCCGACGGTTGCGGGCTTGGTGCCCTGTAGCGGGTTCTTCAGCGCCACTGCTGGGGTCCTTCCACTTGCTGGGCGCGAGGCCCATCCATTGCGCGGTTGAGCGCGGCTCAGACCTCGCTGAGTTGGCGCTGTGGTCGCTTGCCGAACAGCGGGTTGTAGGCCCGCCAATAGACCCCGGAGACGATCTCGGGGTCGGGATAACCGAGCCTGTTTCCGATCTCCCGGTCCTCACGAAGCATCAGTTGCTGCTCGGTCAGCCAGGCGTATTCCTCGGAGAGCGCCTCGACGCCTTTGATGCCTCGCACCTTGCGGTCGTGCTTGAGGACTCGGGTTGCCTTCTTCTCCAGGTCGGGGTTTACCCCGAAGGTGATCGTGCCGAGAGCCACTTGGCCTCCGTCCTAGTCGCCGTCACCACTTGTGAACAGCGTCGATTTCAGGTCGTCCCAGTCGTCGAGGCCGTCGATGTTCTTGACCGCGATGAAGTGAGGGCGGCACAGGCCGTGGTCGAACTCCAGGGCATCGCAGTCAGGGACCAGACACTTGATTCCGGCCTTGCGCCGTTGGCGGTTCTGCCGCTGGTTCTGGCGCTGGTAGTGGTTGTGACACAGGCCCTTGCCCTTCACTGGCTTCTGGCAACCACGCTTGGAACAGAACTTCGCAGCCTTGGCGCGCTGGTAGTGCATGTAGCACAGCCCACGAGCGCGATGCTTGCGGTCACAATCGGGCTCTGAGCACTTGCGATCCTGACGGGTGATCGGCTCGACGCTGCTGGTGTCGTTCCAGGAGTGCTGATCAAGCGTGCCCCGCCACATGGCCCGCTTGTGGTGCATGTTGCAGAGCCCACGAGCATGGTGCGCACGATCGCAACCGTCCACCGAACAGCCCTTGCGCTTGGGGATCTGAGCCTTGCGGTGATGACGAAGCTCGCCGCTCTTCTTCGCTCGCTGCCAGTGCATGCTGCACAGACCACGAGCTAGGTGGGGGCGGTTGCACTGTTCAACCAAGCAGACGCGGTGAGCATGAACAGCCGCCCAGCGAGCGGCCATCAGGCCTCGTTGGGGATGTCGAGGTGGTACAGCACCAGCTCCCAGAACCAGTTCTGGGTCGGATTGACCACCGGGGGCTTGTCGGCGGCTGGCCGGTTATATCCGGCCTCGACGCGCTTGCGCACGACAGACTCGAAGTTGGGACTGAGGAACCAGGAATTGCGGTAGATCGGCAGCTCGGCCTCTGCGGTGGTCAGCAGATAGGTGGTGCTGCCGTCCTGCCAGATGGTGTGCTCCTGGGCGTAGAGGTCGACGGTCCGGTAGCGGGCGTGCAAGTAGGTCGAGCCGCTCTTGGCGTTCTCGATCGCCTTTTCGTTGTCCTCGTCATCGGGCCAGTCGGCCCAGCCGTCCCAGCGCAGAGCGACCTGGATGACCGGCCACGGCGTAGTGAGGAGCTGAGGCTGGATGAGCACTCCACCAACGTCTTTGGCTCCGGTCTTCCAGCCTCTGCCGCCGGTGGTGTGTGCGGGGTTGCGAGGGCCTGACCTGGGCTTTTGCGGGATTCTGACCCCCATATCCGTGCCAGCTCGCTGAGGTTTGCGTTCTTACCTGTGCTCGTAAAAGGAAGCTCACCACGGCGAGGGCCTGACCTGGGCTTTTGCGGGATTCTGACCCCCATATCCGTGCCAGCTCGCTGAGGTTTGCGTTCTTACCTG